>NC_011146.1:4262575-4615150 GCF_000020725.1 Citrifermentans bemidjiense Bem | reverse complement strand
AAACTTGGCCTTGTAAAAACACCTTGACATAGATTGTCGATTATGTTTAAGTTCGACACTTGCCTTTAAAAGTACTGATTACCATAACGTTTAAGGAGTAGATAAAGATGAAAAGAACCTTCCAGCCCAGCAACACCTCCAGGAAAAGAACCCACGGTTTCTTGGTACGTATGGCCACCAAGAACGGCCGTCTCGTCATCAAGAGGAGAAGGGCCAAAGGGCGCAAGCGTCTTTCCGTAAGCATCGCCACCAAATAGTTTTCCTGTTTGACCAGCTCTAATTTTCCCAAGGCCGAACGCCTTCTAAGGCGTCCCGAGTTCCTGCAGTTCAACGAAGGCGCATCGAAGCTGCATACGCAGTACTTCCTTGTGTTGTTGAAACCAAATGAAGGCACGGGCACTAGGGTTGGGTTTACCGTGAGCAAGAAGGTAGGGAACGCCGTAGTCCGAAACAGTATCAAAAGAAGGCTACGGGAGTTTTACAGGCAGAACAAGTCTCTTTTTATTTCGGCTGACATCAACATCGTTGCCAAGAAAGGGGCCGACGTGCTTGACTTTCACCAGATTTCAACAGAGCTCGCAGCCGCCTTCGGGCGGCTGCGAAAAAAGTATGCTTAAAGAGATATTCATAGGCCTTGTAGTTTTCTACCAGAGGTTCATCTCTCCACTCAAGGCCCCTTCCTGCCGTTTTTACCCTACCTGTTCGCATTACTCCTTACAAGCATTGGAAAAGTACGGTCCCGTAAAGGGGTTGTGGTTGACGGCCGCTCGTGTACTGAAGTGCCACCCGTTTCATCCGGGGGGGTACGATCCGGTTAAATAGTCTCTTCAGGAGAATTTCATGGAAAAACGTCTCATCATAGCGGTACTCCTCTCCATCGGGGTCCTCTACGCTTACTCTTTCATTTTCCCGACGCCCAAACCGCTAACTGCGCCAGGCGCCAAACAGGCAGCCATGAGCTCCGCCTCCGCTCCTGCTTTACCGGCGGCAGTTGCACCGACCGCAGGCACCGCGCCCCTCGCTGCGCCCGCACCCCAGGCGGGGCAGGCGCCAGCTGTTGCCAAGGATGTTACCGTCGACACCGATCTCTACACCGCCGTGTTCTCCACCCAGGGGGGCGGTCTCAAAAAGTTCGTCCTCAAGAAGTACAAGGAGACTGTCGGCCCCCAGGGAAAGGACATCGTTCTGGTCAACGAGACCGCAGCCAACCGCTATGCGCTTCTCAGCGACTCCCGGGAATTCGGCCTCTCCCCTGACGCCCTTTACAGCGCAAGCACCGGTGAGGTCAAGGTCACGAACGGCGGCAAGGGATCCCTCGAATTCACCACCACCACTTCGCAGGGGATCACCTTCAGGAAGGTCTATACCTTCTCCGGCGACGCCTACCGTATCGGCCTTACCGAGGAAGTACAAAACGCAGGGAATGTGGCGCTGACCGGGGCCGTGCACCTGCTGCAGACTTCTCGCGTCGTTGAAGCGAAGAAGGAGGGGAGGTACGAAGTTCATGCACCCTCGACCCTCAGCGAAGGGAAGGTGAAGGTCGACAAGCTGGACAACCTGCTCAAGAACCCGGTTCAGTACGGGAAGGACATCGCCTGGTCCGCGTTTGCCGATAAGTACTTCATGGACGGCATCATCGCGGACAAGGGGAGCATCAGCCAGGTTCGCATCACGCGCCCGGCCAATGACGCCATTCAGCGCGACATCGTTTCGCCCACTGTCACCGTGGCACCTGGTCAGCGTTCCGCTGTCAATTACGCCGTCTACTATGGCCCGAAGGATCTCGACATCCTGAAGCTGCAGGGTAACCGTCTGGATGAAGTAATAGACTACGGCTGGTTCGGTCCCATTGCGAAGCCGCTGGTTCATTCGCTCAAATTCCTTTACAAGTACACCGGCAACTACGGCATCGCCATTATCATCATCACCTTCATCCTGAAACTTGTCTTCTTCCCGCTCACCCACAAGAGCTACAAGTCGATGAAGGACATGCAGAAGCTGCAGCCCAAGATGACTGAGCTGAAGGAGAAGTTCAAGAACGACCGCGACGCCATGAACCGCGCCGTGATGGAACTGTACAAGACCCACAAGGTCAACCCGCTCGGCGGCTGCCTGCCGATGGTAGTGCAGATCCCGGTGTTCTTCGGACTCTACCGCGCGCTGATGTACTCCATCGAGCTGCGCCACGCTCCTTTCTATCTCTGGATCACTGACCTCTCCGCCAAGGATCCGTACTACGTGACCCCGATCATCATGGGCGTCACCATGTTCATCCAGCAGAAGATGACCCCGACCAACATGGATCCGGTGCAGGCCAAGATGATGCTCATGCTTCCCATCGTCTTCACCTTCATGTTCCTGAACTTCCCGTCCGGCCTCGTCATCTACTGGCTGGTGAACAACGTGCTGACCATCGCTCAGCAGATGTATATCAACAAAGCCGTAGCAGACTAACCGGCATCAGGTACAGCAAATGTATGTCCGCGACACAATTGCAGCGATCAGCACTCCGGTAGGGGAAGGCGGCATCGGGATCGTCAGGATAAGCGGCCCCGCAGCTCTGCAGATCGCCCGGAGCATCTTCAACGCCAAATCGAACGGTGGCCTAAAAAGCCACCGTTTTTCTTATGGTGAAGTGGTACAGCCCGGAACCGGCGACCTGGTGGACGAGGCCATGGCTGTATATATGAAGGCGCCCAACTCCTACACCCGCGAGGACGTGGTCGAGATACAGTGCCACGGCGGCACCCTCGTTGTCTCCCGCATCCTTGCGCTGGTGATCTCCCAAGGGTCGCGCCCGGCTGAGCCAGGCGAGTTCACCAAGCGCGCCTTCCTCAACGGGCGCATCGACCTGGTGCAGGCAGAAGCCGTGATGGACGTCATATCCAGCCGTACCGATGCGTCATTGGCACTGGCCCAGCATCAGCGGGAAGGGCTCTTGTCGCAGCGCATCTCAACGGTGAAAGAGGGGATAGTTTACGCGCTGGCCTATGTCGAGGCGTTGATCGACTTCCCCGAGGATGACGTGAATGTCGCAGTAGAGACCGACGTCTTGGGTAAAGTGGCCCCCGCTTTGGCTGAACTCGACGCCCTGATAGCCGGCTTCGACGAGGGGAGGGTGCTTCGCGACGGCGTATCCGTCGTCATCGCCGGCAAGCCGAACGTAGGAAAGTCGAGCCTGCTCAACACGCTCTTGAAGGAAAAACGCGCCATAGTCACCTCCGTTCCCGGCACCACCAGGGACCTCATCGAGGAGGTCGTAAACATAAACGGCCTACCGGTGAAGCTCCTGGACACTGCCGGGATCCGCGAGTCGGAAGACCAAGTAGAGCAGGAAGGCGTGCGCCTTTCTCTGGACCGTATTCCCAAGGCGGACCTTGTTCTTTTTGTCATCGACGGGTCGTCCGCTTTCGGGGATGAAGACGCCGCCATCCTGGAGGCAATCGGATCGAAGAGCTGCATCGTGGTGCGCAACAAGTCCGACCTGCCGCTGGCGGTAGACCTTCCATCTGGCTGCTCCGCTCCGGTGGTCGCTATCTCCACCCACACTGGAGACGGTGTCCCTCAACTGCGTGACGCCATCACTAACGCCTTCATGCACGGGCACGCCATAGACGGCCGGGAGTTTGTAGCCCTCTCCAAGGCGCGGCATCGCGATGCGCTCTTGAAGGCGAGGGAGTCGCTGCAATCGTTCGTAGCGAACCTGGAGTCGGGGGTGAATATGGAGCTTCTGCCCGTCGATCTGCGCGATGCGCTGGACGCGGTAGGGGAGGTTACCGGCGAGACTACGGCGGACGACGTACTGGACCGGATTTTCTCCAGCTTCTGTATTGGGAAGTAGATATATTAGTGTGTAACATCACGGGATGGTTCAGTATTTCTAGTTTGTTTCACGTGGAACATAGCTTTTGAACCTATGCTAATAGTTTGCTGGCTCCAGAGCACGATATGAAGGATACGGTACAGTGAAGTCTGCAACGTGGGAAGCTGTGGCTACTTCCCCCATCCCCTAACCCCCTCCCGCCAGGGGAGGGGGAACCCTTTTAGTATAGGTTGCGTTCTGTGAGGGAGTTGTCCTGTACGTGCTGTCTCCCACTACGCTCTACTTGGTGTTTTTTTGACCACCTGCTTGTAGCACGCCCCCTCCCTTGACGGGAGGGGGTAGGGGGGTGGGTGACGCTGCCAGGATATTCATAGTCGTTGTTTTCACGCTGTGAGCGCACGCTGGTTGCGCCGTTAGGCCTAATGTTCCACGTGGAACAATACAGGTTCAATCCCTCTGCGACCTCAGCGTCCTCTGCGGTAAATAAGTCTCAGGCATCAATGGAGTAAGGTTTTGATAGTTTACGATAAGACATATGACGTGATCGTGGTCGGTGCCGGTCATGCCGGGTGCGAGGCCGCTCTGGCCGCTGCCCGCATGGGGCGTTCCACCCTTATGCTCACCATCAACCTGGACGCCATCGCGCTTATGTCCTGCAACCCGGCCATCGGCGGCCTGGCGAAGGGGCACCTGGTTAAGGAGATCGATGCACTGGGCGGGGAGATGGGACGGAACATCGACGCTACCGGAATTCAGTTCCGCGTGCTCAACACCAAGAAGGGCCCAGCGGTGCGCGCCTCCCGCGCACAGGCCGACAAGCAGTTGTACCGCCTGCGCATGAAGCATGTCATGGAGCAGCAGGATAACCTGGATCTGAAGCAGGTTGAGGTCACGGACTTGTACCTGGAAGACGGGTCCGTTGCAGGGGTGGACACCAAGGGCGGGGTGAGGTACCTAAGCAGGACCGTTGTTCTCACCACCGGTACCTTCATGCGCGGGCTTATCCATATCGGTCTTGTCCATTACCCGGGCGGCAGGGCAGGGGACCTTCCCTCCATCGGCCTTTCGGACGGACTGAAGGACGTAGGCTTCGAGGTGGGAAGGTTGAAGACCGGCACTCCCGCACGCCTGGACGGCAGGACCATCGACTTCGAAAGGCTTGAAGCGCAGCACGGCGACGAGAACCCGATCCCGTTTTCTTTCTCCACCGAGAGGATCGAGCAGCAGCAGGTTCCCTGCCACATCGCTTACACGAATCCAAAGTCGCACGACATCATCCGCTCCGGACTGGACCGCTCGCCGCTTTACGCCGGTATTATCGAGGGTATCGGCCCCCGGTACTGCCCCTCCATCGAAGACAAGGTGGTGCGCTTCCCCGAGAAGGACCGGCACCAGACTTTCATCGAACCGGAAGGGCGCGAGACGGTAGAGGTGTATCCGAGCGGGATGTCGACCTCGCTTCCCATCGACATTCAGTGGGCCTTCTACCGCAGCATCGAAGGACTGGAGCGGGTGGAGATCATGCGCCCGGCCTACGCGATCGAGTACGACTACGTCAACCCGATCCAGCTGCACGCCTCTCTGGAGACGAAGCTGGTCCGCAACCTGTACAACGCGGGGCAGATCAACGGCACCTCGGGGTACGAGGAAGCGGCTGCCCAGGGTCTTATGGCAGGGATCAACGCGGCGCTCAGGGTGCAGGGGAAGGAACCGCTCGTACTGGGGAGGAGCGAGGCGTACATAGGGGTCATGATAGACGACCTGGTGACGCTTGGCACCAAGGAGCCGTATCGCATGTTCACCTCGCGCGCCGAGTACCGGCTGCTGCTGCGCGAGGACAACGCGGATCTCCGTCTGCGGGAGAAGGGGCACGACATCGGGCTGGTTCCCGAGAGCCTGTACCACTCCTTCCTGGCCAAGAAGGAACTGATCGATTCGGAGCTGGATCGGCTTTCCAGGGAGAGATTGACGCCGTCGGCAGCAGGCGAGGAGCTTCTGCAGGAGTGGGATCTGGTCGGGATTCAGAATGCCATCAGCTACGAGCAGCTGCTGCGCCGCCCCGATTTCACCTGCAGCGACCTCTCCAGGATTTACCCGGAGATCATGGAGCTGCCGGAAACGGTGCGCGAACAGCTGGAGATCCAGATCAAGTACAAGGGATACATTGAGCGCCAGCTGGAGCAGGTAGCGCGCGCGGCGAGACTGGAGAGCACCACCATTCCGGCCGACATGGACTACAGCACCGTTCCGAGCCTCTCTGCCGAGGTGCGCGAGAAGCTGGTCCGGTTCCGGCCGGACACGCTGGGACAGGCGTCACGCATCCCTGGGGTTACGCCGGCGGGTATTACCATCCTATCCATCGCGCTCAAAGCGAGGTACGGCAGATGATACAGAGCGCTAAAGATCTCCTGAAGAAGGGCGCTGCCGAGCTGGGCGTGCAGCTCGACTCGGCGCAGTTGGAGAGCCTGAACCTCTTTGCCGAGGAGCTCAAGAAGTGGAACCGGAAGATAAACCTTACTGCGATCACCGGCGACGAGGATATCGCCCTGAAGCATCTGGTCGATTCGTTGAGTCTCCTTAAGGCGGTGCGCTGTCCGGGACGCCTGCTCGACATCGGCTCGGGCGGGGGCTTTCCCTGTATCCCGGTGAAGATCGTGCAGCCGGACCTGGAGATGGTTTCTGTGGATGCCGTGGTTAAGAAGATCAGTTTTCAGAAGCAGGCGGTGCGGCTTCTGAATCTTACGGGGTTCACCGCGCTGCATGTGCGGGCGGAGACGCTGGCGCAGGAGTATGGCGCCAGCTTCGACTGGGTCGTCTCCAGGGCGTTCTCCGACATTCCCTCCTTCGTAGCCATGGCGCTGCCGGTTCTGAAACCGGAGGGACGCATCGTCGCCATGAAAGGCCGCAGCGCTGCCGAAGAGGTGGAGGGAGCGAAGGACAAACTCGACGCTCTCGGCGCCGGCGTGCTCGAAATCATAGATTTTGCCCTTCCCGGCACCGGCGACGCCAGATCGCTGGTTATAATAGGGCGAAATTAGATTAATAATTGTTAATGTTGCCTTTAATGAGCAAAAAGCACCCATAAATGGACGAGGAAGTAAAAGGTGAGCCGTGGGTTGGGGAGATGTGAGATCGATGGTTTTTGGCCCCTTTTTGAAAGCCTAATTTTTGTGCAATTTGACCGAGTGAGGCCCTCAGAGCGGGTTCAAACTCTTCCGGTTTAATTTTCCGGAGAATGGAGGCCGTGTCCTCTTTTATTTAGAATCTATTAACGACGTGAAGTGACTGTCGGGGAGCAACTGCTTGAGGGTCTAGTGGAAGGTATCGAAACCAAGAATTCTTCTCTGCTGGCGATAGTGGATAGATAATTGGAAATTGCACACTTAGCAAGGCTGTTTTTGGACATAGTAAAAAACTGTTTCAGTCGTCGCCTTATCCCCTCTCTTAATGGAAACCTCTGAGTGAACCCCGGAATTCTTAACCCTTTCCGGGAGCAATAATTTTGACAACTGCATCTTTTGTATGTTAGAAATAAAGACTTTTTTTGTTTACGCCGTAGATTTTGAAAGAGATCTAAGGGGGACGAGAACATGCATCATTTCCAATATAAAGGTGAAGAGCTGTTCGCAGAAGACGTGGCGATAAAGGATATTGTCGCCGCCGTCGGTAGCCCCGTCTATATCTATTCAAAGGCGACGCTGGAAAGACACTACAAGGCCATGGACGATGCCTTCGCCCAGGCACCTCATACCATCTGCTACTCCGTCAAGGCCAACTCCAACCTCGCCGTGCTGAAGACCTTCATCAACCTGGGGGGCGGGGTCGACATCGTCTCCGGCGGAGAACTTTACCGTGCGCTCGCCGCGGGGGTGGACCCGAAGAAAGTGGTTTACTCCGGGGTGGGCAAAAGGGACGACGAGATCGCCTACGCGCTGGAGAGCGGAATACTGATGTTCAACATTGAGTCCGAGCAGGAACTGGACCGCATCAGCGATATCGCCGGCCGTATCGGCAAGAAGGCGGGGATCGCCATCCGCGTGAACCCGGACGTCGACCCTCAAACCCATCCGTACATCACCACGGGCCTGAAGAAGGCCAAGTTCGGCATAAACATTGAGCGCGCCCTGGAGCAGTACCAGCGCGCCAAGGGACTCGCCAACATAGAGATACTTGGCATCGACTGCCACATCGGCAGCCAGCTCACCAAGGTCTCTCCCTTTGTCGACGCCATCAAGAAGCTGAAAAGGCTCCTGGACGGCGTGAGGGGGATGGGGATCGACATCAAATATCTCGATCTCGGTGGCGGCCTCGGAATCCAGTACGATGACGAAGCACCACCGCTGCCTGCGGATTACGGCTCCTCCATCCAGGAAGAGACCAAGGATCTCGGGCTGCACCTAATTTTCGAGCCAGGGAGGAACCTTGTAGGCAATGCCGGCATTTTGGTCGGCAAATGCCTCTACACTAAAAAAGGCGAGGAAAAAAACTTCGTCATCGTGGATGCCGGCATGAACGACCTGGCCCGGCCGTCTCTCTACGGCTCCTTCCACGGCGTCAGGCCGGTCTTCAGGAACCAGGACGGCGTGATAGAAGGCGATATCGTCGGTCCCATCTGCGAATCGGGCGATTTCCTGGTGAAAGAGCGCGAGATACCGAACTTCCGTCAGGGCGACCTGATTGCATTCATGTCGGCCGGCGCCTACGGCTTCACCATGAGCAGCAATTACAACAGCCGCCCCCGCGCCGCCGAAGTCATGGTCGACGGGGGCAAGTTCGAAGTGGTGCGCGACCGGGAGAAGCTGGAGGACCTGGTCCGGGGCGAGCGCGTTCCGTCCTTTCTTTAAGAGGCTCCGCTCGCTTGACGCTTCGAGCCCCCGATGGAGCCGCGGCAAAACTGTCGCGGCGCCGCGGAGCTCTAACCATTTCAATAACCGTTAGCAGTCATACAAGGAGGTAGCACATGTTCCAAGGAAGCATCGTAGCCATCGTCACCCCATTCAAAAACGGAGCGGTGGACGAAGAGAAACTGCGCGAGCTTGTGGAATTCCAGATAGAGAACGGTACCGACGCAATCGTTCCCTGCGGCACGACCGGCGAGTCTTCCACCCTCAGCTATGTCGAGCACGACCGTGTCATCCAAGTCGTGGTTGAGCAGGTCAACAAAAGGGTTCCGGTCATCGCCGGCACCGGGTCCAATTCGACCCACGAGGCGATCGAGATCACCCAGCACGCCAAGGAGCTGGGCGCGGACGGCGCGCTCCTAGTGACCCCGTACTACAACAAGCCCTCCCAGGAAGGGCTGTTCCGTCACTACAAAGCGGTTGCCGATGCCGTAGCGCTCCCCCAAATCCTTTACAACGTACCGGGCCGCACCGGTGTCAACCTCTTGCCGGAAACGGTGGCGAGGCTGTCCGTGCACCAGAATATCGTGGCGATCAAGGAGGCAACCGGCTCGCTCCAGCAGGCTTCCGAGGTGCTCGCCCTTTGTGGGGACAAGATCGACGTTCTTTCCGGTGACGACTTCATCACCCTCCCCATCATGGCCGCAGGCGGTAAAGGCGTCATCTCCGTTACCGCCAACATCATGCCGAAGGAAGTCTCTTCGCTGGTCGATGCGTTCAACGCCGGCAACATGGAAGAGGCGCGCAGGCTGCACCTGTACCTGCTGAAGATCTCCAACGCGATGTTCATCGAGAGCAACCCGGTGCCGGTCAAGGCCGCCGTTTCCCTCATGGGCAAATGCAGCTCCGAGGTCCGCCTGCCGCTGGCCCCGCTGATGGAGGCGAACCTGGCCAAGTTGACCGCCATCATGAAGGAATACAAGCTCATCTAGCATCCCAGGGGGACTGGCTCTGCAAGGTGCCTGTCCCCCTGGAACCCCTGGAATTCTGTCCCCCTAGAGCTTAGTGAAGTAGCTGAAAATCCCTAAGTCCCCCTTTGTAAAAGGGGGATTTGATCGGGAAATAGATTTTTTTTACGGAGACAACCTAATGGTAAAAATAGCTGTTTGCGGAGCTGCCGGACGCATGGGCGGGCGGATCATCGCAGCCGTCAAGGAAGCAGAAGGGGTCGAGATCTGCGGCGCTCTGGAGCGCCCGGGGCACCCGATGGTGGGGCAGGACGCCGGCTACAACGCGGGTCTGGGCGCCATCGGCGTCGCCATCAGCGACGACTTGAACGCCGTGGTGCAGGCGTGCGACGTCCTGATCGACTTCACCGCTCCGAAGGTCTCACTGAAGAACCTCGAAGTCTGCGCGCTCTACGGCAAATCCATCGTGATAGGCTCCACCGGCTTCACCCCCGAGGAGCGGGCCCTGGCCGCTGAACTTGCCCGCGAGATCCCGGTGATCATCGCACCGAACATGTCGGTGGGCGTCAACGTCTGCTTCAAGGTGCTGGCTGACGTCGCCAAGATTCTCGGCGAAGACTTCGACGTCGAGATCGTCGAGTCGCACCACCGCCTGAAGAAGGATTCCCCCTCCGGGACCGCGGTAAGGATGGGAGAGGTGGTAGCCAGCGCGCTGGGACGCGACTACAACAAGGTCGCCAACTACCACCGCGAGGGGATCTGCGGCGAGCGCACCCATGACGAGATCGGGATGCAGACCGTGCGCGGCGGCGACATCGTCGGCGAGCACACCGTCTACTTCATCGGGATGGGTGAGCGTATCGAGATTACCCACCGCGCCCACACCCGGGACATGTTCTCCAGGGGTTCGGTGCGTGCCGCCAAATGGGTGGTCACTGCCAAGCCGGGCGTCTACGACATGCAGGACGTGCTGGGACTGAGATAGATAAGAAAACTTTTTGGAGGAAGATGTGGCAAAAATTAACGATAACTACCTGAAACTTAAAGCAGGATACCTTTTCCCCGAGATCGGCCGCCGCGTGCGAGCCTTCGCCGCTGCAAACCCGGAGGCGAAGGTGATCCGCCTTGGGATCGGCGACGTGACCCAGCCGCTTACCCCGACAATCCTCAAGGCGTTCCACGATGCCGTGGACGATCTCGCCAGCGAGAACTCCTTCATGGGTTACGGTCCGGAGCAGGGGTATGACTTCCTGATCGACGCCATCATCGAGAAGTCCTACAAGCCTTTGGGCGTCGACCTGAAGACCACGGAGATGTTCATCTCCGACGGCTCCAAGTGCGACTGCGCCAACATCCTGGACATCTTCGCGCTCGACAACACCGTCGCCATCGGCGACCCGGTCTACCCGGTTTACAACGACACCAACGTCATGATCGGCCGCACCGGCGATGCCGATGACAAGGGGTACTACAAGGGGCTGGTCTACATGCCCTGCACCGAAGAAAACGGCTTCTTCCCGGCGTATCCGAAGGAGAAGGTGGACATGATCTACCTCTGCTTCCCGAACAACCCCACCGGCGCCGTGGCGACCAAGGCGCAGTTGAAGGGGTGGGTCGATTACGCGCTGGCCAACGACTCCATCATCCTGTTCGATGCGGCTTACGAGGCGTTCATCACCGACCCCTCGATTCCGCATTCCATCTACGAAGTCGAAGGGGCTAAGAAGTGCGCCATCGAGTTCCGCTCCTTCTCCAAGACTGCCGGCTTCACCGGCGTTCGTTGTGGCCTGGTAGTAGTTCCCGACGAGCTCGAAGGGACGACTTCCAACGGCGAGAAGTACAGCTTCAACAAGCTCTGGCTGCGCCGTCAGACCACCAAGTTCAACGGGGCTTCCTACCCTGTGCAGAAAGCGGCCGCCGCAGTTTACACCGAGCAGGGTTGGAAAGAGACCCAGGCCAACATCGATTACTACATGGAGAACGCGCGCATCATCCGCGAAGGTCTCTCAGCGGCCGGGGTTACCGTGTACGGCGGCGTCAACGCTCCTTACATCTGGCTCAAGACCCCAGCCGGGCTCACCTCCTGGGACTTCTTCGACAAGCTTTTGAATGACTGCCACGTAGTCGGCACCCCAGGCAGCGGCTTTGGTCCCAGCGGCGAAGGGTACTTCCGCCTCTCGGCCTTCGGCAACCGCGACAACGTCGTCGAGGCTGTCGAGAGGATCAAGAAGAACCTTAAGAAGTAGGAAGGTCACGGCAGAGAAATGAAAAAGGGCGGCCCCCGCTAGGATGGGGGTCGCCCTTTTGTTTGTAAGTAGCATCAAAAGCACTCACCACAGAGGGTCACAGAGGAATCACAGAGGAAAAGCCAAGGCTTTAAGATAAACCTTTTGGTTGTACCCGGTTCTGGTTTTCCTCTGTGTACCTCCGTGTCCTCTGTGGTGCATGCCTTTTCTTCGGTTTACGCAGCCGCCTTGACCATACGCACCAACTCGCGGCAGAAGGCGGGCAGATCGTCGGGTTTTCTTGAGGTGATCAGGTTTCCGTCCACTATCACCTCGACATCCTGGTACTGCGCCTGGGCGTCCCGCAGTTCAGGGGCCACCGACTCATAGCAGGTCGCCTTGCGCCCCTTGAGCAGTCCGGCGGAGATCAGGATCTGCGGGCCGTGGCAGATGGCGGCCACTGGTTTGGACGCCGACATGAAGGCGCGGGCGATTTCATGGACCGCCGGGCTGTTGCGGATGGCCGCGGGCGCTTTGCCGCCAGGGAGTACCAGGACCGCGTAATCGGCCGGCGTCACCTCGTTGAACAGCTTGTTCACCGGCACCTCGTAACCGTGCTTACCGTGTATGGAACCCGCCTTTTCCGATGCCACGTCGACCGCATACCCGGCCTCGCGCAGTCTGTAAAGAGGAACCAGCAATTCGGTATCTTCGAAATTATCCGCACTTAAAATCAGGGCTTTCATGACTCCTCCTCTGCTCCGTTTAGTTAAGCTACCGCTGGCGGCAGGTCTGTGGTGAGCGACGGAGATCAGTTTACCATGCCTTTTCTTAGTGTAACTCAATGTTTGGCGGGGAGAGGAGAGAATTTTGGCGGGATTGGAATGCGTGCCGGGACTACTTGAGGACGGTGTAACCGGTCTTGGGATCCCAACGGTACCCTTTGCCGGTCCAGATCGCTTCGATGGTCTTCCAGTTTAGCCCGAGCCCCTTCATCTCGTCGCAGACGTAGTAGGCCGGCATGATCTCGTCGTCGTCGATGCGTCCGTCGCCGTTGGCGTCTGCCCAGTGGTACGGGCCGATGCGAACCTCGCTGCCGCCGCCGACCTCTTCGGTCCGGTTGACGCCCCCTCCGTGCAGCACGATCTCCCCCTTTACCTTGACGTCCTTGCCCTGCGCGAAGGGGGCAGGGGTTCGCACCGAGTACGAGATGGCAACGGGGCTTCCTCCGCCGGGAACCAGCCATTTGAGGCTCGACCCGGCAGGTTCGGCCGCGGAACTGGGGGGAACCGAACTCACCAGCCGCATCCCGTCGGGAAGTTTCTCCTTGAGGATGAAACCGAACGGGGCGTCGGGCAGGCGTGTGACCTTGACCTGCACCGGGATGACCTCTCCCGGCGCTGCGTAGCGCGGCAGCCAGCGCACTGCTTTTGGGGCGGAGGAGGGGGTGCGGGCGAGAATGACGACGACGAGGAGCAGCAGGAGCGCGGCTAGGCCAAAGAGGATAAAGAGCTTCGTCCGGCGCGGGGAGGGGGGAGGGAACTCAGTGCCAGGTTCGTCCTCGGGGACAGGTGCTTCGTCGCGCAGGATATCCCCGAGCGGGACCTCAAGGGCGTCGGCAAGCTTCTGGGCGTTTTCCCGCTTGATGGAGGGATAGCGGTTATTTTCCCAACGCGAGATGGTGTCGGTGGTTACTCCCACAACGTTGGCGACGTAGAGTTGGGTCAGCCTCTTCGCCTCGCGGACCGTCCTTATCCGGACCCCGTCTATGGCGACGCTTGCGGCGGATAACTTGTCGGCTCTGTCGTTTGCATCCATCATGCTGCCGGCTCCCCTGGCGTCATTTCAGCACCGTTTCCAGCCAGATTAGGGCTGTCCGGAACCCGACATCGGGTCATATTGCTATAGATGTCGATACCCGGAGCCCTCATTGGATGCTATTTTTACCACAGTTCGGCAGCAAAAAACTCAAAAAAGAAAAGGGGTAACGAAATGAAAAAAGCAATCGCCGCAGTAGCTATGGTCATCTTCAGCGCGGGGGCAGTTCTGGCAGCGGACGTCATCACCCTCCCCGCCAAGAACGGGGACGTCACCTTCAACCACAAGAAACACCAGGACACCCTGAAGGACTGCAAGGCCTGCCATGAGAAGGGACCGGGCAAGATCGAGGGTTTCGGCAAGGATTTCGCCCACAAGACCTGTAAAGGATGCCACTCGGACAAGGGCGCAGGCCCGACCAAGTGCGGTGAGTGCCACAAGAAGTAATGGCGCTGCGCTGAACGCGAAAAATACCCCTCTCCTTACGGCGAGGGGTATTTTTTTTGGCCCCTGAAGAGAGGGGGTAGAACAGGCGTCCTGCAGCAGGTCAGACCTGCGGCGGGGTGGCGAAGACCTCGTCTATGGCGTCGAAATCGAGCCTTTCCTCGGCTAGTGACTTGATGAGACGCAGCTTTTCCGTATCCCTTGCGGTGATCTTCGAGACGTCGTCGGTGATGATGCGGTAAAGGTCGGCCGTGCTCAGCTTATCGGTGCGGAAATAGGGGATGTTGCTGCGGTCGATGATGCGTTGGGTGATGACGCTGACGTCGGAGATCCCGGGTATGACCAGACCCACGATCCGGGAACGGTATTCCGGCATCTGGTAGAGGTTGGCCAAGGTGACCAGGAGTTCGTCTCGGCTGCTGGTGACGAGCAACAGCGAGGAGTCGCGCAGCATTTCCGTGACGCGCTGCGTGGAGGCGGCGCCGATCTGCACGTGATGGATGATGCGCCGCACCTCGCGGCGGTTGCCATGCAGCGGCAGGTCCAAAAGGCGCGCCACACGGCTAAGCGTCGGGTTGGCGAGCACGGGTTTATAGTCGAACCCGCCCAACACCGAGAAGGGCTTTCCGGCGAAGGCGCGGGTGAGGTAGTCGAGGGTCTGCGCCCGCTTCTCGGCAAAGAGCTTGTTCACCAGCACCCCGCGCACCTCGGCTCCTTCCAGCTTGAAGAGCGCGGTGTTCATGGCGATGGTATCGATGACGTTGCCGACCCCGCCGCCGCTCACCATCAGGACCGGCGCGTTCAGCATCTTCGCGATGCGGGCGTTGGAGAGGTTCAACACGGACCCGACCCCGGGATGTCCCGACCCTTCTATCACGATGAAGTCGCAGTGCTTCTCCAGTTCCGCGTAGCTGGCGAGGATCCGGTCGGGAAGCTCGTCCAGGGGGATCTTGCCGTCAATGGCCTGGCGCGAGGTGTCAGGGTGCACCACGACCGGAGACATGTAGGGGAGGTCCTTGTCGAGCCCGAACACCTGCGCGATGAGGGCGGCGTCCTTGTCGACGGACACCCCGCGCAAAAGCGCAGGCTTTGGCCCCAAAGGCTTCATGAACCCGACCCGCCCGTACTTCTTCTGGGCCAGGTGCAAAAGCGAGACGCTGATGGTGGTTTTACCTATGTTCTGACCCGATGCCGCGATGAAGATCTTCCTGGCCATAATATCCCCCGGAATGGCTCATTAACGGCAGAGCCGTCCTCATAATCGTACCGATGCAGTCTCGTGTCAACACGAAAAAACTCATGAAGGGGCGAGGGGGAAACAGTAGGCTAGGAGGGATCAGAATTGGGATCGCGTTGCAGGTGCCACGGGCACTTGTTAAGCATCTGGGTCAGTGCGTAGAAGTAGACCTCGGCCCGCCCCTTCATGCTCTCGCAGTAATGCGGGTGCGGGTGCCGGGGGTTCCCCGTCATGTCGTAGTGGGTGGCGTAGCATCCGCCGGCGCAGTCGTAGCGCAGCCAGCAGGAATGGCATGGGAGCTGGCCGTCGACCTCGAAGCCGGAAAGGGTGTCGTGCAGGGAGAGACCGCAGTCGACGCCAGCTTTGCCCATGGCGAAGTCGTCACGGTCCACGAAGGCGATGCAGGGGAAGATTTCTCCGCGGCTGTTGATGGCGAGGGTGTTGGTTCCGGCGCCGCACGGCTTGGTGAAGCGGCTGCCGCGCCTGATCCTAGTGATGTTGTCGAGGACGTTGGAGGCTAAGGGGATGTCGCGGGTTTCCTGGTAATGGCTGATGTAATCGACGTAGTAGTCGATGAACTCCCGGAGTTCGGTCAACTGCCGCTCCACCGGCACGTTCAGCTTTTCGAAGATGGGGTTTTTGTGGTATCCGGGCTCATGGCAGTATTCCAGCTGGATCCGGCTCACCCCCAGCGTACTGAGCTGGCGGAAGGTCTCCAGGTAGCTGTCGGAGAACGCGGTCAGGGTGGCCCGGATGCCCAAGAGCTTCGGGTTGGGGAAGGCCTTCATGTTGTTGACGATGAGCTGCCAGGTGCTCTCGCCGTACTTTCCTGGCCTCTGTATGTCGTGGATCCGCTGGTTTCCGTCAAGGCTGACGCCGATCTGGGTGAAGTAGCGTGCCAGGAACTGCGCCACCGGCCCCTCCAGCAGGGTGCCGTTGGTGTCCAGCGTGAGGTAGAAGTTCTTGCCCAGCTGCGCCTCGTGCTGCAGCAATTCCAGGGTTATCTTGGTCAGGATAGGAAAGTCGAGCAGCGGTTCGCCGCCGTAGAAATTGACGAAAATCTTGTCTGCGTTGGATTCCTGAACCAGGTCCAGGATGAGCGTTATGGCGCGCTTCGCCGACTTCTCTCCCATCAAGTGCCCGGGTTTTCCGAAGGTTCCCCCGCAGTTCCAGCAGTAGCAGCACGCCATGTTGCAGTTCTGGGCCAGGTAGATGGAGAAGGTCTGGAAGCGGTTTTCCCCCGGTTTGGTCTGCGGGTCCCGGGACACGGGGAGCGGAACCCCGAGCTCCTGGTGCAGCAAGTCGCAAAGCTCGGCATAAAGCGGCGCTTCACCGGCGGAAAGATGGCGTGGGGGAAGGCCTGGGGGGGGGGAGTGCGCCAAGCCCGGGTTGCGGCGGCCGGAGTTCAGAGAGCATCCGGGAGGCTATCTCGCTCAGTTGGTAGAGCCGCGCGGAGCGCGAGAAGAACAGGAAGTTGTCGCCGCCTTGCTCGAAGGCGTGATAGTCACTCATAATGGTTCTCTGCCCCCTGGGCGGGTCACAGCGTTTCGCTGTACACCAGCAGCCCCGTCGGCACCATGCGCACCGAGTACTTCTTGTCCAGATCGAGGATGAACCAGACCCTGCCTGCGTGCTGCACCTTGAGGCGGGCTGCCTGGGAGAGGGGCGCAGCGTTTGCCTCGAATTCCTGCAACATGGATTCAGGGATCACCCCCTCATCCAGTTTTGCCGCATGTTCCATGGTCACTGAAAAGGCATACCTGTCGTTGGTGGGAAGCGTCATGCAGACGTTGTTGTAGGCCCTGAAATTATCCATCTGCTGTGGGGTGATGCAGCTAGCCACCATCTGTTCCGGCGACCAGAACCGTGCGCGTTGCGCCTCGGGCGCATCGGCTCCACCTTCCGACACGAGCTTTACATGCGTGGACGCGGAACCGGCTTCCCCCCCATGGTTGTTGTCTTCGCCCATTGCTCTCTCCTGTGGTTTTCGTCTGGTAAGCACCGTGGCAGCTATGTGCAGAAAGGACCGGCCAGCGGTGTCTAATCGGGTGAGATTTTCTTCAAGGCTCAGGGTCGGGGTACACCGCTATGCGTGCCGCGACTCTTCTTGCCGAGAACCGGCGCTTAGCGTCGCTTATGGACCAAAGGCTGCCGGGGTTCCTGACGCTCACGCTGGCGCCTTCACCGAGAGCCTTCCCAAGCCGCTCCAAGCGCTGCCTGAGTACCTCGGGGATCGACTGATGGTCCAGTTCCTGGGCGTGTTCCACGCCGATGCAGCATAACGATATTTCCAAAGGGGTGGCCGCGTTGCACGCGGTAGCTGAGCGATAGCCGCTGTGCTGGGATTCGGTCGTGCAGGTCTGGGTGGCGTGGATGGAGTCGATGCAAACCAGCTCGACACTGCCGGCATGGGAACTGCCCCCTTCGGAGATGAGTCTGATGTGTGAGGTGATGCTCGCTTCTTGATGATGGAGATCGTGGAACGGGTCCCTCATGATACGTTCTCCCTACCACAGAATGTCGATCATTAGAGCCTGATGGCTGCCGCGGCGCTGCCGACGGCCCTTCCCAGGAATAATCCTGCTGCCACGAGCACGGTTCATTATCTATAAAAATTAACAGATGTCAATGTTGGCTTTCATTTAATTTGTTTATTTTAATTTTAATTGGGGGGGCAGAGGCTGGGGAAACAACGAAGGCGAAGGCCGTGACAGCCTCCGCCTTTATAGGTGAGTGGGGAGGGGTTACTTCTTGTGGCACTCGGTGCACTTGGTGGGGCCTTTCCCTTTGTCGGTATGACACCCCTTGCAGGTCTTGTGGGCCCACTCCTTGCCCAGGTTGGCGATCTTCCCTCCCTTGTCGGTTTCATGGCAGTCGGTGCACTTCAGTTCCTTCATGTCCTGGTGCTTCTTGTGGGGGAAGGTGACGTTGCCGTTTTTCGCCGGCAGTACCACGTCGGCGTCGTCGGCAGCGGCAGCGAAACCGGCGCAGAAAAGGGAGAGCACGACAGCTGCGAGGATTTTTTTCATTGGTGAGATCTCCTTTAGACAAGTAATGAGAATGCACAGGGAAAGAGAATACTCGCTTCCTCATGGATTGCAATCGTCCCCATTCTTAACTTGACAAGCGCAGGTTATTCATTGGAAAGTGTCGCTAAATCAAAGGGGTATGTCCGTCCTCCCGTCAAGAGTTCTCCCATGAAGCCTGCACCCAATCTCATCAACATCCCGGTAGGATATTTCGCCCTTCCCGTCCCGCGCACCGGGAGCATCGAGCCCCGTTCCGGCTACGACCGCTCCACCGCGGAGGGGCGCGAAATTCACCTTAAGATCCAGAAAAAGCGCGCGCTGGCGGACGCTAGCTACCAGGCCGAAGTGCCGGTCAGCCGCATCTTCGAAAGGGGAGGGCACCAGTTCCAGGTGAACGGTCGCCTGGACGGGATCTTCCGCCACGCCCCACCCTTAATTGAGGAGATCAAGAGCTGCTTCAACCTGTGGGAGCTCCGGCGCCGGCTGGCTCACGCGGGCACGAACGAGCCGTATTCGCTGCAGCTTCTCACCTACGGCTACTTCCATTGGCTGGAGCACGGCGTGATACCGCGCCTCTCCTTCCACCTCGTTTCCTCCCGTAACGGCGCCTCGGAGGACCTTCCGGTGCAACTGGACTTGGAGGCGTACCGGGGCTGGCTGGAGCTGCGCCTGGACGAACTGGCGCGGGAGGCGGACGAGGCCTCGAAGCGCGCCCGTAGAAGAAAGAAGGCGGCAAAGGAGTTTCCTTTTCCCTTCGCCACCCCCCGCCCCGGACAGCTTGAGCTGATGGGGGAGATAGAGTCCGGCATGGCCGATGGGCGCGCCATGCTGATATCGGCGCCGACCGGGCTGGGAAAGACCGCGGGGGTCCTGCACCCGGTTCTGAAGGAGGCGCTCGGGCGCGGCCAGACGGTCTGCTACGTGACGCCGAAAAACAGCCAGCACGAGGTGGCGGAGGACGCCATGGAGCGCTTTCGCGAGTCGGGGGTGCGGCTGCGCTCCCTCACCGTCACCGCGAAGAGCAGGATCTGTTTCATGAACGAACCTGTCTGCACGCCGGAGTACTGCGAATATGCGCGCGATTACTACGGCAAGCTAGCCCGGCTGGGCGTAGTCGAGCTGATGGCCAGGAAAAGGAAGCTGAAGGCGCGGACCTTCAGGGAGTTCGGGGAGAAGTACCAGCTTTGCCCCTTCGAGCTGCAGATCGAAGCGGTGCCGCTGGCCGACGTCGTCATCTGCGACTACAACTACGTCTTCGCCCCCAGGTCCGCTCTGGGGCGGGCCGCGGCACTCGCCGTGGAGCAGAGCGGGAAGCCGAACCTGGTGATAGACGAGGCGCATAACCTCCCCTCCCGCGCCATGGATTACTACTCCCCCAGGCTTTCCAGCGTGCTTTTGGTGGGGATGCGGGGCGAGCTGGCGGAGCTTCCCAACCCGTTCCGGCGCGACGCGCTGGAACTTCTGGAGGAATGCCTGGCGGCGGTGGCGTCCTGCAGCGGTAGCGGAAAAGGGATGCGCCCGGTGAAGATAGAGCCCCCCCTGGCCCCATTCCTTGAGCTGGACGGAAGGCTGCGCGCCTTGCTGTCGCGCTACCTGGAGGCTGAGGTGGAGATCAGGCAGAAGGACCCGGTCTTGAGGCTGTGCCATTACTGGGGGGAGTTTGCCGAGATCCTGGAGTTCGCCACCGCCTCGAAGCGGCAGGAGTTTTTCACCTCCTATGAGCCGCATTCCGGAGGGGGGAGCATCAAGATCACCTGCTGCGACGCCTCCGCCCTCATTGCGGACCGGTACGGGGAGTACCAGCAGGTGGTGGCTTTCTCCGCAACCCTGAAGCCGTTCGAGTACTACGCGAAGCTTTCCGGGCTCGATCCCGAAAAGGTGCGCTGCGCCGAATTCCAGAGCCCCTTTCCCAGCAGCCAGCGCAAGCTGATGATCATCCCGCAGATCTCGACCAGGTACTCCCGGCGCGAACGCAATTACGGCAGGATCGCCGACGCGCTGGCCCGGGTGGTGGCGCTGAAAGGCGGCAACTACCTGGCATTTTTCCCGAGTTTCGTTTTCCTTGAGCGGGTGGCGGAGCTCTTTCGGGCGCCGGAAGGGTTCGAGGTGCTGCTCCAGGAGAGGAAGATGAGCGGGGCGAGGGTGGCCGAGATCCTTGAGCGGCTGCGCGCGGGGAACGCCCCGACGCTTGTCTTCGCCGTCCAGGGAGGTTCCCTTTCGGAGGGGGTGGATTACGCGGGGGACATGGTGATCGGCGCCTTCGTGGTCGGTCCCCCCCTTCCCAACTTCGACCTGGAGCGGGAGGAGATGAGGGGGTACTACCAGCGCCATTACGGCAACGGGTACCAGTACGCCTACACCATTCCGGCCATGGCCAAGGCGATCCAGGCGGCGGGGCGGGTGATCCGCTCGGAAACGGACCGCGGTCTGATCGTCCTGATGGACGACCGTTTCTTGCAAGAGGAGTACAGTTCCGCCATGCCTGGGGATTGGTTCGAGTCAGGGGCAAAGGAGCTGGTCTCGGATGCCATATTGAGCGATATCAGGGAGTTTTGGGGACGGTGATGACGAACTCGGCTCCCTCGCCGCTGTTACTGGCGCAGAGCCTGCCGTTCATGCTCTTCTCGATGATGGTCTTGCACATGAAAAGCCCGATGCCGGTTCCCTGCTCGGGCCCTTTGGTGGTGAAGTAGGGTTCGAAGATCTTCTCCTTGATCTCCTCGGGGATGCCGCCGGCGTTGTCAGCGATCCTGACCACCGTTTCCCCGCCTTCCTCGTAGAGCCTGACGGTGATGAGCGGCGAAGCGGCGCGGCTGGCGATGAGCGCGTCGCGAGCGTTGATCAGGATGTTGAGCAGGACCTGGACGAACTCTCCGAGATATCCCTTGATTGAAGGTTCGCCGGTTTTAAGGACCTGGATCTCTATACTGTGTATCCTTAAGCTCCCATTCAACAGGGCCAGCGCCTTATCCAAAGGCTCGCTCACCGTGAACTCAAGTTTTTCCCGGTCCGGGCGGTAGAAATACCTGAAATCGTCTATGGTTTGGGACATCTGCTGGATGATCTCCATGCTCCTTCTGACGTTCTCACATATGAACTCTTCGCTGAGCCCGGTTTGCCTGTGGGTCAACTGGACGTCCTGGACCAGCAAGGCCAGCATGTTCAGGGGCTGGCGCCACTGGTGGGCGATGTTGCTCAGCATCTCCCCCATCACCGCCTGCCGCCCCTGCAGGATCAGCATCTTGTCCTTCTGGCGCAGTTCGTCGACCGCCTGCTTCACGCGCCGCTCCAGCGCCTCGCTCAACTGGCGGTACTTCTGCTCGCTCTCGCGCAGCGCGGCCTCGGCAATCTTACGCTTGGTGATCTCCTCGGACATCCCCTCGTAAAAGAGCACCTTCCCCTCGCTGTCCCGCACTGCGCGCAGGCTCAGGGATACCCAGATCACACTGCCGTCCTTGCGGTAGATCTGCGTCTCGAAACTTTCGGCCCTGCCGTGGACCGCCAGCACCCTCTGCATCTCCGCATAGGAGGCGGGGTCCACGTAGACCTCGGTACCGATGTCGGTGATGGAGGCGACCAGCTCCGCGGGAGAGGCATAGCCAAGCATGTGCGCGAGGGCGGGGTTCGCGTCGAGGTACCTCCCCTCGGGGGTCCTGCGGAAGATCCCCTCCGCCGCGTTCTCGAAAAGGCTGCGGTACTTCGCCTCGGCGACCCGTTCCTGCTCGCGGGCCTCCATCATTCGTTCGAAAAATATGTGGGTATCCAGAATGGATGATACGAGACCGACCAGGTTTCCCATGCTGAGGAGCGCCTGGTCGCTTTCCTGCACCCGCCGGTGAAAGGGTGCATTGGTCGCGGTGTTGCCGACCACCAGCAGGGCGTGGGGGACCTCGTCGTGGCCTAGGGGGTATACCAGGAACTCGTCCATCAGTAGGCGCCGTCGGCATCCGTTTCCGGGTTCCGTCGAGGTTGCGGTGCAGGTGACATGCTCCCTGCCTGCTAGAAGGGGGGAGAGGCAGGGGGCGCCGTACTTCATGGTAATGGCGGCGGCCTGTTCTTTTTCGCTTGGATCGTAGTAGCCGTCAAGGGCCAAGACGCGGTAGGTAACCGTTTCTTCGCGGCGGAGCAGGATAGCCCGTTCGTACTCCAGCTGCTGGACCACGTACTGCACGGTCTCGCGGAACAGGCCCTGGATGTAGAAGCTCCCGCTCAGCCTCCTGCTCAGGTCGTAAAGCCCTTTGTACTCGTTCAACTGGAGGTCGAGCACCTGCTGGTACTCGTAGAGCTTCCCTTCGGCCCTGATCAGCCGTTTGACCTGTTGGGCCAGCTCCTCGTTTTCCCTGCGCAGGGCAGTCAACTGCTGCTCCAGGGCCTGTTTGTCGGTGGGACTCCCGTTTTTCATGTTACCCCGTGGCACTCTAGTACACGGCCAACAGCACGGACGTGAAATTGTGGATGCAGTTGTAGCCGGAGACCGGTCCGATCTCGGCGTATGAGTAGAATCCGATCCAGGGTAGTTCCGCCCCCAGGTCGTCCTGCAGGGACTTGAGCAGCTCGATCTTCTCCTGCTCGCGGTAGACCACGCGCCCGCGCCCCATGCATTCGAACTGCATCACCAGCTTGGGCCGGTTCTCTCCCAACTGCTCCCTGATATGCTGCGAGATGGCCTGCAGCCCTTCCCGCATCAGCTCCTTGTCCCGCCTCATGATCCAAAGAGCGCTTCCCTGGGTCACATCCGACTGGATGCTTACCCACCCCTCCTGGTCGTTTTTGTCCATCATGTAGCGGATGATGTACTCGCCGTATTCCTTCCTCAGGTGCTCCGGGGTCTTGAAGCCGAGGCAGAGGTTGAGGGTGACCTTGTTCCAGTCGCTGCCGGAGCCGTCTTCGATGTACTCCTTCAAGGCCTCCAGTGCAGGGATGCCGTCGATCTCGTAGATGATGTTGCCGTGGCAGCGGGTGATGGTGCGCCGGGTTCCCACCGGCACGCAGCCGTGGTTGACCCCCCAGGCGAGCCTGGCATTGCCGGACATGACGACGCAGCAGATCCCTTCGGAAATTACCTGGTCGTCATGGTACTGGTAGGTCTTCCGGGTAGAGAGGTTGTTGGCGGCAAGCCCTCCGAACAGGGGGAGCGGCCTCCCGTGCCCGAGGGTCCTTTCGAAGGCGTCCCGGAAGGGATCGAAGTCGAAGAGAAGGCCGTCGGCAAAGAGAAAGCAGGCGACGGCGTCGGCATGGAGCAGCGGGCGGACCTGCTCGGCCAGCAACTCGCCGGCCCGGGCGTATCCGGCATCGAGCCCCTGCACGTAGGCGTTGGCGAAGCTGACCTCATCCGAGGCTATGGCCAGCACGCAGACCCCGAAGTTGGTCTCGGCGGCGGCGCCCGCCGTGATCACCCCCTCCCCTGAGCAGCCGCTCAAGGGGGCGCCGGCGGTGGTGTCGCGCACCGAGCGAATCAGCAACTCCTGGTCGTATCCCACCGTGGCGAAGACGAAGACGAAATCCGGTTTGGCCATCCCGCCCCGCTCCATCGCCTGGAGAGCCGCTTCCTTGCCCGCGTCAGCCGGGTTTTTGTGAAGGCTGAAGCCAACGCCTGCAGAAGTTCCCATATAGCACCTCTTTTCTGGGGATTACCCGGCTATCTGGGGCCGGGCCAGGGAACATTATAACAATATGAATTCATTTTAATATAGCATGTGCTTTTTATGATCTCCTTTCCGGTAAGGCCGGAGCGACCGTAGAGGGTGCAGACAGTTGATGCTGGGGGAAAAGCTTTGACGCGAAGTTGCCGCAGGTGCTATAAGTGGCGCAACTTTCCCCGATATTCTTGTGCTGCTTCCCGCTTGGCAACAGATGTCACCTGCTGCGTCTCTGGAGCCGCTTGCCATGTCCATCAAAGCCCTTTTGCTGCTGGCCGCTCTCACCCTCATTGTCTCGTCGGCGCACGCCGGGCCGGCACCCGGCCGCGACCTGAGGGTCATCGTGGTGGGGGGCAACAGCAACTACCCTCCCTACCAGTTCCTGGATCATAACGGCGAACCTCGCGGCTTCATCGTGGACCTGACCCGGGCCATCGCCAGGGTAATGGGGATGCAGATCGAGATCCGGCTTGACGATTTCGGCAAGATTCTCAAGGAGCTCGACAGCGGCGAGGTCGACATTCTGGAAGGGCTCTCGTACTCGGATGCCAGGGCCCGGGAATACGATTTCTCCACTCCCCACTCCATCATAGTTCAGGCCATCTTTGCCCGAAAAGGGACGCCGGCGGTGAAAAGCCTGGAAGAGCTCAAGGGGAAAAAGGTGCTGGTGCATAGCGGCGGCGGCATGCACAGCTACTTGCTGGAAAAGCATTATGATGCGGACCTGGTGCTGACCGGCAGCCCGCGGGACACGCTGCAGCAGTTGGCGGCGGGACGCTGCGACTACGCGGTAGTGGCCCTGCTCCCCGCCATGTATATCATCCGCGAAGAGAAGCTTTCGAACCTGGTGCCGGTGGCGACCAACGTGGCGCCGCAGCGGTACTACTGCTACGCGGTGAAAAAGGGCAATGCGGAGTTGGTGGCCCAGATGAACGAAGGGCTCTCGATTCTCAAGAAAACAGGCGAGTTCAACGAGATCTACGACAGGTGGATCGGGGTCCTGGAGCCGCAGCGGACCTCCTGGCTCGACGTGGCCAAGTACGCGGCGCTGGTCGTGGTCCCCCTTTCCCTGGTCCTCATGGGAACGGTGCTCTGGTCCTACTCGCTGCGTCGGCAGGTGGCGCAGCGCACCGAGTCGCTCTCCAGCGCCTTGGCCGAACTGCAGAGAAACCAGCAGCAGCTGGTGCAGGCGGACAAGATGGCTGCGCTGGGCATACTGGTCTCCGGGGTGGCTCACGAGATCAACAACCCGACCGGAATCATCCTGATGAACATGCCCACTCTGAAGAAGATTTTCCGCGATGCCGAGCTGATCTTCGACCGTTACCAGGAGGAAGAGGGGGAGCTGACCCTGGGGGGGATCAGGTACCAGAGGGTGCGGCAAGAAGTGCCGCTGATGCTGGACGAGATGCAGGATGGCGCCGAGCGGATCAAGAAGACCGTCGAGGATCTGAAGAACTTCGCCCGCAAGGACGACGAAGCCCGAAAGGAGCTGCTGGATTTCAACCAGGTGGTGCAGACGGCGGTACGCCTGGTGGACGTCGCCACCCGCAAGTTCACCAACGATTTCAGTGTCCTTTATGCCGAAGCGTTGCCTGCCGTGTTAGGCAACGAACAGAGGCTGGAGCAGGTGGTGGTGAACCTGGTCATGAACGCGGGGCAGGCCCTTCCCGACCCCAGCCGCGCCATCGCCCTTCAGACCAGGTACGACGCGGGGAGCGGCAGGGTGATGCTCACGGTCCGCGACCAGGGGAGCGGGATCTCGCCGGAGCACCTGAAGCACCTCACCGACCCTTTCTTCACCACCAAGCGCGAGAGCGGGGGGACCGGGCTGGGGCTCTCCATCTCCGCCAACATAATCAAGGACCACGGCGGCGAAATCGCCTTCGATTCGAGGCTCGGCGAGGGGACTACGGTCACCCTTTCCCTGCCGGCTGCCGTGGCAGGGAGCAAAAATGGACAGTGAGTTCTACCCCTCCTTCCGGGTGCTGCTGGTGGATGACGAACCGGCCTGGCTGCGCTCGCTCTCGCTGGCATTGGAGAGCAGCTCCGGAATCACCAACGTGGAGTCCTGCAGCGACAGCCGGAAGGTGCTGGAGATCATAGCGCAGGGGGAGATTGGCCTGGTTCTCCTCGACCTGACCATGCCGCATCTCTCCGGGGAGGAGCTGCTGGTCCAGATCGCTGAGCGCTTTCCAGCGGTGGCGGTGATTGTGGTCAGCGGCCTGAACCAGGTGGGGAAGGTGGTGAACTGCATGAAGCTCGGCGCCTACGATTACTACGTGAAGACGGACGACGAGGAGCGGATCGTCTGCGGCGTCCAGCGTGCCATCAAGCACCTGGAACTGCAACGCGACAACAAGGAGATGACCCGGCGCTTCGTCTCCTGCGAGCTGCAGCATCCGGAGGCCTTTCGCGCCATCTGCACGGCCGACCGCGCCATGCAGGCCATCTTCGCCTACATCGAGGCGGTGGCCGTGAGTCCGCTCCCGCTCTTGATCACCGGCGAGAGCGGCTGCGGCAAGGAGCTCCTGGCCCAGGCCACCCACCGGTTGAGCGGCTGCCGGGGGGATCTGGTGGCGGTTAACGTGGCGGGACTCGACGACACCGTATTTGCGGACACCCTCTTCGGGCATGTGCGCGGCGCCTTCACCGGCGCGGAAGGGGTCCGCCGCGGCATGATAGAGGCGGCCGTGAACGGAACCCTCTTCCTCGACGAGATAGGGGATCTGAGCATCGCCTCGCAGGTGAAACTCTTGCGGCTGCTCCAGGAGGGGGAGTATTTCCCTCTGGGGAGCGACCAGCCCCGGCGCCTCAAGGCGCGCATCGTGGTGGCGACCCACCAGAACCTGGAGTCCAAGGTCGCCCAAGGGGGCTTCCGGCGCGACCTGTTCTACCGGCTGCGCACCCACCACGTCGAGGTACCGCCGCTGCGCAGCCGAAAGGGGGACATCCCGTACCTGCTCGACCTGTTCTTGGAGCAAGCAGCGCAGATGCTGGACAAGAAGAAGCCGACTCCGCCCCCGGGGCTGGTGCAGCTCCTTTCCACCTACAGCTTCCCGGGAAACGTCAGGGAATTCAAGGCGATGGTGTTTGACGCGGTCAGCACGCACAAGGAGCGCATGCTCTCCATGGACTCCTTTGTAAAGGCGATCAGCGCCGCCGGCGGAGGAGTTGCGGAGCGGGTGCCAGACCAGAACCCGTTTGCGGGCTTCGAGCCTCTCCCGACCTTCGCCAACGCCGCGAACTACCTCCTCGATGAGGCCATGAACCGCTCCGGCGGCAATCAGACACTGGCGGCACGACTGCTGGGCATCTCCCAACCCTCCCTCTGGAAGCGCCTGAAACTCGCCCGCGGCTGAACCCCTATTGCCGGAGTCTATAGCTATAGACTCCGGCAATACCCATCGTAAGTTCCCGTAAATACAACCTTTCCCCGCCCCCGCCGCAAAACCCCAATAGTCTGGGACTATAGCGGTTGTCTGCAGCATCCTCCCTTGTTTTGTCAAATTCTCATGCAATTACGAGTTGTTATCTCATTTGCCCTGCTTTGGTATCGATCCTGCTCTAATTAAGATCAAAAGCAATCACAGGGCCTGCGCCCTAAAATCCGAAGGAGAGGATCATGAGACAGCATACGGTAGTGGCAATGGCAGGTTTTCTGGCGGTGATGGCGGTTGGGCACGACGTCCAGGCGAAAAGCCTTGAGGACATCCTGAAGGAGAAAGGTGTCATTACCGAGGCGGAGTACAAGGAAGCGTCGAAAGCGAAGCCTTTAGACTACAAGCTGGGCAAGGGTTTCGTTTTCACTTCGCCGGACCAGAAGTTCCAGGTGCAACTGGGCGGACAGATCCAGGCGCAATACGAACTCGATAACTACGAAGCGGCCAGCAAGCAGGACGTGAGCCAGTTCAACCTGCGGCGTGTCAAGACCCTCCTGAGCGGCTACGCCTTTACCAAGGACCTCACCTACAAGGCGACTTACAACTGGGCCAACGTGGTAAAGGACAACACCAAGGCCATGGAAGAAGTGAACCTGAAGTACCGCGTCGCCGACGAACTGCAGGTCATGCTGGGGCAGGAGAAGATCCAGTATTCCAGGCAGTGGATCACCTCCAACACGGCGCAGCAGTTCGTCGACGGCTCCTTCGTGAGGAATGCCTTCATGCAGGGGTACGATACCGGCATCAACCTGCACGGCGATCTCTGGCAGGGGGTGGTGAAGTACGATGCGGGGCTGTTCGGGGGCGCCGGCCAGAACACCAAGAACAAGACCAACGACAACGCCTACAACTTCAGGCTGGCCTTCAATCCCCTGGGCGACATGAAGTACGGCGAGGGCGACCTGGAGCACTCCGCGAAACCCCTGGTTTCCCTGGGAAGCAGCTACTACCTGAGCACATTGAAAAAGACGGTCTCCGGAACCGGTTCCACGGCGACCTCCGCCATCGACAACAACAATTCCAACTTCGTGACCGACAGCAACGGCTGGCTCGGCACGGCGGTGAAAGGGAAGTATTTCGGGACTGCCGCCGCCGAGAACATCTCGGTGGATTCCTGGGAAGCGGACTTCGCCTGCAAGTGGCTGGGCGCCTCCATGCAGGGTGAGTACTTCTGGGGCAAAGCCCAGGGCGAGGCCTCGGGCAAGGATCTTATCGCGAAGGGGGCCTACGTGCAGGCCGGCTACTTCGTGATTCCGAAGCGCCTGGAGCTTGCGCTCCGTTACGCCTGGATGGATCCGAACCGCCAGCTTGCCAACGACGCCGTTTCCGAGATCCAAGGAGGGGTCAACTACTTCCTGTACGGCAACAACCTGAAGATCCAGGGCGACGTGGGCAACCGCCACACCTACAAGAACAAGTCCGACGACCTGGTGGCGCGCGCCCAGGTGCAGCTCCTCTTCTAGGGCGTGCTCCCGATGACGAGAACCGAGAAATTACAGGAGAGAAAAATGAAACTCAAAAATATGGCAAACGCACTGCTTCTCTCGGCAGCCCTCACGATCGCGGCCTCGGTAGCCTGGGGCGCGGAGGGGTCGAAGGGCGCCTTTCTGGCCGGCATGCATAAGAATAACCAAATAGCCTGCGCCGATTGCCACGGGAAATCTCTTGCGGTCGACGACAACGAAACCGCCCTGAACAAGAACTGCAAGGGTTGCCATGGCGGCTTCAAGGATCTGGCGGCCAAGACCAAGGAGCACATCAACCCGCACGCCTCGCACCTGGGGGATACCAACTGCACCGTCTGCCATAAGGGGCATGTAGCCTCCAAGGCATACTGCAACTACTGCCACAGCTTCGCCATGAAGATCCCCGCCATGGGGAGCGAGAAGGAGTCGAGCGACAAGAAATGGGTGCAGGAAACAACCCGGGAGAAAAAGGACCTGAAATCGGTGCGGACCGAATCGGCCGACGTGGTCGTGATCGGTGCCGGCGGCTCGGGTTACGTCGCTTCCATAAGCGCCCATGACGCAGGGGCCAAGGTTATCCTTTTGGAGAAGATGCCCATAACCGGCGGCAACAGCATGCTGGCCGCCGGCGGGATCAACGCCGCGAGGACCCGGTACCAGGAGAGGCTCGGGATGCACGACGACCCGGCCGAGATGGTGAAGGAGACCATGAAGGGGGGCAAGGACAAGAACGATCCCGAACTGGTGAAGGTGCTTGCCTATAACTCTGCCGACGCAGTGGATTTCCTGGTTTCTCTGGGCGCGGACATGACCGACCTGGTGCGCTCGGGGGGCGTCGCAGTGGACCGCACCCACCGTCCGGTGGGCGGGGCGGCAGTGGGGCCGCACCTGATCAAGGTGTACCGTGAGAATGCAGCCAAGCGCAACCTCGATGTCCGGGTCAACTCCGAGGTGGTGCAGATACTCTCCGACGACAAGGGGCGCGTCACCGGCGTCCAGGTCAGGGGCAAGCACAGCGGGGTTTACACCATCAAGGCCAAGGCGGTGATCGACACGGCAGGCGGCTTTGCCGCGAACAACGAGCTGGTCGGCTTCTACAAGCCTCAGTTCAAGGAGACAGCTTCCTCGAATCAGCCGGGAGCTACCGGCGAGGGGGTCGCCCTGGCGGAAAAGATCGGCGCCAAGGTGATCGACATGGAGCAGATCCAGATACACCCGACCATGGGAGGCGAGACCAAGGTCCTCATCTCCGAGACGGTGCGCGGAAGCGGAGCCATCTTGGTGAACCATGCCGGCAAGCGCTTCGTGAACGAGCTGACCACCCGCGACAAGGCCTCCGCCGCCATCTTGGCGCAGCCTGAGAAATCGGCGTTCCTGGTGCTGGGCGAGGATATCCGTAAGAGCAACGTCCAGATAGACGGCTACATCGTCCTCGGCCTGGTGCAGGAGGCGGAGAGCGTTGCTGCGCTGGCGGCCAAGATGGGGGTCCCCGTCGACGCCCTGACCGCTACGGTGGACGCCTACAACAAGGCCTTCGCCGCCAAGAAGGACCCTGAGTTCCAGCGCCAGGATATCCCCAGGCCGGTCAACGGACCCAAGTACTACGCAATCTGGGTCAAGCCGGGGCGCCACCACACCATGGGCGGCGTGAAGATCAACACCGAGGCCCAGGTGATCGGCAAGGACGGTAAACCGATGACCGGCTTCTACGCGGCGGGTGAAGTCACCGGCGGCGTGCACGGCTGGAACCGCCTGGGCGGCAACGCCATCACGGACACCGTGGTCTTTGGCAGGATCGCCGGCAACAACGCGGCACGCTTCGTCAAGGAAGCGAAGTAAGGCTGGCCAGTAAAAACGGGCGCCTTGCGTTACGCGATACGCAGGGCGCCCAACCCTTGGGGCGCCAGGGCGCTGCCGCCACCTCAGGCGCGGCAGGCTGCCGTCAAGAGGCTATGAGGAACCCGGCATGAAGAACGGAAATCTGTTCAAGTCGCTGTTTCTGATAAATTTTTCCACCAGCCTAGGTTTCGGCATAGCGGACGCCTTCTTCTCCACCTACCTCTTCAGCCTGGGCGGGCGCGGGATCCTGCTGGGGCTGCCGCTGCTTCTTTTCTCCCTCTCCAAAATACTCTTCGGACCGGTGATGGGCGCCTGCGTGGACCGCTTCGGCCCGAGGGCAGCCGTTACGCTGAGCCTTACCCTCTACCTGCTGGTTTCACTTGGCTACCTTTTCAGCTCAGACCTGGCGCTCATCACGCTGCTGCGCCTGGTTCAGGGGGTTGCCTGCGCCATGTTCCGACCGGTGATGCTCTCGCTGGTCGGGGCCGCGAGCGGCACCAGAGGGGAGGGGCGAGCTGCGGGGACCTTCGACATCTCCTTTTACCTGGCCATCGGGGTGGGGCCGCTTCTGGGCGGGGTACTGCACGACCGGTGGGGCTTCTACGGCATATTCTCCTGTCTGGCCCTATTGTGTCTGCTGGCGCTGACGGTGGCGCTGCGGGGCATCCCTCGCCTTTGCGGCACGGCAATCCCCGCCGGAAAGCAAACCGTCCGCGCGGCGCTGCCGGCCGCCCTTGAGGCGGCGCGCCACCGCCCCATGAGAGGGCTCTTGGTCTTCATCTTCGGCCGGGGATGCGGCATATCGCTTCTGGCGGGGTTCCTTCCCATCCTGCTGAACGCGCGGCTTGGTCTCAACGGCACCCAGACCGGTTTGGTGCTCGCCTCCAGTACCCTGGTGATAACCTCTCTTTTGCGTCCGGTCGGCCGGCTCTCGGACCGCCTTCCCCGCAAGTCCCTGGTGCTCCTGGGAGGGGTCTCCGTGTCGCTGCTCTACTTCCTGATTCCTGTGGCGCAGGGGTTCCACCAGGTGCTTATGCTGGGGGGAGGGATCGGGCTTTGCAGTGTGCTCTCCCAGCCTGCCAGCACCGCGCTCCTTTTGGAACAGGGGGAGCGTCACGGGACGGGTCTGGCTGTCGGGATCTTCAACACGTCGCTAAACCTTGGATTCGTGGCTGGACCGCTTCTGGGGGGATGGCTGCAGGACCGTTTCGGGCTCACCGCCGTCTTTTATGCCGCAGGCTGGATTGGCCTGGCGGCGGTGGGGCTCTTCGCCGCCAGTAACGCGGCGCGGGAGAAAAAGAGCTGCATCGGATCTCCTTGCTGAAATTACTGCGGGAGCGGCTTTCCGCGCGACCGCGCCAGTTACTCGCAGTCGGCAAGCCGCTCCCGCTTGATCACCTGGCTATCCTCACTCCTTGATCTTCTTGTCGATGCCGGCGCGGCCGTCGTCGCACTCTTCCTCGGGCTGGCCGGGACGGCTGTAGCGGGGGTCGCTGGTGGCACTGACGCAGACCGGTGCCGGCTCCTCGGCGGCGCCTGCCGCGGCGGGAACGTGGTCGTGGCTCCTCCCGCCATCTTCCGGGACGTCGCCTGTCGTCGGCTGCCAGTCAGCCATTTCCTTCAGCACCCGGAAGCGCTCTAGCGCCTCCTGCTCCATCTGCTGGCGCAATTCGCTCGCGACCTCGGGGTTCTGTTTCTCCAGTGCCTGGTAGCGCACCTCCCCGGAGAGGAATTCGGCGAGGGAGCCGTCGGGCTCTTTCGATTCCAGTACGAACGGGTTCTTCCCTTCCAGCTTCAGAAGCGGGTTGTAGCGGTACAGCGGCCAGTAGCCGCACTTCACCGCCAGCTTGCTCTCCTCGATCGATTTCCCCATCCCCTTCCTGAGCCCCTGGTTGATGCAGGTGGAGTAGGCGATCACCAGCGAAGGCCCGGGGTAGGCTTCCGCCTCGGCGAGCGCCTTCAGGGTCTGGTTCTTGTCGGCGCCTATGGCGATGGAGGCGACGTAGACGTAACCGTAGGTCATCGCCATGCGCCCGAGATCCTTCTTGGAGGTCCGCTTCCCTGCAGCGGCGAAACGCGCTATGGCGCCCAACTGGGTGGCCTTGGAGCACTGCCCGCCGGTGTTTGAGTAGAGCTCGGTATCCATCACCAGAAGGTTCACGTCCTCGCCGGTGGAGATGACGTGGTCCAGGCCGCCGAAGCCGATGTCGTAGGCCCAGCCGTCGCCGCCGTAGATCCAGATCGATTTCTTGGTGAAGAGGTCGGCCGACGATAGGATCTGCTGCAGCAACTCGTTGTTCCCCGCTTGCGGAAGGAGCACCTTCAACCGGTCGCCGTGGCGCCGGGAGAGCTCGGGGTCCATCATCCCTTGCAGCCAGCCGGATAACTCCTCATGCAGCTCCCCCTCCGGGAGGCTTTGGACTGCGTGGCGCACCTGGTCGGCCAGGAGCGAGCGCCGCTGCGAGATTGCCATGTGGTAGCCGAAGCCGAACTCGGCCGCGTCCTCGAAGAGTGAGTTGTTCCACGCGGGGCCGTGCCCTTGCGCGTTGGCGCAGTAGGGGGAGACCGGAGCCGAGGCGCCCCAGATGGAGCTGCAGCCGGTGGCATTGGCGACCATCATCCGCTCACCGAAAAGCTGGGTGACGATGCGGGCGTAGGGGGTCTCGCCGCAGCCGGAGCAGGCGCCGGAGAATTCCAAAAGCGGCTGCTGGAACTGGCTCCCGATCACCGAGTTCCGCTTCATCAGCTCCCCCTTGGGGGCGAGCGTCTCGGCGAACTTGCGGTTCACCTCCTGCACCTCGGACTGGGTGTCGATCGGCTTCATCACCAAGGCGGAGACCTTGGCCGGGCAGATGTCGGCGCAGTTGCCGCATCCCATGCAGTCCAGTGTGTAGACCTGGATCCGGAAACCGTGGCCCTTGATCTCCTTGGCGTTGGCGGGGATGGTCTCGAAGCTCTCCGGGGCGCCGGAGAGTTCCTGATCGGTGGCGAGGAAAGGGCGGATGGTGGCGTGCGGGCAGATGTAGGAGCATTGGTTGCACTGGATGCAGTTCTCCTTGATCCATTCCGGGACGTTGATGGCGACGCCGCGCTTTTCGAAGCGCGCGGTGGAGAAGGGGAAGACGCCGTCGGGGGAGAAGGCGGAGACCGGGAGGTCGTCCCCCTTCTGGCGCAGGATGGGGAACACCATCTCGCGCATGTAGTCGGGCATCTGCTGCGCGAGGCGGAAGTCCAGCCCGCGCTCATCGTCGGCGTCGCGCCACGACTCCGGGTACTCGATCTGCACCAGGCTTTGCACCGCGAGGTCGACCGCGCCCAGGTTCATCTCGACCACCTGATCCCCCTTCCTGCCGTACTCCTTGCGGATGGAATCCTTGAGGAGTTCCACGGCCCGCTCGAAGGGGAGCACCCCGGAGAGCTTGAAGAAGGCGGTCTGCATGATCATGTTGATGCGGCCGCCGAGCCCGGCGGCGGAGGCGATCCGGATCGCGTCCACGTTGTAGAGGCGCACCTTTTTCCGGGCCAGGTCGCGCCGCATGCCGGCCGGCAGGTGCTGCTCCATTTCCTCCACCGTGTTCCAGGGGGAGTTCAAAAGGAAAATCCCCCCCTCCTTGATCCCTTCCAGAAGGTCGTAGATCTGCACGTAGGGGGCCTTTTGGCAGGAGATGAAGTCGGCCGCGTCCACGAGGTAGGTGGACTGGATCGGGCTTTCGCCGAAGCGCAGGTGGGAAACGGTGATCCCTCCGGACTTCTTGGAGTCGTAGGAGAAATAGGCCTGGACGTAGAGTTCAGTGTTGTCGCCGATGATCTTGATGGCGGCCTTGTTGGCCCCGACGGTCCCGTCCGCACCCATCCCCCAGAAGCGGCACTGGATGGTCCCCTCCGGCGTGGTTGAGAGGGTCCCCTCAACCGGGAGCGAGCTGTTGCTCACGTCGTCGGTGATCCCCACCGTGAAGTGGCGCTTGCCCGGGGAGCCGTTCATGTTGTCGAAGATGCTCTTCACGTGCACCGGGCGGAACTCCTTGGAGCCCAGGCCGTAGCGCCCTGCGTAGAGCTCTGGGACCGTGCCGCCTCGCTCCATGAAGGCGGTGCAGACGTCCTGGTAGAGCGGCTCGCCCAAAGAGCCGGGCTCTTTGGTGCGGTCGAGCACCGTGATCTTGCAGGCGGACGCCGGTATCGCCGAGAGGAGCGCCTCCGCGTCGAAGGGGCGGTAGAGCCTTACCTTGACGAGCCCCACCTTCTCGCCGGCGCCGTTTAGGTAGCGCACCACCTCTTCGGCCGTTTCGCAGGAGGACCCCATGGTGACGATGACCCGGTTCGCCTCGGCGTGCCCGATGTAGTCGAAGAGGCGGTAGTGCCGGCCGGTCAGCCGCCCCACCTTGTCCATGGTCTGGGTCACCACGGCGGCGAGCGCCTGGTAGAACGGGTTCGCGCGCTCCCTCCCCTGGAAGTAGATGTCCGGATTCTGGGCTGTGCCCCGCAGTTCCGGGTGCTCCGGGTTCATCGCCTTGGCGCGGAAGGCCGCCAGCTTTTCGCGGTTCAAAAGGCGCGCCATCTCCTCGTACTCGATCACCTCGATCTTTTGCACCTCGTGGGAGGTCCGGAAGCCGTCGAAGAAGTGCAGGAAGGGTATGCTCCCCTCCAGCGCGGCCAGATGCGCGACCAGGGCCAAGTCCATCACCTCCTGCACCGAGGAGGAACAGAGCAGGGCGAAGCCGGTGGGGCGGGCCGCCATCACGTCCTGGTGATCGCCGAAGATGGAGAGCGCGTGGGTTGCGACGGCGCGTGCCGAGACGTGGAACACGCCGGGGAGCTGCTCGCCGGCGATCTTGTACATGTTGGGGAGCATGAGCAAAAGCCCCTGCGATGCGGTGAAGGTGGTGGTGAGGGCGCCCGCCACCAGCGAGCCATGCACCGACCCTGCCGCTCCCGCCTCAGACTGCAGCTCCTTGATGTTCAGCACCTGCCCGAAGACGTTCCTGCGCCCCTCTGCCGCCCATTCATCCGCGACCTCCCCCATGGTGGAGGAGGGGGTGATCGGGTAGATGGCAGCCGTCTCGCTGAGCGCGTAGGCGACATGCGCCGCCGCGGTGTTGCCGTCCATGGTTTTCCTGTTTCCGCTCATTGCTCGTTCCCCCTTGTCAGAGATGGGTGCACCCGCCTTCGCCCCATCATGGGTAAGCCGGGCCCCGGTTAATAATGAAGTTTAATAGGGTATCACTAATTTATTTTAATGGAAGGGTGCGGCGGCGGACTGGGAGCGCTGCGAAAGGGGAAGGGAGCGTCTGGTACGGGTCGTTCAGGTCGGGTTCAGGCTGCGGTGGAGAACTGGGGGGGAGGGTTGAGGGAGAAGTGCCGGAAGATCCCCTGGATGAAATCGAGGAGTGCCGGGTCGGGGCTGCAATCGCGCCTGAGCACCAGCCGCCGTGGGCGGGAGGTGTCGAACCCCTGGACCTGGTGCGCGATGAGCTCGCCGCTTTCCAGGGCGGAGGCGACGACGCTGCGCGAGATGAATGTGATCCCGTTGCCGGCCATGACGGCCCTGATGATGAAGGGGATATCGTCGAAAAACACCGTATTGCTGAATTCCGCCGCGTCTCTTCCCAGGGTTTGCATGCTCTTTTCCAGGAAGCGCCGCGCGCAGCAGCCGCTTTTCTTGCAGTAAAGGCGCTGCGAAAGCAGGGTGTCAACCTCCACCAGCGGCGCATCGATGCCGTAGCCCGGGGCGCTGACGAAGACCATCTCGTCGTCGGGGAGGGGGTAGGAGTCGAACTCCTGCAGGTTCAGGTCTTCGCAGTACTCGATGAGCACCAGGTCGAAGAGTTTTTCCCTGAGCCCCTTGAGCGCCGCCTCCGGCATCTCGAAGACGAACTCGAGTTCGGTGTCCTGTGCCTTTGTGGCCATGAAACTGGTAAAGATGTCGGGGAGATAGGAGACGCCGAAGGGGGTCGTGCAGCAGAAGGAGATCTTCTTTTTCTGTCTCAAAGCCTGGAGTTCTTGCACGAAGTCCTGTTCCAACCTCAAGAACTGGCGCGCTTTCTCAATCAGCAGCTCCCCGGCCGTGGTCGGAGTCAGTACTGGGCCGGAACGATCAAGAAGCAGGTGGCCGTAGTGATCTTCGAGTATCTTTATGCGCCGGGAAACCGCGGACTGCGTCACGAATAGCCTCTCTGCAGCTTTGGAAAAACTGCCGCATTCGGCCGACTCAATAAGAGTCTTAAGGTTTACCAGATCCATCAGGTGCTCTCCCTCCTGAGAGAGTATGCCAAAGCGTCATGGCCTTATGAGTTTGTTTCGTTTGGGTATATTGCAACTAATCCTATAGCATTGCAACACGATTTGTGCGGGTTTCTTTCGGGAGGTCCGCCTTTGCCAAAAGCCCCATTGCAACAGTAAAAAGTGAGCAAAACATAATGTATGCGATATGCGCATAGGGCTATGACAATCTTTCACTTTAGGAAATTGCCATATTCCCGAATGAGATACACAGTCATATCTCAGGAGTGTTATGAAATGCTGTACTTGCAATTCCACTGCAGTTATAGCCACATGCAACATCTCTCTCGGTGTTTCCCCTGTGACAGTCTTTCCACACCCATTATACAAACATTGGACATCAATAATGAGTTGTAGGCAGGCGCGCTTGACAGTGCGCGAAATGCTTTTAACTTGTAATAAATAATTTGTTTGAACAAATGCTGTGAAAGGAGGGAAAGGTTCAGGAGTTAATTACATGAATGGTCACCTAATCCAAAGGAGGTTGTATGTCGGAAAAGATGATGAGAAAGAGCAAGGGAATGCTGGCGGCCCTGTTGGGAATCGCCATGGCAGCCCTTACCATCTGGGGCTGCGGTACTGACAGTTACACCACTCCGTCGCAATCGATTGTCACCACGAAAACTGCGACTGCTTTAATCACAACCGGCGATCTCAAAGGCTGGATGGATGCCGGCTTGGTCAACAAGCAAGGCGGCTACGACCGGGTCGTTATTCTCGACGTTTCCAACAACGAGAGTGACGGGACCAACAAGTACAACACCGTCGGGCATATACCCGGGGCTCAGCTGATCTCGGCCGGGTCTGCGGCTTTCATGGACAACACCCGCGCAGAGGGACCGATGACCGTCGTGGGGAGCATGGTCTGCACCGGCTCGGCCATCGACAGCATCGTCCAGAACGCCGGCATCGACGGCAATACCACCATCGTCCTGACCAACAATGCGGCAGGCTTCGTCAACGTGACCCGTGCCTATACGACCTTCCGTTATTGGGGCTTCCCGAAAGAGCGGCTTAAAGTCCTGCAGGGAGGCAACGCCGCGTGGGCGGCAAGCAACGCCTTGACCACCGCCGTGCCGACCGTCGCCCGGTCGACCTACGGCGTAGCCCAGAACGGGGCCACCAGGGTGAACACCGACATGAGGGTTTCCCTCTCTGAAATGATCACCTACGTAAAAGCCATCGTTGCCGGCAACACCGATAAGGTGACGCTGGTGGATACGGTGCGCGGCGCGACCAACGTTTCCTCCACCACCGACCTCTTCGAGACCACCAAATACACCCCCTTCGACGGCGCCATCAAAGGTTCGTACTCCTACGTAGCGACCGCGATGACCTCACCGGCAGGCAGCCTCACTTTCAAGGACGCCGCGACGATAAAATCCGACCTGGCCGCAGCGTTCGGTACCGACGGCACTACCGCATTAAGCGCGGCAACCCGCGACGCCACCAAAACCTTCATCGTCTTCTGCCGGGCCGGCAACTACGCCTCGGTCGGCTACTTCGCCCTGGACGGCATTGCCTACTACAACAACTCCAATGTCGACGTGAAGTGGTACGACGGCTCTCTGGGCCAGTGGAACCTCTTGGCTCCCAGCAACCGCACTGCGGTGGATACTACCGGCGCCACGGTGAACGCGGGCGGCAAGCTTAAAGTAGGTTCAATCTGGGATACCACGGCGCTTATGGACAACCTGATCTTCAACGTACAGCGCACCATCAGCGCCACCAATCTCACCCAGCGCCCGATAGTCGACTACGGGGCGCGTATGTACCCCGTCGAGCCGAGCTTCGCGGACGGCAACCAAATCGAGAGCGCGGACAGGGCCTATCGCAGCAGCGTGAGCGGTACGACCGGCGGCTCCACCTCCGGCGGCGGTGGCGGCTGCTAGTCCGGGTGCCCGGCCCCTGCCGGGGGCGGACCTACAACAAAAAAGGAGTGAATCTATGACCAAGACGTCCAAGATAGCGACCATTCCCTTACTGGGTTTAGGGATTGCACTAATGGCCGGAACCGCTTTCGCCGGCCCCAAAATGACCTTCGGCCCCAACGACGAAGGCGCCTTGCAGCTCGACTACAAGGGGCAGTTCCAGATGACGCTGCGCGACACCGGCTCCGGTGAGAACAACAGCGACAGCACCATGAACTTCAACTTCCGCAGAAACCGCCTGGCGCTCATGGGTAAATACGGCGACAACATGTCCCTCTACGTCCAGACCGAGTACATCTCCGACGCCAACATCACCCCGTTCGATGTCGCCGACACCAACCAGGGCTCGGAGTTCCAGCTCTTAGACGCGGTGATGCGCTTCAAGGTCAACGACGCCTTCCGCATCAACGTCGGTAAATTCAAGTACAACCTCTCCCGCGAGAACCTGGAGGCGTGCGAGATGCCGCTCACCCTGGACCGCTCGCTCTTCATCCGCGCCCCCTACACCACCACCCGCGACACCGGGGTGGCGGTCTGGGGCAACCTCTTCGACGACATGTTCCAGTACCGCGTCGATGCCATGGAAGGGCGCAAGGCCGTTTCCGGCGAGACCGCGCCGGCCTCTAACTTCCGCTACTCCGCTCGCGCCCACGTCACTCTCCTCGACCCCGAGAACGACTACGGCTACAAGGGGACCTATCTGGGCAAGAAAAAGGTGGCCACCATCGGCGCCGCCTACCAGTTCGAGCCGGAGGTAGCCTACGGCGACACGCTGACGCGGACCGACAAGAAGGATTACAAGGCGTGGACGGTCGATGGCTTCGTCGAGTACCCGCTCGAAGGGATAGGCACCGTCACCGCATCGGCGGCCTACGAAAAGATCGACCTGGAAGACGCGTACCTGGGCGGACCCGGGGCGGACCCCCTGACCTCAGGCATCAACGGCCAGAAGAACGGCTATTACGTGAAGGGTGGTTACATGCTCCCGAACCTGCCGTTGCAGCTCTTCGTCAGGTACGAGAGGTGGCGCTTTGCCGAGTTGAACGGGGTATTCGACCAGAGGATCGACTGGTACGGCGGCGGGTTCAACTACTACCTGCGCGGCCAGAACCTGAAGCTTACCTTCGAGGCAAACTCGACCGGCTTCAACAAGGCCGGGGGGACTGAAACCACCGAAGACTTCATGACCTACATCACGCAGCTGCAGCTTATCTTCTAGCAACAGCACCGGCGGTGCCAGCCCTCTTTCCCTGTAGCCGGGGAGGGGGGGCTGGCACGACCTACAACGAAGAGGAGGAAAACCATGAAAAAGATCATCGCATTGCTTGCGGCGGCCATCCTGACGGCCGCGCTCGCAGTTTCGGCCTTCGCGGCAGGCCCGGTCTCCGGGAAGGTGACCAAGGTGGAGGGTGAAAAGGTGACCGTGACGGTCGAGGGGGCGGTTCCCGCCTGGGCCAAGAAAGGCGCCAACGTGACCGCTGCAGGGGGATCCCCCAAGGTAGTCTCGGTCCAGGGGAACGAGGTGACCTTGAAGTTCAGCAAGTCCAAGGCGGCAAAGATCGCCGTCGACTCCAAGATGACCCTTACCGAGTGCGAGGGGGACGAAATGCAGGGGTGCTAGGACACGACTACCCTTTGGCTTCATCACTGAACGAGGTATGAACATGATAAAAGCAACAGCAAGAGGCGTCCTGGCGGCAACGCTGGTACTGGGCGCCCTGGTCGGATCCGCCTACGCGGAGAAAGCGGGTATCGGCTGGAAGGAGAGCATCGTCGCCAAGTCCGGCAAGGCCAAGACCCTGGCCGAGCTCGCCAAGATGTACGATTCCAGCTCCTGTGTCGAGTGCCATGAGGAGCAGCACAAGCAGTCCCAGGATTCCATCCATTCCCGGTCCATCTTCGGCACCGGCCGCACGGCGATGACCATCATGACCACCATCGAGAACGGACTCATGGAAGAGCCGTACTCGGGGGTGAAGAGCAGAAAGGACGTCAAGGTCGAGCACCTGATGGGATGCGCCAAGTGCCACCTGCCGCAACTGGCCGATGCCGAGGATTCTGTGGCACAGGAATTGGTGAACACCCTGTACGGCTGGAGCGACGCCCGTAAGAAAAAGGACAAGGAAGCGGCGAAGAAGTTCGAGGAGAAGCTGAAAAGCGTCAGCATCAACTGCCTGATCTGCCATAACCGCAACGCCATCACCCACAAGTGGCAGGACGGCTACCCGAAGGCGGGTGTGGTCTACGGTTCCAAGGCGGGTGATCACCCCTCCGACAAGTTCCCGAAGCTGGCTCAGAGCCCGATCATGGACCAGGCCATCCAGTGCGGCCAGTGCCACGGCCTGGGACCCAACCTGGAGCTTGACGAGCCGACCCAGTGCTGCACCTCCTACGGGAGCTACCTCTGGGTCTACAAGGCGGAGGTGGGGCAGGAGAACTGCCAGGACTGCCACATGAAGAACAGCAAGCTCGGTCACAACATCCAGGCGTACCGTAACGCCGCGATGACCGACAAGGCTGTCGAGTTCCACGCGGAGGCTTTCGGCTACTACTGGCGCGACGGCGCCAAGGTGAAGCCCAAGGCGGTGGTCAAGGTCGAGATGGTGAACAAGGCCGGCCACTCCATACCGGATGGCTGACCGACCCCCAACCGACTGGTTCTGTCGGTAATAGCGAAGACGAAAGACGGCAAGGAAGTGTTCAACCAGGAGAAGATCTACATGCCGGTACCGCAGCAGCTCGCGCGCGGCGACCGGATGGGGCGCGGCCCCTACGAGAAGAGCGGCCTTATCGAGGATACCGGGCTTCCCCCCGGCAAGCTTGTGAAGGAGCGCTTCGACATCATGTTCCCCCTGACCGAGGTCGAGGAGAACGGCAAGACGGTGGAGAAACCGTCCGCCTTTGATCTGGACGTGGAGGTGAAGCTCACCTACCTCCCCTTCGGGACCCCCAACAGCGACCCGTTCGTCTGGAAGGAGTTCACCAAGACGGTAACCATCAGCAAAAGCGGCAAGTAGCCTCATCGTATCACCGGTAGCGAAACTTGATGCAATGGGCCGGCGTCCCGCAACGCCGGCCGTTTTTTTTCAGTTCCTCATGAAACACTTTGGAGAATGCCGCTAATTTTACTATAATGCGCCGACGAGGGGCGGCCCCTGCCACCTCCAGGCACCTACTGCTTCGAGAGCGGTTCCGGCACAAGCTCGAGCACGGGGCACACCACGATGATGAAGACCCACAAAACGGCCATGGGCGGGATGACAACAGCAGATACCCACAAGAAAGCGTCGTTGTTCCTTTTGCTGCTCGCCCTCCTCGCGCTGCCTGGATGCACCCGCGCCGGCAAGGTCAGCCAGTGCGTACTCTGTCATCCGAAGATCGAAAAGGTGTCGAAGAGCCATGCCGACTGCGTCTCCTGCCACGGCGGCGACCCTTCGATAAAAAACAAGCATGCCTCCCACCTGGCCATGTACGGCCCCCGGAACCCGGCGGCGCCGGAGCACTGGGAAAAGACCTGCGGCTCCTGCCACCTGTACCAGCTGGACCGGGTGCGCTCAAACCTCATGTACACGACCACGGGGATGATCAAAAACATCCAACTCACCTGGGAGGGGCCGGGGGGGCTCTACAGCAGCAGGGGAGGGAACGACTATGATGCGGCGGGAAAAGCGCGCCGGCTGAAGCCGGTGGCCGAACTCGATCATATCTCCGGCGAGTTGTACCGGAAGTTCTGCTCGCAGTGCCACGTGGCGACGGAGAGCGGAGAGGTCTACGGTGCAAGCCACGCCGCCGGCTGCGCCGCCTGCCATTTCCCTTACAACGACCGCGCCACCTACCAGGGGGGGGACGCTTCGGCGCGGGGGAAGGGGCTGTACGCTGCGAGCCACGCCATGGAGAAGCTCCCGGGGACCGAGGTCTGCGCGCGCTGCCACAACAGGAGCGGACGGATCGCCCTGAGCTACCAGGGGCTCTACGACGGCAACAACTCTATGGTTCCCACCAGAAACGGCCAGCCCGGACCGGTAATGACTTCGGGGGGGCGCAACCTCACCCATATCGCCTCCGACATCCATTTCGCCGCCGGGATGGAGTGCATCGACTGCCACACCTCCCGGGACACCATGGGGGACGGCTACGGCTACGAGAACATGTACCTGCAGACCGAGGTCTCCTGCGAGGACTGTCACGGCGGGGCGAGGCCCCCGCGCTACCAGCGGATAGCGGGCGAGAGCGACGAGGCGATCCGGGAATCGCGGGGCTACGCCATGCAGATGCGCCAGGGGATGAAGATGATCCTCACCGCCAAGGGGCGCAAGTACTCCAACGTCTTCTACCGCGACGGCGCCGTCTGGGTGCTGGGAAAAAGAAGCGGCAAGCTCTTCAAAAGCCGCGTCATCACCGGGACCCCCGAGCACAGCGTGGCCGGCCACGGCAGGATGGAATGCTACTCCTGCCACTCCCGCACCGTCGTCCAGTGCTACGGTTGCCACACCACCTACGACAGGAGCAAGCCGGGGATGGATTACATAGCCAAAATGGCGACCCCCGGACGCTTCAGCGAGAAGGAAGATTACCGGATGCTCTACCCCTTCCCGCTGGCCCTGAACCAGCGCGGCAAGATCTCCACGGTCACCCCCGGGTGCCAGACCTTCGTCACCGTGATAGAGCCCGACCTCTCCGTCTCCAAGGACGAGTACGTTGCCAGGTTCAAGGGTAAAAAGCAGTTGCGCTTCGCCCCCTTTTACTCGCACAACACCGGCAAGAAGGCGATCGGCTGTGGCGAATGCCACGGGAACCCCGCCTTCCTGGGATTCGGGCAGCACGTAGTCTCGGGGGGGGAGATAGAGGGGACCCTGATCTGCGAGCAGTCCGCCGACAAGCCCCTGGACGGCTTTCTCACCTTGCAGGGGGGGAAGGTGCGCGCCTATTCCGCCATCACCCGGGAGAACTCGCGGCCGCTGAACGGGGCGGAGGTGCGGCGGGCCCTGTCGGTGAACCTCTGCCTGGTCTGCCACGAAAAGGCCAAAGACCCGATCTATCGAAAGGAGCTGAATTATCGTGCGCTCAATGATGCTCTGCATCGTCGCCTGCTTTCTGCTCCTTAGCGCTGCCGCCGGGGAGGCCAGGGAGAACTGCACCGACTGCCACAAGATAGCTGTGAGCGGCGTCCACGCCGGCGTCCCCTGCCTATCCTGCCACCTCTCCGAGAGCGACACCCTCAGGGATCCGGCCTCCGCCTCGGGGCGCGCCGCCGGGTGCGTCGGCTGCCACAAGGGGTACCAGGCCCTCTTCGGCCGCCCCATGGCGACCCGGGTGCGGGAGACGGGGTTCGTGGCGAGGAGCTTCGGCAGAATGGACGGGGAGTTCTTCGGGAAGAACTGCAATTCCTGCCATCTTCAGGGGTGCACCGACTGTCACGGCGGCAAGGGGCACGAGATCGCGAAGCCGAGGGATCGGGACTGCTTCACCTGCCACAAGGGGTACTTCGTCGGGACCGACTACTACGGCATGGCCCCGCGCGAGGACAGCCTGCGCTACCAGCGCGGCGACACGGCCTACGGCGAGCCCTTCCTGAAGATGACGCCGGACCTCCACGCCGAGGCGGGGCTTACCTGTGCCGACTGCCACTCCATGGCGAGCCTCGTCGCTGGGAGGAGCTCCTCCAAGGGGTGCCGGGACTGCCACAAGCCCAAGCTAAGTGTTGTCGAACACCGGATCGCGGCGCACCTGGAGAAGATGGAATGCTGGGCCTGCCATTCCGCCTGGGCCGCGCAGGAGTACGGCACCTTTTACCTCCGCTTCGCCGAGAGCCCCTCCAAGGATCTGTACCGGGTGCGGAGGGAGCTAGGCGCCGAAGAGTACGTGAAGAGCGCGTATCTGAGAAAACAGGACGCGCCCCCCCTGGGATTGAACGGCCGCGGCAAGGTGAGCCCGATCAGGCCGCAGTTCATCGGCTACTTCACCGACATCAGGCAGGACCGGGCCGTATGGGAGGAGAACAGGCTTCTGGCGGCCGAGTGGAAGGCGTTCTTCCCGCACACCGTGCGCCGCGGCACCGTGATGTGCGAGGGGTGCCACGACAACCCGCGCCGCTTCCTCTTCGAGCCTGCGGCGGACAGGATCTACCAGCTCCAGGCCGACGGCATGACGCTTCCCTCCTTCTGGGATCAAAGCGGGCAGAAGGTGGTGAATGGGTCGTTCCTGCCTGCGGCGCGGTACCGTGAGTTGAGCAAGAAGACAACGGCCTATCGGAGGGCTTACCTGGAAAGATGGCAGAAACTTATCGATCACGTAGAAGCTTCCTCGCCGCGCTGATCTCCCTTTTGGCGGGGGGATGGCTTATCGGGAACTTCCTGACCCCGAAGCTGCGGCGGAAAAAGACCCTCCTCACGGTGGCGAAGGCGGAGCTGCCGCAAGACGGCGCGCTGGTGTACCGGGAGGCGCGGGTGGCGCTGTTGCGCCGTGGGGAGAAGGTTTATGCGCTCGACCTTGTCTGCACCCACCTCGGGTGCACGGTGAACGTCACCCCGGCCGGGCTCGTCTGTCCCTGCCACGGCTCCAGCTTCGACCGCGAGGGGAAGGTGCTGGAAGGGCCGGCGGACCGGCCGCTGAAGCGGTATGCGGTCGAGGCGGATGGGGAGCAATACCGGGTGCTCATGTAGGGATGGCGACGGGAATTGCCGGGGCAAGGGCTCTTCTCGCGAAGGGGTACACAGAACCGTTCTTGCTCCCCCCTCCCCCTGTATAGATCGGAGTCGGGTTACAGGTGTTCGGGGACATGGGTTACAGTTTCAGTGCAAATTGCTTCAACTTTTGATGGCAAAAGACTCCGTCCATGCCCCCTCTCCCTCTGGGAGAGGGTTGGGGTGAGGGCGCCGTTCCAGCTTGCGGCTTCGATGAACCATAGGAGAGGCAGTTGATCAAAGATTTCGCCAGACATCTTTTTCCGAGAGCGGTGCTGCAGAGGGATCTGACTTTTTCCTACACCTTCTGCCTTGGGGGGCTCGCCTTCACCTCGTTCCTGGTGCTGGTAGCGACCGGCATGCTGCTTCTTTTCTATTACCAGCCGACGCCGGCAGCCGCCTATCCCTCGATCCTGCTGCTCGAATCCTCGGTCACCGGGGGGAAGTATCTCCGGAGCCTGCACCGGCTCGCGAGCCACTTCCTCCTGGTCCTTATCGTGCTGCATACGCTCCGGGTCATCCTGACCGGCGCCTACGCAAAGCCCCGGGAGCTGAACTGGCTCACCGGCTGCGCGCTCTTGATGCTCGCCGTCTTCGAGGGGTACACCGGGTATCTCCTCCCGATGGACCAGCTGGCGCTTTGGGCCACCCAGACCGGGATGGAGCTGGTCAACACCCTTCCTTTCGGGGGGGCGATGCGCACGGTCCTGGTGCCGGACGGGGTGGGAGAGCCGATGTCGCTGCTTCGTTTTTACGTGCTGCACATCCTGGTCGTCCCGGGGATGGTTCTGCTCCTGAGCTCCCTGCATTTCTACCGGATCAGGAAGAACAAGGGGGTGCTCCCTTACCTATGAAACGAGGCTACGTAAAGAGTTCCCCGCACTTCTTCCGGCCGGTGAAGATCTCCATGCTTCTCCTCGTCGCGGCGCTTGCCGGGCTTGCCTGGCTGATACCCGCCCCCCTGCAGGAGCAGGCCGACATCGCCCGCGTCCCCAACCCGGTGAAATCCGCCTGGTTCCTGCTCTGGATCCAGGAGCTGGTCAGCTATTCCAAGTACCTCATCTACCTGGTGCTGGCGCTCACTCCACTATTTCTCTTCCTGCCCTGGCTTCACACCGGCACTCCCGCGGCCAAGGCCTCCTGGTTTCCCAGGGAGCAGAGGCTTGTGGCCATCGTCGCGCTGGCGCTGGGCGCGGCCGTACTGGCGCTCACCGTGGTAGCCATGTTCTTGCGAGGTCCCAATTGGCAACTGGTCGCGCCTTTCTGACAGCCCTGGCGGTCTTGGCCGTGCTTCTTTGCTGCGGGAGCGGGCACGCGGCCGACTCCTGCCTGAGGTGCCACCCGCCGCACTACCGCGGATTGGGTAGTTGTGTCGGGTGCCACCGGGGAGACCCCCGCTCGGACCGTCTCCGCGTCGCGCATCACGGCCTGGTCGCAGCCCGCTTTTCCTGGTCGGGGGTGCCGGGCTCGGCACCGGTAGAGCGCGGCAACAGGCTCCTGGAAACCTTCGCCTGCCGCCGCTGCCACAATGCCGCCGGCAGAGGGAACCGCCTGGCGAGCAACCTGGACCTCCCCCCGGCCGGGACCACGCCGGAGAATCTCTTCGCCTCGATAGATGCGCCAGCACTGCAGATGCCGGATTTCAAGCTGGAACAGGGGGCGATCACGGACCTGGTGAACGCCCTTTTGGCCGGCACCAAGGGTTCGGCGAAAAAAGGGAAGGAGACGCCCCGGGTGGTGCATTTCGAAACGGCGGGAAAGGGGGAGAACGTCTTCGAGAAGAAGTGCGGTCCCTGCCACAAGATACTGACCGCGGCGCTGGGCGGGGTGGGGCGCGGTAGCGTCGGCCCGAACCTTTCCGGGCTTTTCTCCGAATTCTATCCCCTCACGGTGGCGGGGAAGGAGCGCTGGAGCGCGCCGGCGCTGGAAAAATGGCTCAAGAACCCCCGCCAGTCGCGCCCCGGGACCCAGATGCGCCCGGTCCCGTTGAAACAGCAGGAGCTTGAGCGCCTGCTGCAGATATTGGACGCGCCCCCCAGGCCGGGCGCCTCGAAAGCTGCGTTGTAAAAGCCTTTCTTTTTCGTTAAGCCCCTGTCCTTCTTCCCTTTCAAGGTTGCTCTGTTAGAATCCTCTACTGTTGTTTTCGCTGTAAAACCTGCTCCCTGCAGATCGACACCCGACCAAAGCCCCAAAAAATACAACGCCGACAGGAGACCCGGCCATGCCCAGAGCGATCATCGTTTTCTCGCACCTGCGCTGGAGCTTCGTGTACCAGCGCCCACAGCACTTGTTGACCCGGATGGCGGGCAGGCGCCGGGTGATCTTCTTCGAAGAGCCGGTTTACGACGCCAGGCGGGAGCCGTTTCTGGAATGCAGCACGCCGGAGCCGGGGGTGCTGGTCTGCAGGCCCCATACCCCGTCGCAAAAATCCGGGTTTAACGATGAGCAGCTCATTTGGCTGGCGCCGCTACTGGAAGAACTGGTGGCGCAGGAGGAACTGAGCCGATATATCGTCTGGTTCTACACCCCGATGGCGCTTCCCCTGGCGAGGGTGCTCCGCCCCTCCCTGGTGGTGTACGACTGCATGGACGAGTTGACCGGTTTCCTGGAAGCGCCGAAAGAACTGGTGCAGCGGGAAAAGGCGCTGCTGGCAGTGGCGGACCTCGTCTTTACCGGCGGTCCCAGCCTGTACCAGGCCAAGAAGAGCCATCACCCCGAGGTGCACTGCTTCCCGAGCAGCGTCGACGCCTCCCATTTCGCGCTCGCCTGCGATCCGGAGTGCGAGCACGCGACCCAGAAGGTCCTCCCCAAGCCGAGGCTCGGCTACTTTGGCGTGCTGGACGAAAGGCTCGACCTGCAGCTTCTCGACGCCATGGCGCTATCCCATCGCGACTGGCAGATCGTCATGGTAGGCCCGGTGCTGAAGATCTCACCTGAGCTTCTCCCCAAGGGGGCGAACATCCACTACTTCGGGCAGCAGGAATACGCAGCTCTCCCCGGTTACCTGGCCGGGTGGGACGTCTGCCTCATCCCCTTCGCGCTGAACGACGCCACGCGCTTCATCAGCCCCACCAAGACCCTGGAATACATGGCCGCGGAGAAGCCGGTGGTCAGCACCCCCATCACTGACGTGGCGGTCCCTTACGGCGACATCGTCTTCATCGGGGACGGCATCGGCAATTTCATAGCCGCCTGCAATGAGGCCCTGAACCTCCCGCCGGACCGGTACCGGGAAATGGTAGGCGCCATGCGCCAGGTGCTCGCGGGGACTTCGTGGGACGCCACGGTGCAGGCGATGAGCCAGCTGATCGACCGGGCGGTCCGGCGCAAGAGGGCGCGGACGGTGCACAGCGAATCGCTCGCCACGTAGAACGCCTGAGAAAATCATGGAAACAAAAATTGTTTATGCCTGTCTGGGATTTTATCCGTGAACTCCGCGGCAACAGGTTTTAGAGATGTCACTGAAAAGGCCCCGTTAAGGGGCCTTTTTTTGTGGAAGCGGAGGGGTGCAGCATCACTCGTTTTCGGGTGGGACCGTGTCGAAGAAGTATCGGCTCAATGCGTTTTCCAGCTCCGGCAGTACCACGCCGCGCTCGCTTCCCAGGACCGAGAAGGGGGGGCGTGGCGCGAGGTAGCCGAGGGAGGCCGCGGGGCGCGGGATGACGCGGGAGGAATCCAATCCCGCCATTTTGGCGCAGCAGCGGGCGAGCTCGGCCCAGCTCACGGCGCCGGCGTTGCTTAAGTGCCAGATGCCGCTCTCGCCGTCCAGGAGCAGGTCGAGCCCGGCATGGACCAGGTCCGGGATGTAAGTGGGGGAGACCACCAGGTCGGAGGCGGCTTCGACAGTTTCCCCGGCCGCGAGCCGGCGCAAAGTGACGGTGACGAAGTTGTACCGGTCCCAGGGGCCGAAGAATGCGCTGGTGCGCAACACCAGTGCCCCTGGATATAGCTTAAGCACCTGGCGTTCCGCCTCGGCCTTGCTCTGCCCGTAGATGTTGATTGGCGATACCGGATCCCGCTCCTGGTAAGCGGTCCGCTTGCTGCCGTTGAAGACCATGTCGGAGGAGAAGGTCATCAGCGGCACGCCGCGCCGGGCGCATTCGGCGGCGAGCACCGCGGGCCCCACGGTGTTTTCCCTGAAGCAGGTGCTGGCGTCCCCCTCGGCGTCGTCGATCCGGACGAAGCCCGCGCCGTTGACCACCGCCCAGGGTTCGTAGCGGTCGAAGGCCGTCGCGACCGAGGCCGCAGAGGCGATATCGATTTCGCCGCGGGAGAGGAGGTGGCAGGGGATGCCGCGATGCCGGCAGAGCCGGGAGAAGGACTGCCCCAAGGTCCCGGTCTTACCGACGATGAGGATTCGCCCGCGCTCCTCTGCACACTCATCCCCCGTGGAGGGGAGGTCGGGGTTCAGGCCGGGAAGAAACCGGTCCGGCCTGCGCCACCAGCCTGGGCTTCTCACCGTTGGATGGCTCAACTCCCCCTCGCGCACGATCTGGCGCAGCCCCCCGGCAAGGAGCGTGGGGCGCGGGGAAGGCCCCCTGATGTCGAAAACTCCCGGCTCGTAAGAGCCGGTGATGCTGGTGAAGAGGCCGCACCAGTCGAAGGAGCCCAAAAGCGACCAGGCGGTCACCGCTCTTACCGGAACCCCTTCGCGGCAAAGCTTCACGCCCGCTTGCCACGCCTCGTGGAACCAGCGTAACTGCTCCTCGCGGGTGGAACCCAGGTGCACCTCGGTGAGGGCCACTTCCTTTGCGTAGCGCTGCCAGGCGCTGCGGAGCACCTCTTCGTGCCCCAGTATCCCTTCCGGGCAGGCTCGCACCGCCTCGACGTCCGCGTAGCGGTGCTGGTGGTTCCCGCCGTGGGTCCACTCGGGGTAGCGGTCCAGCCGGTGGTCGAGGAAGCGGTCGCTGGTCAAGTAGTAGTTGAGCCCGACCACGTCCGGCGCCATGCCGCTCTGCAGGAAGTAGTCGAACTCCGCATCGTCGGTCCCGTTTTGCTCCAGCCACAGGCGTAGCGGATGGCAGCGATCCACCTTCCCCGCCAAAAGGTCGAGGCTCAGCCAGCGCCGGTGGTTCTCGTAGTCGGCCTGGTAGCGGAGTAGATCCGTGGAGAAGGTCTTCCCCATGTCCTCGGCCATCACCAGCTTTGCCTCTGGCGTCACTTCGCGGATGCCCCGCATCGCCTCCACTATGCCGCGGCACTGCGACAGCAAGGTGCGGACGAAGGTGCGGTCGTCGGTGCCGTGGGGGTACCAGTGGCCGTAGAGGCCGCTGAAGCGGGCGGTGGTGAGGGGTTCGTTGACGGGGGTGAAGTACCTGATCCAGGGGTAGCGCCGTGCGACCAGGCGGGCGTAGCGGGCCAATAGGGCGGGGAAATCTGGATCGACGAGGCTGGTGTAGGCGGGGCCGCTGCCGTGGTGCAGCAATCCGGCGACGGGCTCAAGGCCGAGCTCCAGCAACCGGTTCAACCTCTCATCGGTCCAGCGCCAGTCCGGGGCATCGAGGCGTTGCGGCGCTACCATCTCCCAGAGCACGGGGTAGCGCAGCGTCCGGATGCCGAGCCCGGCGAAGAGTTCGAGATCCTTCGGGCGGCTCAGGTGGCCGTTCAGGGCGAGCTGGCTGTGGAAGTGCTTCCCCACGCGGTTCAGGGTGCATTCCATCCCCCCCCACAGCTCGGGGACTCTCTCTTTATGCCTGTCATTGCTCATGGCCTTTTCCCGCCGGCCGCGGCTACTGCGGCACCAATAGCTTCCCCTGTTGCCCCTGCTCGCGGTAGAGCGCCAACACGTTCGACGCTACCTCCGCCGCTTTCCCCTCGCGCACCAGCGCCACGCAGGCACCTCCGAAGCCGGCCCCGGTGAGCCGCGCTCCGTACACGTCGACCTGCTCCTGCAGCAGCCTGGCCAGAAGGTCCAGTTCGGGTATGGAGACCTGGAAGTCGTCCCTGAGGCTCATGTGCGAGGCGTTCATCAATTCCCCGAAGCGGCAGCCGTGCACGCCTTTGACCGCTTCCAGCACCCGCTCGTTCTCGGTCAGCACGTGCCGGGCGCGCTGAGCCAGGTTGCGCGGCAGCTTGATGAGCTGGCCCAGGTCCGACAGCTCCCGCAGCGAAGCAATACCCAGAAGCTCCACAGCCTCCTCGCACTCCTGCCGGCGCAGGTTGTACATGCTCTCGCCGAGCTTTCGCGGGATCCCGCAGTCGATGACCAGGAGCTCGGAGCGCGGGGGAAGCGGGAGGAGCTTGCGTTCCAGCGACCGGGTGTCGATGAAGAGCATGTGGGTGGAGTCGGCGAGGCTTGCCGCCATCTGGTCCATGATGCCGCAGTTGACCCCGGCGTAGCGGATCTCGGCCTGCTGGGCCATGAGCGCAATCTCGACGTCGTCAAGGTCGAGGCGGAACAGCTCCCGCATCCCGCGCAGGAAGGCGACTTCGAGCGCGGCGCTGGAGGAGAGTCCGCTCCCCATCGGTACCTGGGAGGTGACCCGCACCGACACCGGGTCCACGTGGTGCCCGGAGAGGCGCAAAAGGGCGAGGCAGCCGTGCAGATAGGCGGCGAAGCCGCTCGGGACCGCACCTCCGGTCTCCGACCACGCCCTTTCCTGCAGCTCCTCGGCATAGTAGTGGTTCCGGCCGTCGCGGCTTCTGGCCAACTCCACCGTGGTCTCCAGCGGCACCGCGATGGGGAGGACGAAGCCGTCGTTGTAGTCGGTATGCTCCCCTAGGAGGTTCACCCGTCCGGGGGCGCGGGCGGTCACTTCGCAGGGGGACTCGAAGGTCTTTTCAAAGTCGGTAGCAGCGGACATGATGGCTCCTATCGCCGAAGGACGAGCGGCCGCTCCAGGCCGGCCGCTAGCACCGTCGGCCAGGCCGGGTCGAGCGTCAGGTTCTCGACTCCGGTCTCTGTCACCAAAAAGGTATCCTCTATCTTCGCGCCGGGGAGGCTCGGGTTCCAGGCGACGGCCATCCCGGCGCTCAGGTGCTCCCGCGCCTCGGGGTTCGCTATCACTTCGCGGGAAAGGTAGCCGGTGATCCCCCCCTGGTGGTGCTCCTTGATGGCGTGCTCGTAACCCGCCGCGGCGTAGGCCGAGGCAAGCTCGCGGTAGACCTCGTGCAAAAGGACCCCCGGGCGGGAGAGGAGCAGCGCGTGGGCCTCGATCTCGCGCACCTGCGCGTGCTTTTGCTCCTCCTCGTCGGTTAGAGGCTCGAAGGCGATGAACCTGGTGAGGTTGGCGTAGAGGCCGTACCCCCGAGCGCAGAAGACCAGCATCGCGGAGGCGCCCAGCGGGTCCTTCCCCGATATCGGATGGCGGTACAGGCGGCGGCGCCTGTCTCCGGCCGCCATGACCAGGCAGGGGGCGAGCCCGCGCGAGAGGAGGGCGGAGGCGCCGGCCGCGGCCAGCCGGTACTCGCTCCAGTCGGGGTTCGCCTGCTGCAGGGTCTCGGTCATCGCCTGCGAGGCGAGAAGCCCCACCTCGCGGTAGCGGTGCAGTTCGGGGAGAGAGAGGGTGCGTTTCGCCGCCAGAAGCGGCAGCGGGAGCTCCCGCTCGGCCTCCGCCGGGCGGTCCGAATAGACCGGCGTCCCTTCGGCCAGCTCCCTCATCACCACCTCCAACTGGGAAGGGTAGGCCCAGGGGAGTATGCGCACCTCGCAGCCGGGGGGGAGCTCTTCGTCGATCAGGCGCTGCGCCTCGATCTCGTTGGTCACCACGAAGGCGCCGCGTTCGGTCACTACGAATTCGGCGATCCCGGTCTCGGCCGCCAAGAGCACCTCGTTGGAGCCCCCCGCCGTGATCCAGGAGAACCAGTCGATCCCCTTGAGCCTCAGCACCCTTCCCTCGCCGAGCAGCTCCCGGACCAGGCGGATCTTTACGGCCATCTCCTCCGCGCGCGCGGTGCCGTTCATAGCGTCACCTCCACTTCCTGAAGTTCCTTCGCCTTCTGCTCGGGGAGTGCGTCGTTGGCGAACATCCCGGCGGCAAGCTCCGTCCCGGCCAGGTACTTGAGCCGGTCGCTGGATCGGTAGGGGGGGTAAAACTCGGCGTGCAGGTGGCACTCGGGGTGCGGCTCCCCGTCTGTCGGGGCGCCGTACCAGGCCATCAGGTAGGGGAAGGGGCGCTGCCAGAGACCGTCGTATTTAAGGAGGGTGGTCTTGAGCGCTCGCGCCAGGTCGGCGCGGACCTCGGGGGTGAGCTGGGGAAAGCCGGGGACGGCGCGCCGGGGGGCGACCCAGACCTCGTAGGGGTAGCGGGCCCAGGGGGGTAGGAAGGAGATGGCGTGCTCCCCGAGGTAGAGGATCCGCTCGCCTGAGACGGTCTCTGCGGCGATCAGCCCCTCCAGAAGCGGCGCTCCCTGCACCTGGAAGTAGGACAGCTCCTGAACCTGCATCCGCTGCGGCACCGGGGGGACGAAGGGATAGGCGTAGATCTGGCCGTGCGGGTGGTGCAGAGTCACCCCGACCTCGATCCCCTTGTTCTCGAAGGGAAGCACGTAGTTGATGTCCGGGTCTTCCCCAAGCCGCTCCACCCGGTCCCCCCATACCTCCATGAGTAGCTCGATGTGGTCCAGCGGGAGCCCCGAAAGCGACCGAGCCGGGTCCTTGCCGAAGACCACCACCTCGCACTTGCCTCGCCCGGGGGCGGTGGGGACGTAGCTTTGGGGCGGGTGGTGGGCGACGGGGGAGAGCGAGGGGAAGCGGTTGTCGAAGACCGCCACCTGGTAGTTCCCCTGGGGGAGCTCGGTAGGGTTGTCCGGGTCGGTCGTCGGGGCGAGCGGGTTGTACTCGGGAGGGGGCATGAAGGTCCGCCCCTGGCGGTAGCTCGCATAGGCGACCCATTCCCCGCGCAGAGGGTGCCAGCGCAGGTGGGGGTTCGCGGCAAGCGGCTCCCGGTTCGGGCTCGGGGCCTCCCCCAGCACCTCGATGGGACCACGGCCGTAAAGGGTGAGGCTCCGTCCGTCAGTCTTCAACATCTCTCGCCTGTAGAGCATGCTTCCTCCGATATGCGCGCGAAATCGGCGCATGGGGTGGACGGGTGAAATTTTGCAGGGGATGGGGATCGATTCTCAGGTGCTTTCCCAGAAGAGCGCGCCCTGTTCGACCTTCCCACGAACCGCATCGGCGATCCGCTCCAGCGGGATCTTCGGGGTCCGGTCCGCGAAGAGGAGGCCGTTGGCCTCCTGGAAGGTGTCGGCGAATTGCGTATAGCAAAAGCCGCTGAACATGGCGACGCCGCGGGCGGCTTCGATGAGGGAGACGGCGAGGCGCTCGAACTCCTCGATCTTGTCGTGGCGGAAATACCCCCACGCCTTCTGGTGCAGGGCGTCCAAGGGCTTCACGTAGGCGACGCCGCCGAACTCGGTGAGGATGATGGGCTGCCCCCGGTGCGGATATCCGTCGAGGGTGAGGATGCGCCCGCCGGGGCGGCGCCGGTCGAAGAGCTCCTCCGGCTTCACCTGCGGGCCGTAGCGCTCCGCGAGCCTCTCAGGGTTGTTGTCGTAGTCGTGGATGCCGATGATGTCGGTGGCGGAGCTTTCCCAGCCGTCGTTGCCGATCACCGGCCGCTCGGGGTCGAGCGTCTTGGTGAGGTGGTAGAAGGCGTGCACCGCGTCCCGGTGCGCCTTGGTAGCGGTCAGGTCCGGGACCCCCCAGGACTCGTTGAAGGGGACCCAGACGATGATGCAGGGGTGGCTGTAATCACGTTCGATCGCCTCGATCCATTCCCGCATCAGCCTTTTTATGGCGCGGGTGGTGAAGCGGAAGGCGCTCGGCATCTCCGACCAGACCACGAGCCCCAGCCGGTCCGCCCAGTACAGGTAGCGCGGGTCCTCCAGCTTTTGGTGCTTTCTTACCCCGTTGAACCCCATCGCCTTGGCGAGCTCGACGTCGCGCTTGAGCGCCTCGTCCGAGGGGGGGGGTCATCAGCGTCTCCGGCCAGTACCCCTGGTCCAGCACCAGCCTGAGCGGGTAGAGCCGCCCGTTCAGGAGGAACCGGTCCCGGTGCACCTTGGCGGAACGGAGCGCGGTGTAGGAGGTGATCTCGTCGATCACCTCGCCCCCCTGCATCAGCTTGATGTCGGCGTGGATCAGCCTCGGGTGCTCCGGCGACCAGAGAAGGTCGTTTCTGAAGTCGTCGATCCCGGGGTCGGAGAGGGCGATGCGCCGGTGCACCTCGCCGTGGATCACCCGGTAGCGGTCCTCGACCAGGAGCTGGTCGCTGAAGGAAAGCCGCACGTTCACTTCCATCTGGTCCGCGATGGGACCCACGATGAAGGCCTCGATCCCCACCTCCCAGCGCTCCAGGTGCGGCGACCAGCGCAGCTTCTTCAAGTAGGTCTCGGGGACCGATTCCAGCCAGACGGTCTGCCAGATGCCGGTGGTGCGGTAGTACCAGATCGCGTGCGGCTCCAGCTTCCAGTCCTGCTTTCCGCGCGGCTTCTCCAGATCCTCCGGGTCGTCCTCGGCCCGCACGGTCACGACCTGGCGCCCGGAAGGATCGAGGGCATGGGTGATGTCGGCGCTGAACGGGGTGAAGCCGCCGCGGTGCCGCGCCACCAGCATGTCGTTGACCCAGACGTGCGCCAGGTAATCGACGGCGCCGAAATGGAGCAGCACCTTTTTCCCTTCGGTCGCGTTGTAGTAAAACTCGCGCTGATACCAGCAGGCATGGTGAAAGGAGGTGTCACCGATGCCGCTTGCCTGGCTTTCGGGCGCGAAGGGTACCTCAATGGTGAGGGGCCACTCTTTCACGTCCACAGGCAAGTTGTAAGAGAGATCGTCGTCGAAGGTGAAGTGCCACTGGCCGTCGAGCGTATGCCAGTTGGGGCGCTGCAATTGCGGGCGGGGATAGTCCATAAGCTTACCAAGCCTCTCAATAATGTTAGAAATTTTTCACCAAAAGAGAGTAGCAGGGAGGAAGCTATTTACAACAACTGACTCATCAAGCGGCTAGTGCTTCCCTTCGATACGGTGGAACAGATCCAGTGCGTTTTTGAAAGCCTGATCCATGTTGAAGTACTTGTAGTTGGCCAGCCTCCCCACGAAGTACACGTCGGAAAGTTTCTCCGCCTCCTCCCGGTAGCGCTGGGAAATGGCCTCGTTTTCGGAGTTGGGAACGGGGTAGTAGGGATCCCCTTCGTCGGTAGTGTACTCGCGCGAAATGGTGGTCTTTGGGTGCTTCTGGCGGGTGAAATGCTTGTACTCGACGATTCTCGTGAAGTCGCCGTCCTTGGGGTCGGGGTAGTTGACCACCGAGTTTTGCTGGAAGAATTCCTGGTCGAGCGTGATCCATTCGAACCTGATGGAGCGCCACTGCAGCTTTCTTTCCCGCGAGTGGCGGTAGTCGAAGTAGCGGTCGATGGGGCCTGCGTAGAAAACCTTGGAGCATTCCCGTACCTCGGGGCTCTCTTTGACGTCGAAGTAATCGGTACTGAGCCGCACGGTGATGTTCGGGTGCCTGAGCATCTCCTCGAAAAGCCGGGTGTAGCCGTTAAGGGGCAGGGCCTGGTAAGGGTCATTGAAGTAGCGGTCGTCGAAATTGGTCCGCACCGGGATCCTCAGCAGCACCGAGGCGTCCAGTTCGTGGGGGTACTTGTCCCACTGCTTCTTGGTGTAGTGCTTGAACATCTTTTCGTAAAGGACGAGCCCCACCCGTGCCAGCGCGGCCTCCTCGCCGTTGCGGGGTTCCTCGTGGGGGGGCTTCACCTGCACCTCGCTCAGGAAGCGCTGCATCTCGGTCTCGGTGCGGATGCGCAGGTTGAAGATGGTATTGACGGTGGAGATGTTGACGGGGATGGGGACCAGCTTGCCGTCCACTTTGGCCAGAACGTGGTGCTCGTAAGGGTACCAGCGCGAGAAGCGGTTCACATACTGCCAGACATCCTCGAATTCGGTGTGGAAAAGGTGTGCGCCGTACTTGGAAACCAGGATGCCGTGCTCGTTGTGGAAGTCGTAGCAGTTGCCGCCGATATGGTTGCGTTTCTCCAGGACCAGGACCTTCTTTCCCAGGGAAGCGTAGCGTTCGGCGAGGGTGGCGCCGGAAATGCCGGCTCCGACGACAACGATGTCGAACCTGCTCATGAGCTGACTCCGCTGCTGAAGGGCCGTTCCCGGCCGCTTGAGGTGAGATGAAAACATTAGCAGATGATAATTTATTAGTCTGCGGAGTCAACCGGCATTGCCGCCGAAGTCGCCGTCCGGGAGAGCCTCCCGCGGCATCGTTTATCTTCCCTAGGCTAACCCGCGCCCCTTTTCCTGGCGAAAGCTGCCAAAAGCGCCGCCGCGGCCAGCGTGCCAGCGAGAAGCCCCGCCGAGGCAAGCGGTTTGTTCAGCAGCGCCGGGTCGATGAGCAGCACCAGTCCCAGCCCCAGCATCATCAATCCCGAGACCAGCTTCAGCACGCGCCCCTGCCATTGCGTCAGCTTTCTCTCGCCGAGCTTCACCGTGAAGAGCGCGACGATAACCGCCAGGGGAAGCGCGTAGATCGTGCAGTAGAAGGCAAGATAGGCGTAGTAGCTGTATGTCGGGAGTTCCCTCAGGGTGAGCATGCGGGTGAAGACCATGGGAAAGCCGGCGGTGCAGAGGAGCTCGTAGCTGTTGGCGGCGAGAGCCAGCACGGTGGTCCCGGCCAGCAGGGAAGGAAGCGAATCCGCCCTGAGGAGCCTCCTCATGCGGGCGAAGAGCTTCGGTTTCTGCTGTTCCGGGATGCTGAGCGAGACCCCCTGCCCGAAATAGAAGAACTCCTTGACGTTCACCGCGCCGACGAAGAGCGCCACGATCCCCGCGGCGAAGGTGATGGCGGGAAGCCCGCCGGTGATGAGGAAGAGGTTGAGCCAGGCCGCCATGAAGACGAAGTAGACGAGCCCGGAGAAAAAGACGAAGAGCCCGCCGATGAGAAGCATGCGGCGCCGCGAATGGGCGTGGATCAACAGGCTTAACAGGAAGAAGAGCACGAAGAAAGCGCAGGGGTTGAGGCTGTCCAAAAGCGCGACCGCGACGGTGAAAACGGGAAGCGACAGGCTCTGCGCGTCGACCGGGCCCAGAAGCGGGAGCCTGACGGGAGGGGCGGGTTTCGGGGCGGCCTGTTTCTGCGGCGCGACGGGCTGCAACGCCAGGCGTACGGCCTGTTCCACCTCCGCCGCGGTTTCAGCAGAAAAGCCGCTGAACATCTCCTGGCCGATGATGAAGACCGGCACCCCGGTCGCCTCCTTGTGGCGGGCGCGGGCCATCGCCACAAGGAGCGGAATGTTCTCGCGCTTTTCCAGCACCTCATAGGACTCGATGCGCAGGGTGGGGTATTTCCTTTTCAGCTCTTCCAGGAAGGGCTTCGCCTTGGTGCAGTGTGGGCAGCCGACGCCCCAGAAGAAGTAGAGGGTGGCGGAGAGTTCTGAAGCAGCCGCGCGTGCGCCAGGGGGAAGGAGCAGGAGGAGCGCCAGGCAGGCGGCAAGCCAAAAGCGGGCAAGGCACCTTAGGCGGTGGGGGAGGGGAGGTAACGGCGCGGCCGCGCTGCGGGAATCCCGGCCGCGCCTGCTGGGGATAATGGTGGATGTGAAATTGGTAGCTTGCATCCGTTAAAGATACTAAAAATGCAGCGGATGCCTACCTGCCGTCGCTTATACCAGCCGCTTCGCCTTGAGCTCGGTCTTGAGCCAGGCATAAACCACGGGGGCCGCCACCAGGCCGGCCATGCCGAAGATCGCTTCCATGAAGAGCATGGCGCACAAAAGCTCCCAGACGCTGGCCTTGACTTGGCCCCCCACGATCCTCGCGTTGGTGAAGTACTCCAGCTTGTGGATCACGATCAGGAACGCCAGCGAGGCGATACCGACCATCGGGGAGACGCCGAGGCTGATCAGCACGATGGTGAAGTTGGAGATGAGGTTCCCCACCACCGGCAGCAGGCCGGCCACGAAGGTGAGGAGGACCAGGAGGGTGACCATGGGGAGGTAGACCCCGAAGATGGGGAGCACCACGGCGAGGTAGATCGCGGTGAGAACGGTATTGAGCGCGGAAATCTTCACCTGGGCGAAGACCACCTTGTCGAAGGAATCGGCCAGGTTGATCAGCCTCGCGTGCAGGTCGGAGGCCAGGGGGGGGAACCCGTTTTCCTTGTTGAAGCGGTGCAGCACCGCGAGGCTTCCCACCACCATGCCGAGGATGAGGTGGGCGAAGGTCTTGACTCCGGAGATGCCGACGGAGGAGATGTTCTTCCCGTGCTCTCGCAGCATGTTGGTTATCTGTTCGCGCAGTTCGTCGACGGTGTCGGGAAGCGCCGCGGTGAGATCCTCCGGGAGGGTCCGCTTCAGGTTTTCCAGGGTCTCGGCCGCCATGTTGAGCAGGTTCGCCATCCCGTGGTGGCCGCGCAAAAACGACCAGAGCCCGAGGCAGATGCTGGAGACCAGGGCGATGACGAACAGGATGATCCCTGCCAGGGCGACCTTCTGGGTCAGGCTCCCCCAGCGCAGCGGAAGCATGGGAGCAAGCTTCGCGGTCAGCACGTACACGGCAAGCCCGGCGAACGCGGCGGGAAGGAGATGAAATTGCAGCACCACGGGGACTGACAACGCGGCCAGCAGGTAACTGATCTGCAGGGTGTTCATGGATCCACTCTCCAGGGAAGCATTTGACACGACAACCATTTTTACTATCACTCAGGTCTCTCGGTCCAGATAAATCTGTATAGTTCCATAGTCGAGAGTAAATTTTCCCGCGTTTCTGGCGATCGCACTATGATCGTCACGATTATCCTACAGGCATGGTGAGAAACCCAATGTCGCCGGACACGGTTCCACACCGTGTAAGGTATTTCGACGTCATGTAAGGATTGACTACACAAACTTTACAAAATAACTTTGGTAAATGCACGTGATCACTTAGTATCTTGATTGGATTAAACTTTGCAAATTTGACGAACCAACACCACAAGGAGGTAGAAAAATGAAAAATCTAATCAGGTGCTTGTTTCTTCTTTCGCTTTTGGCTTCTCCAAACCCTGCACAGGCCACAATGATTAACGTTTTGCAAGCAGGCGGAACGGTCGAGTGGTCCACCGCTTCCTCAGGAGGTCTAGTAGCTAGTGAAATTTTCGCCGGACAATATAATCCTGACCCCTTGATCTCGCCAATGGGAGCGGCTCAATTCAACACGCTTGTGCCGGCAAGGGGGGGCTTTGCAACAGCTGTCCAGGACTGGATTGCCATGTTGGAGGGATCCTTTACCCCTCACAGATACGGTTCGGAAATAGACTATTACAACGAACTAAACGCCATGTACTTTCAAAATGCCTTTTGGGGACTGCTCCTATGGTTCGGAGAGGAGAACGGGATAAGTGGTGGGTATCATGCGCCGATCCCGGATTTTTCCGGCTACGATGTCCATGGTCTCTATATCTACAACGGAGTAGATTTCGGTGTCGGCACGATGACGTATGATTTCCATGTGTTTGCCGATGTTACACCAGTACCAGAACCGTCCACGGTATTTTTATTGGTAATGGGTTTAGCTGGCACGTTTGGGTTGAATGTCCTGAGGGAGAAAAATTGATTAACATCCCAGCAGCAACAACAAAAAAGGCACCTGCGAAAGATCCCGCAGGTGCCTTTTTATCTTCTCGAAACGGGCGGCTACGCCAGTTCGCGCGCAGCCCTGAGCGCTGCTTCGTAATCGGGCTCCTGGGTCACTTCCGGTACATGCTGTATGTAGCGGATGACGTTTTGCTTGTCGATCACGAAGATGGAGCGGGAAAGGAGCTTCAATTCGTCGATGAGGACGCCGTAGGCCAGGGCGAAGGAGCGGTCGCGATAGTCGGAAAGGGTCACCACCTTGTCGATGCCGGCCGCTCCGCACCATCTCTTCTGCGCAAAGGGGAGATCCGCGCTTATGGTCAGCACCACCACGTCGCCCGGGAGCTTGGCGGCCTCCTGGTTGAAGCGGCGCGTCTCGGTGTCGCAGACCGGCGTGTCGAGCGACGGAACGGCGCTGACGATCTTCACCATCCCCTGGTAGTTGGCCAGCGAAACGGCCCCCATGGAGTTGTCGACTACCGAGAAATCGGGGGCGGCATCCCCCACCTTCACTTGAGACCCAACCAGCGTCACCGGGTTTCCTTTAAAAGTAACTTGAGCCATCTGTTCCTCCCATTAAAAATAAAATTCCGGGAAAGCGTAAGCGATTTCCGCTGAATTGCAAGGAACAGAAGGCGTGCTGCCGCTTCAGTGGCGCGTGCCGGCGTAGGCTCCCAGCTTGGTATCGACCTTGGAAATGTGGTTCACCAGCCAGTTTCTCAAAAAGGAAAGGATTTCGAGGGAGAAGGGGACGTCGCCGGTCACCACGTCTTTCTGCATCTCGGTCACTCTCTTAACGAAGCGCTCGTGTTCTTCCAGGTGCTGCAGCGTCTCAGGATAGCCCGTCGCGGTCATCAACTTTTCTTCGTGGGCGAAGTGATAGGTGGCGTAGTCGATCAGCTCTTCCAGTAGAGATTCCATGGCGATGGTGGAGTTACTGTCACAGAATTCGTCGTAGGCCTTGTTCAGTAAGCCTACCAGGTGGCGGTGATGTTCATCGATTACGTTGTTTCCGACAGACAAGCTTACATCCCAAGCAACAATAGGCATAGCTGACCCTCCGCGTGTAATTTGTACTCACAGCTTATCGGGGGGTAAGATTGCAACCTTGAATAAAGAGTGTGGAAACAAAAAAAGCCGCGTCCCTTTTGGGCGCGGCTTCCTTTTTTGCTCTGTGAACGCGTAAGACTACTTCGCGCCTTCTGCCGGAGCCGGAGCAGCGGCCGGAGCTTTTTCTTCTTTTTTCACAGCAGCTTTCTTAGCGTGCTTCTTAGCATGTTTCTTCTTGGCTGCTTTCTTAACCGGAGCTTTTTCTTCTTTCTTCACTTCAGCAGCCGGAGCGGCAGCCGGAGCAGCGTCAGCAGCGTAGACAACACCAGCGAAAGCAACGGCAACGAGAGCAGCAACGACGGAGGACATAACTTTTTTCATTTTGAATCTCCTTGGGAGTGGGTTGAATTATGATCTCTCTTTAGCATACGGCGTGCCAACCTGCAAAATATTACTAAGTGACCGGAATGATTAGGATTGCAATCCAATAGCGGCGGACAGAGCCTTCTTGCTTCGCCGCAAATGATCTTGTCTGCTGCCTCATTTGAGGTGAAGCAAGTAAACCGCCTCTGGGCCGGCGCCTCCATAGCGCCAGATCGCCTGCTTACCGTGCCTTACCGTCCCGTTGACAGCTCTACAGAAACAAAGGGTGCAAAAAAAAAGACAGTTGCTCATTAATCCCAAGCAAAACTGTCATAGGAGTATACAACTCTTCTATTTGACTGACTTAAAATGCAATAAAAAACGAACAGATACAATTTGGAATACAAGTTGCTCTTAGGTTTGCAAGTTGTCAGTGCTATGGGAGAGGAGGGAATTTATATGAAAAAGGGACGGTTACTCGGTGCCGTTGGCACAGTCGCACTCATCGCCTCGTTATTGACAACAGCGTGGGCAGGAGTTCCCAACCAGGTGCAGTTGCCAGGTTCTGCTATACCGCAGTTTGTCGATCCCCTGCCTGACTTGGATCTTGTTCCTGCCGGCGCGGGCCAGATCGAACTGCGCATGAAGGAGTTCAAGAGCATGATCCTGCCGGCCAACACCGTGCCCGGATACACCGGGACCTGGGTCTGGGGCTACTTACAGCCCGGACAGGTGGCGAACCAGTTGCCGGACGGATCCGTTCCCGGGCGCCAGTCCTACATCGGCCCGGTCATTGCCGCCACCCGCGGCGTCGCAACTGAAATGAAGTTCGTCAACGAGCTTCCCACGGTCAACGCCACCAAGGTGCTGGCCTACAAGTACAGCACGGACCAGACCATGCACTGGGCCGATCCGCTCAACATGGGGATGAGCATGTGCTCGCACATGTCGATGCCGCCGGCTTTCGGGAGCGCTTGCTCCTTCAACTACGGCGAGTTCGCCGCCGGTCAGTTCGGCGAGGTGCAGATCCCGGCAGCCGTGCACCTGCACGGCGGTGAAGTGCCGCCGCAGTTGGATGGCGGTCCCGACTCCTGGTTCACCAACAACGGCTCTACGGGCGTCCTCAAAGGCGCTTCCTACTACAGCAGGGACGGCGCTGCTGCCACCAACTACGCGATCTACCGCTACCCCAATACCCAGGAAACCGCTCCCATCTGGTTCCACGACCACACACTCGGTGCTACCCGCCTCAACGTCTATGCGGGACTGGCCGGCGCCTACCTGGTGGCTGACCCTGCCAAGGATCCGGCGAACCTCCCTGAACTCGTGCCGCTGGTGCTCCAGGACCGCATGTTCGACACCTCCGGCCAGCTCTTCTTCAGCGCAGGCGGCGCAGGAGGGCTTCTCTGGGCGCTCAACCCCGAGCACCCTTACTGGAACCCGGAATTCCTGGGCGACGTCATGGTGGTGAACGGCAAGTCCTGGCCCTACAAGAACGTCCAGGCCAAACGCTACACCTTCCTGTTTCTCAACGGGTCCAACGCGAGAACCTACGAGATGTTCCTGACCGATCCGGTGTCCAAGAACCCTGGTCCGGCGCTGTGGGTAATCGGCACCGACGGCGGCTATCTTGACAAGCCAGTTCCGGCGACCAAAGGGAAATTGGTCATCATGCCGGGCGAGCGCTACCAGGTCATCGTCGACTTCGCGGGTTTCCAGGCCGGGCGGATCGGCCCCAACGGCTTAGCCTATTCCGGAAAATGGCTGCTCAAGAACACCGCGAAGGCCCCTTATCCTTCTGGGGAATCTCCCGACGGCAACACCGAGGGGAGGATCATGCAGTTCCTGATCGGCGCTGCGCCGGCAACAGATGCTTCCTTCAACCCGGCGCTTGCCGGCGCGACGCTGCGCCAGCCGATGGTGCGACTGGTCAACCCGGCTACGGGCACGGTCGCCGTCCCGGTCCAAAAGACGCGCCAGTTGACCCTGAACGAGGTCATGGGGATGCCGCAAATGACGACGGATCCCATAACCGGGTTGCCGGTCTCCTACCCCGGCGGACCGTTGGAGATCCTCGTCAACAACACCAAGTGGAACGGCAAACGGATCAACGGCGTTAACGCGGCAACCGGGCACTACACCTTCGAGCCCATCCCGGGGCTGACGCTCGACGCCAAGGGGACCAACTACATCTCCGAGCGCCCCAACGAAGGCGAGACCGAGGTCTGGGAGATCGTCAACCTGACAGCCGACGCTCACCCGATTCACCTGCACCTGGTCCAGTTCCAGCTGATCAACAGGCAGAACTTCGACGTCAACGGGTACAGCGCAGCATATAGCAAGGCTTTCCCTGGCGGCGGCTTCGACCCGATGACCATGAAGCCGTACCCTGCGGGGGCCTATATCCCCGGGTTCGGGCCGCCGCTAAGCTACGACGGCAACCCTGCCAACGTACGGGCCGTGGGCGGGAACCCCGATGTCGCGGCCCTCGTGAAAGGAAAGCCGCTCTACCTGCAGGGGCCGGCGGCGCCAGCCCTGCCGCATGAAGCCGGTTGGAAGGACACCGTCATGGCGCTGCCGGGACAGGTCACCCGGATTGCAGTACGCTGGGCTCCGACCGATTTGGCCGCAACCACCCCGGCTGCCTCCGCCTTCTTCCCCTTCGATCCCAACGGCGGCGACGGCTACGTCTGGCATTGCCACATCATCGACCACGAGGACAACGAGATGATGCGGCCGGACGAGGTGACCCCCAACCCCAACGGGGTCAGGAGCTTTGTGAAAGGGGTCGACTTCTAACCTCCGGGGGACTGGCTCCGCCAGGTGCCTGTCCCCCTTCGCGGTTTGCGAAGCCGGAGCTTCGACCGCTTTGCGTTCCCAAGGTGGACCTTGGGAAGGAGATCAACCCTCACCCGCCTACGCGGACCGAAGCGCTGCGGCGAGCAGGCCCGGCCTGCGGCCACCCTCTCTCCATCCTCCCTCTCCCTCTGGGAGAGGGCCGGGGTGAGGGAAGCCGGAAGCTAATCGAAACTTACAAAAGGAAAAGGGCTTGGCGCAGGCGCCAGGCCCTTTTCGCGTCTATGCAGGTCCTGTTCTCGAAGCGTCATGATCAAGGTCTCCCGGCGCCCTTGCGCCTCCATCTCTCGGCAGGTTAGTTGAACTTAATCCTTGACACGATCGCCGGCTCGTTGTATTTACCGATCGGTAAGTTTTTGACCAGAGGGATGAGGAGTAAGCATGACGGTTGTAACCACAGAGATCGAGCCCGAACCGGGGGCCAGGGAGAGGCTCCTTTTCTCCGCGCTGACGCTGTTCAACGAGAAGGGATACGCTGCCGCCTCGGTGCGCGAGATTGTGGAAAAGGCCGGGGTGACCAAGCCGGTTCTCTACTACTACTTCGGGAGCAAGGAAGGGATCTACCTGGAGTTGATGGAGACCTCGTACCAGATACTGGACTCCATGGCCGCCAGGGCGTTTTCCTTGGCCGGGTTCGCACAAGAGAAGATCATCCAGTTCTGCGGCGATCTCTTCGACATATCCATCGAGAGCCTCCCCATGGTTCGACTGATCAACTCCATCTACTTCGGGCCTCCCCAGGGGACGCCCAAGTTCGACCTGGATGTCTTTCCTGCCAGATTGACGGAGGTGCTGCAGCAGTTGGTGAGTTCCGGCATGAGAGAGTCCGAGCTGAAAGAAGGGAGCGTCGAGGACGTGGCCGGTGCGGTCATGGCCATCGTCACCTCGACCATAAACGAGCAGATCTGCTGCAGGGAGAACAAACCGGACCGCGACACGATGGTGAGGATGCTCCGGTTGCTGATGACCGGCATCGCCCCGACTCAATAACCAGGTTCCACTTGAGGAGTTTGAAATGAAGACAAGCAATTTGGTGTTGGCGGCCCTGGGAGCCACCCTGCTGCTGGGTGGCGGGACCGGCTGCTCCGGCAAAAGCGAGGCGAAAGTCCCCGCGGGAGCACCCCTCATCGCGGTGGAAGTGCTGCCGGTAAAAGGGAGCGACCTTATTGACGGCATCGACGTGACCGGGACGCTGGCGGCCAAGAACGAGGCCGAGGTGAAGACCGAGATACCGGGCCTTGTCAAGGAACTTTACGTGACCGAGTGGGTCCGGGTTCGCAAGGGGCAGCCTCTGGCGCGCATAGGGCTTGCCGAGACCGAGGCGCTGGTGAAGCGCGCCGAGGCGAACGTGCAGAACGCCAGGGCGTCCCTCATCCAGGTCAAGGTGGCGGCCGACAGGAGCGAACGCGAGAAGGAGCGCCAGATTAAGCTGAAGCAGGCGGGGCTCGCCACGCAGCAGTCGGTCGACGACGCCGTTTCCGATTCCGAGGCGGCCAAGGCCAGGATCGAGGCGGCCCGGGCGCAGATCCGCGCCGGCGAGGAGGAACTCTCCCAATTGCGGGTCAGGCTCTCCAAGGGGATGGTCCGCTCCCCCATCGACGGGGTAGTCGCCTTCAAGGACGTGAACGTCGGCTCGCTGACGAGCGACGCGGCCGCCGCAAAGCCCATCTTCAAGATCGTCGACAACAGGCTGATGAACCTGACCGTCACCGTCCCCTCCTCGCAGATGGCTGCGGTGAAGCTCGGCCAGCCGCTGCAGTTCGTAACCGACGGTGTCCCCGGTAAAACCTTCACCGGCAAAGTCATGTTCATAAATCCTTCCGTTGAAGAGGCCGATCGCTCGCTCAAGGTGATAGCCGAGGTCCCCAACGTTCCGGAAGTGCTCAAGGGGGGGCTCTTCGTCAAAGGGAAGATAGTCACCGGCTCCCGCAAGGACGTACTGCAGGTGCCGCGCGCGACGCTGGCGGCCCTGGATCTCGACCGGCGCTCGGGCTACCTCTTCGTCGTGGAAAACGGTGTCGCCCGCAGGCGCGAGGTGGCTACCGGCGCGGTCTCGGGGGAGCTGGTCGAGATACTCTCCGGCGTCAAGGGCGGCGAACAGGTCATCGGCCGCGGCGGATTCAACGTAAAGGACGGCGACCGCGTCCAGGTGGCGAACCTCCCTTCTTCCAGGCCCTGATTCACCTTCGAGGAACGAGCTAAATGATCCTTTCCGACCTGTCCATAAAACGCCCCGTGTTCGCGGCGGTGCTGATGCTCGCCCTGGTTACCCTGGGGCTTTTCTCCTACCGCAGGCTTTCCGTCGAGATGTTCCCGAGCGTGGAGATCCCAGTTATCTCCGTCGTCACCAAGTTCCCCGGCGCCTCCCCCGAGAGCATCGAGCGCGAGGTCTCCAAGAAGATCGAGGAGGCGGTGAACCAGATCGCCGGGGTCAAGCACGTGATGTCCTACTCCCGGGAGGGGGTCTCCACGGTGGTGGTGGAGTTCAGGCTCGAAGAGAAGATCAACGAGGCCTCCCAGGAGGCGCGGGCGAAGATCGCCGGCATCCGGGGCAATCTCCCCACCGGCATCGAGGATCCCATCATCCAGAAGCTCGACTTCAACGCGCTTCCGGTGGTCTCCTTGGCGGTTAAGGGGAGGGGGCTCGACACCAAGGAGCTGACCACCCTGGTCGACAAGCAGATCAAGCGTCGCCTGGAGAACGTTTCCGGGGTCGGCAAGGTCGACGTGGTCGGCTCCGCCAAGCGCGAGGTGACGGTCACCATCGACCCGGTCCGCCTGGAGGCGCTAGGGCTCGGGGTCGACGCGGTGGTGGCGGGGCTGAAAAGCGAGAACGTCAACACTCCGCTGGGTCGCCTGACCCACGGGGGGAACGAGTACCCGATCCGCATCTCCGGAAAGCCGGGGCAGGTGGAAGGGTTCCGCAACATGGTGATCGCGCAGCGGGGCGGCCGGGGCATCACCTTGTCCGAGGTGGCCGAGGTCACCGACGGCGCCAAGGAGCAGCGCTCGCTCGCCCTCATCAACGGGGAGCCGGCGGTGGCGCTCGACGTCTTGAAGCAGTCCGGCGCCAACATGGTCGAGGTGGTCGACGGGGTCAAAAAGAGCGTGGAGAAGCTCAGGAAGGAGCTTCCCCCCGGGGTCGAAGTGACCGTCGTGCGCGACGCCTCCATCCCCACCCGCGAGTCGCTGGCCGACGTGAAGGAGACCATGCTGATTGGCGGGCTCTTGACCGTCATCATCGTCTTTTGCTTCATCAACTCCTGGCGCTCGACGGTGATCACCGGGCTTACCCTCCCCATCTCGGTCGTCTCCTCGTTCATCGTCATGAATGCCATGGGGATGACCCTGAACATCATGACGATGATGGCGCTCTCGCTGGCCATTGGCCTTTTGATCGACGACGCCATCGTGGTGCGGGAGAACATCGTGCGCCACCTGGAGCACGGCGAGGACCACCTGACCGCCGCCCGGATCGGCACCTCCGAGATCGGCCTCGCGGTATTCGCCACCTCCATGTCCATCGTGGCGGTCTTCGTCCCGGTAGCCTTCATGCGCGGCATCGTCGGGCGCTTCTTCTTCCAGTTCGGGATGACCGTCGCCTTCGCGGTGCTGGTTTCCCTCTTCGTCTCCTTTACCCTCGACCCCATGCTCTCCTCGCGCTGGCACGACCCTGCCATCGAGCTCAAGGGAAGGCGCAAGGGGATAGCCAGGCTCCTGGACCGGTTCAACGACCGCTTCGACGCCTGGGCCGACTCCTACCGCAAGGCCATCTCCTGGGCTCTCAACCATCGCAAAACCGTGCTGGCAGCGGCCTTTCTCTCCTTTGCGGCCGGCATCGCCATCTTCGGGACCCTGGAATCGTCCTTCATGACCAACGACGACAAGGGTGAGTTTCAGGTGGTGTTCAAGACCGCCCCCGACGCGAGCATAGCCGAGAGCACCGACCGGTTGAAGGCAGTACTCGCCGTGATCAAGGGGGTCCCCGAGGTGGAGCACACCTACGCCTCCATCGGGGCGGGGGACAGCGGCACCGTCCAGTCCGGGGCGCTCTACGTGAAGCTCAAGGAGAAGGCGCACCGAAAAAGGAGCCAGGAAGAGGTGCAGCAGGCATTCCGCGAGAAGCTGAAGGCGATTCCCGGGATCACCACATCCATCGAGCGGGTGGGGGACGTGGGCGGAGCCCAGAAGCCGCTCCAGGTGAACCTCAAGGGGGAGGATATCCCGACCCTCAAGCGCTACGCCGCCCAGCTTAAGCAGGAGATCTACAAGATCCCCGGGGTCGTCGACCTGGAGGTGACCCTGGATCACGACATCCCCGAGTACCGGATGACCGTGGACCGCGCCCGCGCCCAGGACGCCGGGGTCAACACCAACGACATCGCCTCCACCGTTTCGCGCCTGGTGGGGGGGGAGGCCGTCACCACCTACGAGGATGAGGACGGCGACGCGGTCGACCTGAGGGTGCGCCTCCCCGAAGCGCTGCGCCGCGACCCCGGCCAGGTGCGCGACCTGAAGCTCGCCGTGGCCAAGGGGGACGAGACCGCCCTGGTGCCGCTGGCGAACCTGGTGAGCTACGAGGTCAGCAACACCCCCTCCGAGATCAACCGCCGCGACCTTTCCCGCCTGGTGACCATCAGCGCGAACCTGGACGGGCTCCCCATCGGCACTGCGGTGGAGAAGGTCAAGGAGGCCGCGGCGCGGGTCCCCATGCAGCCCGGGTACAGCGTCGGCTTCTCCGGCGAGGCCGAGGACATGGCGGAGTCCTTCGGTTACATGGCCGAATCGCTCATCATCGCCATCATCTTCGTCTACCTGATCCTCGCGGCCCAGTTCGAGTCGTTCCTGGAGCCTTTGGCCATCATGCTTTCGCTGCCGCTCTCAGTCGTAGGGATGGCGGGGATGCTGAAGCTCACCGGGGACACGGTCAACATCATGTCGCTCATAGGCCTCATCATGCTGATGGGGTTAGTCACCAAGAACGCCATACTCCTCGTCGATTACGCGAAGGTGCTGCAGGGGAGGGGGATGGACCGATTCCAGGCGGTGGTGGAGGCGGGGAGGACGAGGCTTAGGCCGATCGTCATGACCACCCTTGCCATGATCTTCGGGATGCTGCCGCTCTTCTTCGCGCTGGGAAGCGGCGCCGAGATGAGGGCGCCCATGGCGCGCGCCGTCGTCGGGGGGCTGTTGACCTCGACCCTTCTGACCCTTTTGGTGGTGCCGGTCATGTACACGGTGCTGGACGACCTGGAGGAGTGGCTCAGGCGGAAATGGAAGGGGAAGAAGGCGCGCGGCGCGGGACAGGCGGCGGTGCTTCTCCTCGGCCTCTCGCTTACCCTGGCGCTTACCCCGGGGCTGTGCCTTGCGGGGGAGGCGCGGACCCTCACCCTGGACGACGCCCTTTCCATCGCCATGGAGCAGAACCGGGACATCCAGAAGGCGCGCGCCTACGCGCAGCTGGTACAGGGGAAATACCTGGAGGAGCGCGCCGCCGCTCTCCCCTCGCTTGCGCTGAACGCCTCCGCCGACTACGTGAGAGACAACAGCCAGAGCGCCTTCACCGGGGGGATCTCGTCCTCCCGGCAGCGCCTGGCCGATCTCCGGCTTACCCAGACCCTCTTCAGCTGGGGTAAGATCGGGGCCGCCATCCGCGGAGCCAAGGAAGGGATGAAGACCGCCGAGGACCAGCTCCGCCTCTTCCAGCAGGCGGCCCGCCGGGACGTCACCGTCTCCTTTTACGACGTGCTTTTGGCCAAAGAGCTGAGGGCGCTCGCCCTTTCCAACCTGCAGCAGAAGGAGCGTCACCTGGCAGAGGCGGTAAAGAGGCTGGCGGCAGGCGTCGCCACCGACTACGATGTCCTCGCAGCCAGAGTCGGGGTCGACAACGCACGTCCCGAGCTGATCCGCAGGGAGAACGCCATCAAGACCGCCAAGGAGCGCCTGAGGCTGGTGCTGGCGCTGGAGCCGGGGGAGCTGGAAGTGACAGGCGTGCTGCAGGCTGTTCCGGTCCCGATCCCGGCCTTCGAAGAATCCCTGACCCTTGCCCGGCGGATGCGTCCGGAGTTGTCCGATCTCAAGCACCGGGTGGGGATTTCGCGGGAACTGGTCGAGATAGCCGCGGCCGAGAACAAGCCCCAGCTCGACCTGCGGGGGGGCTTCGGGTACCACCAGCTGGAAGCGGCGGGAAGAGACTGGCAGGGTACTGCCTACGACGTCGGCCTGTTCCTTACCTTTCCCTTCTTCGACGGCTTTAAGACCAAGGGGAAAGTCGAGCAGGCCAAGAGCGACCTGAGGACCCGCGAACTGGAGCAGGCCCAGCAGCTCGACGCCGTCTCCCTCGAAGTGCGGGACGCCGGCTTCAACGTCACCGAAGCAGCCGAGATACTGAAAGCATTGTCGGGGACGGTCACCCAGGCCGAGCGACTTTTGGGCATGGCCGAGCAGGGGTATCAGCTTGGGGTGAAAACCAGGCTGGAGGTCGAGGATGCCGAGGCCAACCTGGTGCAGGCAAGGAGCAACCTGGCCCAGGCCCGCCGCGACTACCAAGTCTCCCTGGTCAACCTGACCTGGGCCACAGGTGTATTGGGCGAGGTGCCTCTCTCAGCGCTTTGATCGCACTCAATTGCACAAATTCAGCATGCGAAAAGGGCCTGGGCTAGCGGCGTCCATACCCGCGGTCATCATACCCGCGGCCGCCATATCCCCGGTCGTGCCATCCGCCACGGTCATGGTGATAGTACCCACCGTCGTCATCGTAATACGGATACCACGGCGCGACGATGCAGCCCGACAGCAGTATCGGTACAACAGCAAAAGCCAGCAGCAGTTTCATTCTCTTTCTCATGACCATTCTCCTTTGGCCTGAAAATTCCGGTACCTGCGTCCCGTTTAGTTTCAGGTTAGGAGAAAAATGAGGAGCAAATGAGGAGGAAAAGTGAAATTCCGCGTCACCAGTGCTTGGGCAGGATGACCCTGAACTCGACCCCGAGGCCGGGGTTGTTGGTGACTTGGATCTTGCCGCCGTGGTTGGTGATGATGCGGTTGGCGATGGGGAGCCCCAAGCCGGTGCCGCTTCCTTTGGTGGTGAAGAAGGGGGTGAAGATGCTGTTCAAGGACTCCAGCGGGATGCCGCCGCCGGTGTCGGATATCTTCACCTGGACGGCTTCCTTGTCGTCCATCTCGGCCGCCGAGACCTGGATGTTCAGCGCCCCCCCTGTCCCCATGGCATCGAGGGCGTTCAGGATGATGTTGATGAACACCTGCTTCAACTGCTGTCCGTCCCCCAAAAGCAAGAGCTTATGCCGCGGGAATTTGGCGTTCACGCTGATCTGCTTCTCCTCCAGTGGAGGGGTGACCACGGCGAGCGACTCCTTCACGACCTCGGAGAGGTCGCACCGGGTGTAACAGATGGTGGTTTTCTTCGAAAAGAGCAGGATCTCGGAGAGGATTCCCTCCAACCGGAGCACTTCGCGCACGATCAGGTCGGCATGGGCCCACTCGCTGGTGTCCTGGGGGAGTTTCCTGGCGAGCCTGCCGGCGAAGCCGCCGATGGAGACCAGCGGCCCCTTCAACTCGTGTGCGATGCCGGCGGCCATTTCGCCGATGGCGGCAAGCCGCTCCTTCTGGAGCAGGTTCTCCTGCGCCTCGCTCAACTGATGGTTCGCGTCCTCGATCTTGTTGTAGAGCATCGAGTTCTCGATGGCCATTCCCGCCTGGTTGGTGAAGAGCTGCAGGAAACGCAGGTGCTCCTGGTTGATCGGCTTGTGGGTGAGGGCGTTGTCCACCAGTACCGCCCCTACGGCCTGCCCATGCGCGATGAGCGGAGAGGCGGCCAGGGCGCTGCGCCGGGAATGGAGGGGGCCGCCGATGCCGCCTTCTTCGGGGATGTAGATCAGCCTCTTTTCCAGCACGGCCTGGGAAGCGATGTTGAGCGTTCCGTCCAGCTCAAGCCGTCTCCCCTGTACCTGCCGGCAGAATTCGGAGTTGCGCTGGGCGGCCATCTCTTCATCGGAGATGTCCCACCGGCTGGAGAGGAGGTCGTCGCTCCCTCCGTTTTGGCTGGAGAGGGAAGGGGAGGTCTCCGTCGTTACCCCCAGCATGCCGAGCAACATCCCGGAACGCTCGTTGGTGAGAAAGAGCATGGCCCGGTCGAAGAAGGGGGTGGGACCCGAGGTGAGCGCGGTCAGGGTGAGGTGGATCAGTTTGTTCAGCTGGATGGTGGAGAGCATGGTGTTGCTCATCCGGTAGAGAAGGGACAGCTCTTTCAGCTTCTTCTCGTTCTCGCTGTCGTAGGTCTTGATCTGCTCCTTGCAGATCGCCTCGGCCATGGCGCCGGACAAAAGTCGCGCGACCGTTTCGGCAAGCTCGATCTGCTTGGGCGCGGTCAGTTCGGGCCCCCCGAAGAGGGTCATGGTCCCCAGCGCCGCGCCGTTGCTTCCCAGCGGGGTGCAGAGGGCGTACCGGTAGCTGGAGTCGTCTCCGAGTTCCTCGGCGCAGGTGGTCTCGGTGGCGCAGACATGGACCGCCAGGGCAGCTTCTTTTTCCAGCAGGTCGGGGAGCTTGTCGCCCATTCCCCTGCGGCAGCTCCGGATCACCCTCTCCTTGCCGGAATTCCTCTGCTTCAAGCGGACGATGGCGCAACTGGAGAGGCCGGAACTGGTGCAAAGCTGCATCAACCGGTGCAGCAGCACCCCGCGCGGCTGCGGCGAGCTCAAGAGCTTGGCCAGCGCCGAAAGTAGCGACAGGTTGCGCTGCGCCTCCTCAGCCTCTTCGGCTGCGGCCATGCGGGCTACGGTCAGGGAGAAGACGGGCGCCAGGGTACCGGCCGCGTCGACGGCTTCCCGGGCGACTTCCGCGGCGCCGCTCTCCAGCGCCAGCACGGCGAAGAGCCGGTCCCCGTCCAAAAGGGGGAGCGCAGCGATGGAGCCGTTGCCGGAACAGGGCTCGTCGGGATGAAGCAGGTCGGCACTGGCGGATTGGGGTGAAAGGGTGGCGGCGGTGCGCCCGGCGAGACCCACGCCGTAAGGGATGTGGCAGTTGTGGCCGGAGGGGGTGGCCAGCGTGCTGAAGCGACGCTGCAACACCACCCCTTTGGGATCGGGGAGATAGATGGTGGCCGAGGCGAGGGAATGCCAACGGGCCGCCAGGCGAAGCAGGCTGTTGAGGCGGACCTGATGGGACCGACCTGGGGCCTGGGCAATAGTTAATGCTTGCTCCAGGAGGTTTTGTCCCTTCCGGCCAGCCATGGGAACTCCGAAGGAAATGACAGCTCTAGGGGGTTGGGTTGGTTACCGAAAGCGTTCTTTCTTTTCTTGTTCCATCTTGCAGTCGATGCAGAGCGTGGTGACGGGGCGTGCCTTGAGACGCGCCTCGCTGATGTCCTCTTCGCAGACCTCGCAGATGCCGAAGGTTCCAGCCTCTATCCGCGCCAGCGCCTCCTGGATCTTCACGATCAGCTTCCGCTCCCGGTCCCGGATCCTCAACTCGAAAGTGCGGTCCGATTCCTGGGTGGCCCTGTCGGTAGGGTCGGGGAAATTGGTCGTGTCGGAGGTCATCTCGGAGACGGTACGGCCTGCCTCCTCGAGGAGCGATCTCTTCTCTTCCTGCAGGATACCTCTGAAGTACTCGAGCTTTTCCGTATTCATGACACCTATCCTTTTCTAATCAATTCGGCATTAAAGAGGATTTTTCTCCATTAGTAAAGTGAAATTTGCCTGGAGAATGACAAAAAATCGCGGGTAAAACAGCTTTGGACGCTGCGACGGCCTCCTTTTACCTTCTCATTGGCAAGTTTTAAATTGCCTCAAGCGCCTCGGGGAGCGAAGTGACCGCCACCACCTCCAACCCAGGGATCCCCTTTCTCGGCGCGTTTCCCTTGGGCACGATGGCGCGGGTGAAGCCATGTTTCACCCCTTCCTTGAGCCGCATTTCCCCGTTGGAGACCGGGCGGATCTCGCCCGAGAGCCCCACCTCGCCGAACACCAGCAGGTCCTGGGGGAGCACCGTGTTGCGGAAGCTGGAAACGATGGCCAGGGCCACCGCGAGGTCGGCGCTGGTTTCCAATACCCTTATTCCCCCCACGACGTTCACGAAGACGTCCTGGTCCGAGAGCACCAGCCCCCCGTGCTTGGTGATGACGGCGAGGATCATGGCGATGCGGTTTTGATCGAGCCCTATTCCCAGCCTGCGCGGCGAGCCGTACTGCGCCCCCACTACCAGGGACTGGATCTCGACCAGAAGCGGCCTGGTCCCTTCCCAAAGGACGCTGATCAGGCTGCCGGGCGCGGCCTTCTCGCTGCGGGAGAGGAAGATCGCCGAAGGATTTTTCACCTCGCGCAGCCCCGCCTCGGTCATGGCGAAGACGCCCAATTCGTTGACCGGGCCGAAGCGGTTCTTGGTGGTGCGCATCAAGCGGTAGCGCGAGTCCTCGGTGGAGGAGAGCATCACCTGGGTGTCGACCATGTGGGAGAGGGTCATGGGGCCGGCCAGGGACTGGTCCTTGGTGACGTGCCCGACCATGATCAGCACCACTCCGGAGGTCTTGGCGTAGCAGGTGAGCGCCGCCGCGCACTCGCGCACCTGGGAAACCCCTCCCGGCGCCGCTTCCAGCGCTGCCGACTGCATCACCTGGATCGAGTCGATTACCACCACTTCGGGGCGCTCGCTTTTCGCCGCCTCCAGTACCCCTTCCACCGAACTCTCGGCCAGCATCTTCACCCGGTCCAGGGGGAGTTGCAGCCTTCTGGCGCGCCCGGCGATCTGCTGCAGCGATTCCTCGCCCGAGACGTAGAGCACCTCCTTCGAGGCGGCCGCGTAGCACATGGTCTGCAGCAAGATGGTGCTTTTCCCGGCGCCCGGGTCCCCCCCGATCAGGATGACGGAGCCGGGGACGAAGCCCCCGCCGAGCACCCGGTCGAACTCTTCGCTGCCGCTGGAAAAGCGGGACTGTTCGGTGCATTCGACCTGGGAAAGGAGGGTGACCGACGAGGTGGCTCCGGCGAAACCATCGCGCCGCGCGGCTCTCTCGGATCCGAGCCTGACCTCTTTGATGGTGCTCCAGGCGTCGCAGGCCGTGCAGTGCCCTTGCCACTTCGGATAGTCCGCGCCGCAATCGGAGCAAACGAACCCCGTCTTTACTTTTACCTTGGCCATATCACCCCGTCCCCGCGTCTCTGGCGGGGCAAAACTACGATATCCTAAGCTTTTTGCCGAGAGGTGTCAACAGCGGCGCGATTCTACGGCTGCGCCCCCTATTAGTTTGACAAGCTTTCGTTCTGTGAGATAAAATCGCCTGCGTCTTTAATGTGTAAGGTTCCACCGAGGGGAGGCTTTTTGCCGGTTGTGAAGAAAAAAATGCTGAAGCTGGTCCCGCCGGCGGAGAATCGGGGGTTCCTGGTACAGGCCCTGGTCGAATTGCACAAGGCGGTGAAGGGGGCTGGGTTCTATCCCAAAGGGCACCCTTACCGCACCGAGACCCTGCAGCGCGCTTACGACTGCCTGAAGAAGCTCTTGTCGGACCGCGAACTGGTTCTCGGCGTGAACCGGCACGGGTTCCTCCTGACGGGGGAGCCTGTCGAGGGGAACAACATGGTGCAGCAGCTGGCACATGAATGTTTCATCCGCAGGATCGCCAACATCAGCTTCATGCAGGACCTTATCCCCGGCGACCTGGGTATCTTCGTACAGCTGCTCAATTGCGACCCGCAAAAAGGAGCCGCCGCGGGCGGCCTCGCCAAGGAACTCGAAGACAGAGGGGTGCGCACCGTCTGGGTCAACGAGAAGGACTTGGCCTCCATCTGGGCCAAGCGTCCCGGGTACCACGAGGGGGTGCAGGAGGGTTGGGACAGCATCCCTTCCCTCGGGATGCCCGCTACGCCGGTGAATCAGCAGCGCGGCATCGGAGAGCTGCTGGTGCTGATGGCGGGGGAACCAAGCGATGCGCGCTACCAGGAGCTGGGGCGGGAGCTGATGGCGGGGTATCAGGTCGATCCGCAGCAGGTTCCGGTTCTCACCATCCTGGAGGAGCTGCTGCGTCAGCACCAGGAGCCTGAGCGGAGCCTTCCCCAGAGGGAGTACGCGCTCTTCACGCTGGATCACCTGGCCGACGGTGCTGCGGACCAGTTGCTAAACGCGCTGGAAGGCCGCGAATGCGAGGAGCGGGAGTCGATTCACCGCGTGCTTGCCGCCCTCGGGGGCAAAGGGGCGTACTGGGTGATCCAGAGGATCTGCCTCGCCGAGGGGCTCTTCGAAAGGAAGTCGCTGGCAGCGGCGCTCGTGGCCCTGGGGCAGGCTGCCATAGCGCCTTTGATCGCGATGCTCAAGGACGAGCGCTGGTACGTGGTGAGGAACATGGTGGCGATCATTGGAGAGTTGCGCAGCGCCGACTGCGTCCTCGCGCTGAAGCGGCCTCTGTACCACCACGACGTCCGGGTACGCAAGGAAGCGATCCGGGCGCTGATGAAGATAGGGGGGGAGGCGTCGGTACTCTTGCTGTTGCCGCTTCTGGACGAAGAGGACGAAGGGGTGGTACGCCACGCCATACTTTCCCTGGGCCTGATGCGCAGCCGCGAGGCGGTGCCGGCACTGTTGAAGCTTTTGGATCGCCGCGACATCTTCCTGAAAGAACTCGGGGTGAAGAAGGAAGTGGTGACCGCCTTAGGGCGCATCGGCGACCGCAGGGTCACCCCGCAACTGCTCAAGATGCTCGGCACCCGCGGCTGGCCCGTGCTTGGACGGTGGCTCGAACTGAAAGTTGCAGTGGCTTCGACGCTGGGCATGCTGGGGGACGAGACGGCCATTGCCGCGCTCACCTCGCTCGCCCGCGGTTCCGGCGCGCTCGCTGAGGCGTGCCGCGAGGCGTTGGACGCCATTGAAAGGATTTCCGGAGGAACCCATGATTGACGGCCTGCAGCATGCACAACGCCTGGCGACGCTCCTGTCGGGCGCGATCAAAGGGGCCGGGCTCTATCCGCCTGGGCACCCCGCCTCGTTGCAGCCCTTCCGGGAAATGGAAGCGCTGATGCTGATGCTGCAGCGCAACGGCGGAGACCTGCGCCTGGCTGTTGTGGATGGGGTTCTCTCGGTCGGCGAGCATCTCTTCTTCGCGCCCCCCGCACCGCTGCAGGAGCTGATCAACCGTCTCGAGGAGAAGAAGATAGCTGGCCTGATCCTCAAGCCGGGGGTGCTGACGCCGGACCTGACCGTGCTGACGCGCTTGATGGCGGAGGGAAGCGACGAGGCCGGCGACCTGACGCGCGGGCTGAAGGAGGCCGGGGTAAAGCTGATCGAGGTGATGGAGGAGAATTCCCTGTCCCATACCTACAACGAAGCGGTCAGCGCGGTGCGCGACATCTTCGAGGAGATCGGCAAGGGGCGCATACCCAATTCCCGGCGCATGCTTACCGTGGTGAGCAGCCTCGCCTCGGCGGCCATCAAGGAACCGGCGGCGCTCTTGGGTCTCGCCCTGATCAAGGATTACGACAACTACACCTTCCAGCATAGCGTCAACGTCGGCGTACTCTCCATGGCGCTCTCAGCGTCCATGGGACATGGGGAGATCGAGGTGGAGGAGTGCGGCCTGGCCGGCTTTCTCCACGACATCGGGAAGACCCGGGTGGACAAGGACATCCTCAACAAGCCGGGGAAGCTGAGCAGCGACGAGTTTTTGGAGATGAGGAAGCACCCGGAATTCGGGGCCGCCATCGTCCGGGAGATGGAAGGGGTTCCGGAAGGGGTGGCCGAGGCGGTCCTGGGACATCATATCCGTTACGACCGGGCAGGATACCCGGAGTGGGCCAGGGAAAAGGAGTTCGGGACCACCAGCAAGATCGTCGCCGTCGCCGACTTCTACGACGCCACCACCACGCTGAGAAGCTACCAGCGCCCCATGCTCCCCGACCAGGCGATGAAGGAGATCAGGAAAGCGGTGGGGGGAAGCCTGGACGGCGCCATCGTGGAGCGGTTCATGGAGTTGACCGGAAAGTATCCCACCGGCAGCCTGGTCCGGCTCGACAGCAACGAGATCGCCGTGGTGTTCTCCCCCAGCAGCCAGCCCTGCGGCGCGGCGGTGGTGAAGGTGGTCATGGACCCGCACGGAAGCCTGCTCGAAAACCCAGAGCTGAGAAGCCTCATCACGAGCGGCGACAACATCGTGGACCTGGTAGATCCTCTGGTGAAGGGGATCGACGTGGCGCAGTACTTTTAGGGAGAGTCAGGGGAGCAGGGAGAGGGCGGTTGCCGCTGCAGCGCGGGTTTTTTCGTGGGGGGAGTGGATCAGCCTCATGAGCGGCTCGGCCAGCGACGCGTCGCCGATTCGCCCTAAGGCAAGTGCGGCTTCGGCGTCGAGCATGCCGTCGTTTGCTTTCAGGAAAGGGAGCAGCCGGGGGACCAGGGCGGGGTCGCGGTAGTGGCCGAGCGCTTCGATGGCGAAGGCCCGCACCTCCGGCGCCGGATCGTCGAGTTTCTCCAAAAGGACAGGCACCGCCTCCGGGAGTTCCACCTCGCCCAGCACCCGTATCGCAGCGGACTTGATGTCTACCTCGCTTCTTCCCGCGCAGTAAAAGAGGACCGGCAGTACCTTCGCACCGCCGATGCGCCCCATCGCGTAAATAGCGGCCACTTTGGTGGCGCGATCCCCGCGTTTCAGCCGATCGAAGATCTCTTCCAGGCTCTCGGCCGCCTCCAGCTTTTCCAGCGCACGCGCCGCCGCCAGGCGCACCTCTACCTCCGGATCCCTGAGGAGCGGCATGATGGCTTTGCGTCTTTTTATGCGTGATGCTTTGTCCATAGGGCTGAATAACTAGCAGAAACAGCAGCGATCCACAACACAAAAACGATGGCTTTTAATCCGGCGCGACCGCCGCGCCGTTGCCAAAAGGAGAAACACGATGGGAAACAAGATCAAATGCGTGGCGCTTTCCGCGCTGGTGCTGCCGGGGCTCGGGCAGCTGTACCGGGGGAGCCGGGTGAAGGGGGGCGTGATGATTCTGCTCGACAACATCTTCATCCTGGGAGGGCTCTTCATAGCCATGCGCAGCGCCGGAAAACTGATGCTGGCCGCGCGAGGAGGGGGAGTCGACGCCGAGCATGTGCTCGCCTCGATCCAGACCGATTCGCCCTATGCCAAATGGCTTCTGATCGGCTTTCTCCTTTTATGGGTGTATGGCGTGGTGGACGCGATTTTCGATAAGGAGAATCATATTAATTGACAAACGCTATTTTATTATGAGATAAACATTGCGTTTCTCGGCCCCATCGCGGGAAGCAAGGGAGGCGCACTGAGATGCTGCATGCTGAAATCCTTGGCACCGGCGGGCACGTCCCCGCCCGTGTCGTCCCCAATAGCTTCTTTGAATACCTGGTTGATGATGCAGATGCCTGGATCCACTCGAGGACCGGCATCCGCGAGCGCCGTTTTGCCGTAGAGGAGGAATCGACCTCGGACCTCGCCACCGGCGCCGCCCTGCGCGCCCTGGAGAACGCCGATCTCGACCCTCTCGAGATCGACTGCATCATCGTCGCCACTTCCACCCCCGACATGATCCTCCCCGCCACCGCCTGCATGGTGCAAAAGAACATCGGAGCGGAGCGGGCCTTCGCCTTCGACATGAACGCAGTCTGCAGCAGCTTCATCTACGGGATGGAGGTCGCCGACAACCTCATCCTGTCGGGAAAATACCGCAAGGTCATGCTGATCGGCGCCGATACCTACTCGAAAATACTGGATTTCGACGACAAGGGGTCGGCTCCCCTTTTCGGCGACGGGGCCGGCGCCGTCATCCTCGGTGCCGGGACGTCTGGCAAGGGGATCCAGCACACCATGATGCAAAGCGACGGCAGGGGGTGGGAGCTGATCCAGGTCCCGTCCTCCGGTTCGCGTAAGCCGATCAGCGCCGAGAGCATCGCGCTCAAGGAGAACACCTTCAAGATGGCTGGCAAAAGCGTCTTCACCTTCGCCACCGATGTCATCCCGCGCATCATAAAGGACCTGGCCGAGCGGGCAGGGATCAGGCCCGAGGAAATCGACCACATCATCCCGCACCAGGCCAACGTGAGGATCATCGACTTCATCTCCAAGAAGACCGGGATTCCCAAGGACAAGTTCCTGCTCAACCTGGACCGTTACGGCAACACCGCCGCGGCGTCGCTTGGTTTGGCGCTCGACGAGAACCGCAGAAACGGCGTTATCAAGCCTGGGGAGACGGTGCTGATGATGGGATTCGGCGGCGGGCTCTCCTGGGGCGGGGTGCTGCTAAAGGCTTAGAGGCAGATAAAGATTGAGATAAAGATAAAGATTGAGATAAAGATAAAGATTGAGACTAAGATTAAGATTGAGATTGAGTCTAAGATAAGGACTTAGGTTGAGAAGTTAAGAGAAGAGGGACGGGCCATAAGGCTGCGTCCTTCTTTTTTTGCCTGAAGGGTCTGCTTAATCTCAATCTCTATCTTAATCTGCTTCTCTACTGTTTCTCTCTTTCCTTTGGCTTGTCTCCCCTCGCCCTTTGGGAGAGGGGCGGGGGTGAGGGAGGTTCGCTGCTCAAACCCTCTTCTTCCCACCGATCCCCTCCGGTACCTGAAAGGGTGTGAGCCCCTGTTTCTCCATCAACGCACAAAGCTTCTCCGCCGGCACCTTAATCCTCCACCCCGCGTGGAAGCGGTCGGTCGCCAAGAGCACCCCGCCCGGTAAAAGACGTTGGGAAAGGCCGGCGAAGGCGGTGTCCAACCCCGCGTCATCGTGCAGCATCGGCCCGCCCAGAAGACCGTTGCACAAAACCAGGTGGTAAGGCTCCCTCTCCGGGACCGAGCCGACCCGATCCAGGTAAAACTCAAACCGCGGAGCATCGGCGGCGCCTAAAACCGGCGCCATCCGCGCCCGGTATTCCCTTTCGCGCTCAGGATCGTGCGGGAAGTAGAGATGAGCCGCCGCGAAGAGCTCGATCTCTTCCAGCGTTGACCCGTGCACCTCGCAACTTCTTCCCGAATATCCCGCTTCCAACAGCAGTTCCGCCACCTGATAGGTCCCCTCGCCGCTGCCGCAGGCGCTGTCCAGTATCCTGATACCCCCCTCGAAGCTTCGCGCCCGCTCCTTTAGCCACGCCGAAAGCCACTGCGACTGCAGGGGATAACGGTCGAAGCCGCCGCCATAGTGATGGGGGAGCATCAGCGAGAAGAGGAAACGCTGCCGGGCCTGGTCATCCTCAGCCAATCCGGAGAGGATCACGGCGGGGTTAGCCAGCGGCAGGGGGGGCTGCAGCCGCTGCAGGAAATCGATCCAGCAGGCGGAGCTGTGCAGGTAACATCCGGCGAGAAGAGGGGAGAAGCGGCAAGAGCGCTCCAGCAGGCGGTCGAAAGCGGGGCGGATCTCAGCCATGGGCAAGAGCGCCTCGGTCAGGTTCCGCATCTCGTTGTCCGTCACGAGCCCGGGAGCCCAAAGCGGCAGGGGGTAGCTCGCGGCATACCGTGCGAAGGAGCGGGCGAGGCGGTCGATGCTTCTGGCGAGCGGCACGTCGAGAAGAGACCCGGGAACCAGGAGCTGCTGAAGCAGTCGCTGCAGCTCGACTCCGTCCGTGGTAGGTGCAAAGGAAAGCTGCATCGCCTAGATGATGACGCTGTGCAGGTCGCGGCGCTGGTAGCGCCAATAGAAAGCGCCGGCCCGGAAGAACCAGTCCACCAGGAACACCCCCCAGACGGCGTAGAGCGAGAGGTGCAGCGGGACTGCGGCGACGTAGGAGAGAAGCACCCTGATCCCCCACATGGCGACGAGTGTTACCAGGAAGACGTAATGCGTGTCGCCGGTACCGCGCAGGCTCCCGGCATAGACGAAGGAGATGGCGAGCGGCACCTGGGCGAAGGCGACCAGCTTCAGGAAGACGCTTCCTTTTTCGATGACGTCGGGATCGCTGGTGAAGAGGGCGATCAGGTGGTGCGGAATGAAGAAAAAGAGGAGCGCCATGCAGGCCATGACGATGATGGCGAGCCGCAGCGCTTCGGTGTGGCTCATGTGGGCGCGCCTGAGTTTCTTGGCGCCCAGCGACTGTCCCATCAAGGTGGCGGCGGCGATCCCCATGCCGGCCCCGGGCATGAAGGAAAGAGATTCGATGGAGAGCCCGATCTGGTGCGCCGCGTAGGCGGCGGTGCCGAAGCCGATGATGAACTTGGAGTAGAAAAGCTGTCCCGACTGCTGGGCGATCCGCTCCAGCGCGACCGGGTAGCCGATCTTCCATACTTTATTCAGGAGCACCATGTCGGGAGGGCCAATCTTCAGATACCCCTTCCTGAGCGACTGGATCAGGAGGTAGATGAATCCTGCAGCCTCCGAGATGTTGATCGCGTAAGCGGCACCAATCACACCGTAGCGGGGGAAGCCGAACTTGCCGTAGATGAGCGGGTAGGCGATGACCACGTGCAGGATATTGACCAGGAGGATGGCCTCCATCGGCGTCCTGGTGTTGCCGGTCCCCTGGCTGATGGCGGAGAGGATGTTGAGTCCGGCGGTAAAGGCGAAGTAGAGAAAGACCAGTCGGATATAAGGCGAGGCGTAGGCCAGGACGTCGCTGCTCGCCCCCATGAAGGTTGCCACCTCGCTGCCGAAACCAATCCCCAAAAGGGTCGCCGCCACGGCGAGAAGGGCGCAAAGCAAAAGCGAGGCGAAGCCCGCCCGGCGTGCCTCAAGTTGGCGCCCCGCGCCCCAAAGATGCGCTATAACCACGTTGGCGCCGGTGGAAAGCCCCCAGAACACCGTCATGGTCACGAAGATCAGCAACTGGCCGAGGCCGGTGGCGGCGATGGCAGCCGCTCCCAACCCGCCGACCATGAAGATGTCGACGATGGAAACCAGGCGCTGGAACAGGGACGACAGGAGCACCGGCATCGAAAGCGCCGCGACGTTGCGGCGGATCGAGACCGGTTTCCTTCTTCTTTTGATAAAGAGACGCTTCAAGATTTGGGGACTCTCGCTTAGAAAAAAGTGAAGGCCGGGTCCATGGAGGCCCCGGCCCAAGCTGCTATTACACCGCCGGTTGCGGATCAGGCCATGCCGCCCCGGTTACAACTCGTCCAGCACGCCCTTCATGCCGAGCACGAAGTTTTTTGCTCTTCCCGAAGGGGCGATCATGCCGTAGGCCATGGCCTCGTTCAGTTCCTCTTCAGTAGCGCCAGCTTCCTTCGCGACCGCGAAGTGTTTCTTGAGTCAATCCGGACAGCCGACCGCGACGGCGCAGCCAACCCGTATCAGCTCGCGGTACTTGACCTCCAGAACCTCTTCATACTCGAAATCGAGAATCTTCTTGCGGATCTTCATGGTCAACCTCCTTGGCGGGAACAGACGGTTGGAAATGTCCTACATAACTAGCACAAACCGGGGGCGGTGGAAACTAATTATGAACCCAACGCTCCAGCTGGGGGACTGGCTCCGCAGGTGCCTGTCCCCCTTAGCCACTTCTCCACGCTCCCTAACCCTCCCCCCTTTACAAAGGTTCATCCGAGAATTCCGGGGAGAAGAGTTCCCCCCTCCCTTGACGGGAGGGGGACGGGGGGTGGGTGAAGCTGCAAAGTACGGAAATGATCGCACCTTTCCCCACCCCCTAACCCCCTCCCGCAAGGGGAGGGGGGACCAATAGCGGTTTTCCCCGGCATTTCCTATGACCCTTTACAAAGAGGGGCAGTGTCGATTTGTCTATCCCCTGAATTTTGCTTGAAACACGCACCGCATCTGATAGCTTCTCTCTGGTACTTTCGCGCATTTAAGTGAAACCGCTCCGAGTGGGGAACCCGAATGAACGGTAGCGATATTTCAAGCCATGTTACTGATCCCGCCCGGCTTGCCGCATTGCGGGCCGTAGCCCTGTTGGATACTCCGACCGAAGAGGCATTCGATCGCCTGAGCAGACTCGCCTCGCGCTTTGCATCTGCACCCGTCGCCCTCGTCACGCTGGTAGACAGCGACCGGCAGTTCTTTAAAAGCTGCGTCGGCCTTCCCGAACCGTGGCTCTCCAGCCGCCAGACCCCCCTGTCGCATTCGTTCTGCCAATACAATCGCGTCGCCAAGCAGCCCCTCATCATCGAGGACGCCCGCGTTCATCCGCTGTTCAAGGAAAACCTCGCCATCAGGGACCTCATGGTCATTGCCTACCTGGGGATTCCGCTGGTCACTTCCGACGGCTACGTCCTCGGTTCCTTCTGCGTCATAGACCATAAGCCGAGGCACTGGAGCGGGGAGGATGTCGAGGTGGTGGAGAACCTCGCGGCCGCGGTGATGACCGAAATCCAGTTGCGCACGGAGATAGCGGTACGGGCTCGCGGCGAGGAGACACTGCGCCGGCAGCACGAGGAACTGGGGCGGGCATACCGGGAACTGGAGCGGGAGGCGGCAGAGCGGGCGAGGACTGCGGAGCAGCTGCGGCAAAGGGACCAGATGCTGATCCAGCAAAGCCGCCTGGCGGCGATGGGGGAGATGATCAATAACATCGCCCACCAGTGGCGGCAACCGCTCAACCTGTTGGGGTTACTGGCACAGGAACTGCCGATAACCTACGCGACAGAAGAGTTTTCGGAGCAATACCTTGAGTCGCGGGTGCAGAAGATGATGGAGTCGATCGGACACATGTCGGCGACCATCGACAATTTCCGCAACTTCTTCTGCCCAGAGATGGAAAAGGTGGAATTCGGCATATCCGACGTGGTGGAGAAGACCATATCGCTGATGGGTTTGACCCTGAAACAGGTGCAGATAAATATCGAGGTAGCGGGGAATGTCAATCCGGTCATCACCGGATATCCCAACCAGTATGCGCAGGTTCAGCTCAACATCCTCAACAACGCGAGGGATGCCTTTGCCGAGCGCAACGTGAGCAGCCCCAAAATCGAGATACGTATAGCGGCCGAGGAGGGGCGTTCGGTGTTAACCGTCAGCGACAACGCCGGCGGCATTCCCGCGGACGCCATCGACAAGGTATTCGACCCCTATTTCACCACCAAGGGGCCGGACAAGGGGACCGGGATCGGTCTCTACATGTCCAAGACGATCATCGAGAAGAACATGGGCGGATCGCTCACCGCCAACAACACCGAAGAGGGCGCCAGCTTCCGCATAGAGGTGTGAACGGTGCGGGACCGTGTGCGTAAGCTGCTACGGCATTATCTCGACGACAGTCCCGATTGGTACTAATTCTGCGATCTCCTGTATTTCCTCGTCCGTTACCGCTATGCACCCCTTGGTCCAGTCAATCAAGGTGTGGTGCTCCCCAAACCACGAGAAGCCATTCCGCATGCCGTGAATCATGATGTTGCCGCCGGGAGCAACGCCCAGTTGCTTCGCTCGCTTTTTGTCCTGCTCGTTGGGGTAGGAGATATGAAGGGAGAGGTGATACTGGCTGTCGTTGTTTCTCGAATCGATGCGGTAGATCCCCTCAGGAGTCTTGTTGTCGCCCTGCCTCTCCTTGGGGCCATTCGGGTTTTCCCCGAGCGAGATCTTATAGCTTTTGATCACCTCACCCTTCGACAACAAGGTCAAGCGACGTTCCTTCTTTTCTATCAGTACCTTGTCCGCCGGTCCCGTCGGCACTGGAGGCGGAGAGATCTCTTCTTCCTGTGCCGCAATCTCTTGTTGCAGAACCGCAATTTCACCCACCTTCTTCTCGATCTCCAGCTGCAGGGCTCTTGCCTCCTGGCGCTGGTTCTGGACCTCTCGCTGAAGCACCTCGATTTCGTTTCTCTGTGAGTCGATTAGCTTGTCCTTGATGGTCACGTTGACGAGGTAAAAAACCATCATCTCGCTGTCCTGCCTGTAGCTGCTGCGGGGATACTCCTTTATCAAGGTTCGATAGCAATCCAGCGCTTTGCCATAGTCCTTCTGCGGGTTGTCCGGATGAGAGTGGATGATGCCCATCTCGAATAAAGCCCTGTCCCCGGTCGTGGGATACTTCTTCGAGGCCAGTTCGTACCCCTTCAGCGCAGCCTGGTAATCTCGCAGGACGGAATGGCGATTTGCTTCTTCGAATGCCGATCCGGCCCCGAAGGTTCCGTCAAGATGGCTGCACCCCCCCGCGGTAAAAAGTATCGTAGCGAGCACAACAAAAAGGCAAAGCTGCTCCCAATTTCTGCTTACTCTTCTCACTTCCCTCATCCCTTCGCCCAAGAAATCCCCTACGTTCCCCTTTGCAAAGGGGGGAGATGTATCTCGTTCCCAAGGTCCACCTTGGGAACGCAATGCAGGACGAAGCTCCAGCTTCCCACGGATGGCAAGCTGGAGCTTGCGTTGAAGCAAATCTACTTCCTCATCGACTTGTAGAAAGCGGCATCAGCCCTCTCTCCCTTTTCATTTGCCACTTTTTCCCGCTCTGCGGCGGCCTGCTCCTTCTCTGCGGCAAGCTTTTCCTTCTCAGCTGCGAGCCTTTCTCTTTCCTCTGCAGCTTTGGCCGCGTTTTCTGCGCGGAGTGCTGCGGCATCGGCCTGTGTCTTAGCCGCATCCGCCGTGGCCTTGGCAGCCTGTGCTTCCTGCAACGCCTGATCGGCCTTAGCGCCGAGCGCCCTTTCCTGGGTCTCCACTCTCGCGAGGTCCCCGGATGTCGCACATCCTGCCATGGTAACAGCCGAAACCAACAACATCGTGATCAACAGCGCACCTTTTTTCATAACTGATTACCTCCTTTATTGCGGGTTTATTCACGCATTGGCGTGAAGTTCACAACATCCCCCCTGCACATGGCGCAGACAGGAACACCTATATCTTCTTGACCGGGTCTATCACTATGCCGTCGAGTTCCAGGTCGAGCTTCAGCCGCCTGACCGCCTCTTTGGCCAAGCCGGCGTTATCGAAAGGACCGGCGATGACATGGTAGCTATTGCTGCTTTGCGGCAGCACCCGTGCCGGGATGGGCGGCCCCTGGTGGTTGATAATGGCTGCCAGCCTCCGAGCCTCGATCTCCCCGCCCACATTGGCAGCCAAAACATACCAGGCATCCCGTTTGAGCTCGGGTACCTCAGGCGCGCCGAACATTTGTAGCGGGCGCTCGACGTTAACGGTCTTCAGGCTATCTTTTGCCTTATCCTGACCAAAGGCCAAGATGGGGACAGGGACACCTCTGGCCTCGGTTTGCACTTTACGGATTTTTTCCCAGTCAAGTGAGCGTCCGTACCTCTTTTCCCACTTCCTCAGTCTTGCCGTCACCTTCTCCAACTCCAGGGCACCAGAGCTTTCCAGGGGCGCATGAGCCTCAAGATAAAGGACCCCATCCCGTTGCCCCACTAGATACGGCTGGTTGACGATGAGTACCGGGGTATTGACCGGCGTCTCCTCGTAAAGCGTCGTCACATTCTCGGGGTAGAGCCGCAGGCACCCGTTTGTTGCCTTAAGACCTATGCTGGCCGGCTTGTTGGTGCCATGAATCAGATACCCCGCTTTGCTCAGGTAAAGCGCGCGCTCACCCAAAGGGTTCTCAGGTCCCGGCGGAACCTTCGCGGGGAGAAGATCTCCTTTTTTCCTATGATCCTCGGCAATTGAAGCGGGTACGTGCCAAGTGGGCAGGGCAGTCTTGCGTTCAATGCGCATTTTGCCTGTAGGCGTCGGGCGCTCCGCGGTGCCGACACCGACAGGGTAGGTCGACACCACTTGCGCTTTACCATCTTCCTTGAAACGGAAAAGCCGCATGGTGGCCAAGTTGATCACGATGCCTTTCCGGGGAGCATCCGGGAGGATGAAACTCAAAGGGAGGATGACCTCCTTTCCCGGTTCAGGGACCCATACATCGACACCTGGGTTGGCAGCGCTGATTGCGTTGATCCCAAGGCTAAAGTGTCTGGCGATGTCGGGCAGGGTGTCCCCCTTTTCAAGCCTCACCACTGCCAAGGTGCCGATCACGTCATCACCTCCGGCTACCGGGAAGACGTTCCGCTCGATCTCCTTTTGCGTGGGAACCGGCGGTAGCAACGATTGCTCGGGAGCCCTCTGCATGGCGACACATCCGTTGAGAAACAGGACGAGAGCGCAGAGAAACAGAAGACGAAGAGCTTTTTCGATGATTGGCGGATCTAAAATTCGATGCATGCTGGAACTGCCCTTTCCTCACAGGCGGTTAAGGGGTTCGGGAACCCTTACCGGGTTTGCTCTTTGGCGGCGGCCCACCTCGTATCCCCCCCTCCCTTGATGGGAGGGGGACGGGGGGTGGGTGAAGCTGCAACATATGGAACTGAAGGGGGGGGACCGAGAGCGACGCTCCCGGAATTTCTCCTGATTCCCCGTTGAACGTTCCGGGATTCGGGGCACAAAAAAAGCCGGGAGCCGATATCGTGTGATATTTCGGCAACCCGGCTGTCTCAGAGAGACCCAATAGGCTTTCCGCCCCATCCTCGCGGATGGTTGAGTATTATCGTGTACCACCACCGTTTTTACATCATGCCCGCGCCCTTCAAGGCGCCTCCTGCGACTTGCCCCCCACTTGATCAATGGACACAAAAAAAGCCGGGACCGAATATCTGTGATATTTCGGCAACCCGGCTGTCTCGGTGAGACCCTATAGGCTTTCCGCCCCATCCTCGCGGATGGTTGAGTATTATCGTCTATCTAGGTTTAAGTTGCGGGGATAATACCTGTCGATGAGGAATTGTCAACAAAATTTTCTAAATTTTCTTCCCCGCCCGGCGAATTTTCCCATGCGCCTGTACCCGCAACCTGGCGCAGCTGCAGCAGTTTTCACAGCCGGTTGCCGGACCGCCGGGTGGAGATCATGTTCTTGCGGACCGGTAACGCTGGCCATTTACACGAAGGATTCAACAGGCCCAGGGAAATGCTTATCCGGAGCGAAAACGTCGTATTTTTTTTCAAATGTGTCATTTTTGAATTCAAATACGTCATATTCGGACTCAAAAATGACATATTCGGATTCAAAAACGTCATATTCGAGTTCAAAAACGACACATTTTTTTCAAATGCGTCACTTTTGGATTCAAAAATGACATATTCACCAAATAATACGTCATTTCCGGAGTTGGGAAGATGCAGGGGGGGACGGGGACGCTGGAGACTGTTATAATTTCAGCATCATCCGGAAATATGGCAGCAAAGGAGTAAGGTATGAAACGAGCATTCGTAGGGATAGGAATCACCGTGGCGGCATTCGTACTTGGAATATGCACAAGGACGGATGCCGCTGATGAATCTCAACCCAAAGCCCGGGGGGTGGCGCCCGGCCAGGACGTGCAATGGTCTTTCGACAAGGAAAAGGCGGGGAGTGTCCCGGCTGGGGCATATCCCTTCAGCGGCACCTGGTCGGTGAAAGAGGAAGGCGATGCACCGAGTTCGCCGCATGCCCTTTGCCAAACCGCATCGGCAACGTTTCCAGCCATCGCATTGAGCGACAAGATCTTCGCCGACCTTACCGTCTCGACCCGGTTCAAGCCCGTCTCCGGCAGCGGGGACCGTGCTGCCGGGATCATTTTCCGCATCCAGGACGAAGACAATTTCTACATCCTCCGCGCCAATGCGTTGGAGGACAACGTGAACATCTACAAGTACGTGGCCGGATCGCGCCATACTCTCAATGAAGGGTCGGCCAAGGTGGTATCGGGGAAATGGCAGGAATTACGCGTGGAAGCAAAAGGGAACGACATCCGGGGTTACCTGAACGGCAAGCTGGTAGTGGAGACTCGTGACGATACCTTCAAAGCCGGCAAGATCGGGCTCTGGACCAAGGCGGATTCGGTGACCTGCTTCGACGACGTGAAGGCGACTGCACAGTAGATGGGACACAAGGAGGGTTCGATGCAGCGGATTAGACGTGCCCGGGCCTTCGAGGCCTGATATGGAGAGTTTACGGGTCCTGCGGTCATTGCCGCCGGATGGGAGACTGCTTTTCGTCACCCGGATGGCGCGCATGTTTGCCTACGGGTTTTTGGCGGTTGTTTTGGTTCTCTACCTTGACCACATCGGGATCTCGGCAAAGAGAATCGGCCTCCTGCTGACCCTTACTCTGGTTGGCGATACCGTCATCTCGCTCTGGCTGACCACGATCGCCGATCGCTTCGGCAGAAAGCGCATGCTCGTCGTGGGTGCAGGCTTGATGCTGTTTGCCGGCCTCCTCTTCGCGGTGACGACGAATTTCCTGTTGCTGCTGCTAGCCGCGACAATCGGCGTCATAAGCCCGAGCGGGAACGAGGTGGGGCCCTTCCTCCCCATCGAGCAGGCATCGCTCACCCAATTGGTCTCGAAGGAGGTTCGGACCGAGGTCTTCGCCTGGTACAATCTCGCCGGCTCCATCGCTTCCGCGGTCGGGGCCGTTTTCGGCGGAGGTCTGGCGCAAGGACTCATCAATGCCGGATGGGCCGCTGTGGACAGCTACCGCGTGCTTCTCGTCGTTTATGCCGCAGTAGGGACGGTGCTCTGGGTCTTGTTCAGAAGGATGACCCCGGCCGCGGAAGCGCCAAGGAATAGCAGAACCCCCGGGACAACAGCCCCTTCATTCTTTGCGGCGCGATTCGGTCTGCACCGCTCTTATCGCCTGGTTCTCAAAATGTCGGCGCTCTTTGCCCTCGACGCCTTTGGCGGCGGCTTCATCCCTCAAAGCATCATGGCCTATTGGTTCTACCTCCGCTTCGGCGTAAGCCCGGGGCTGCTCGGAGCCATCTTCTTCGTGGCCAACATTCTTGCGGCCGTCTCCGCCCTGGCTGCGGCGCGAGTTGCCGCCAGGATCGGGTTGATCCGGACCATGGTGTTCACGCACCTTCCCTCGAACGTCCTGCTGATATTGGTGCCGCTGATGCCGAACCTCCCTTTGGCCATCGCCGTGTTGCTGCTTAGGTTCAGCATTTCGCAGATGGATGTGCCGACCCGGCAGTCGTACACGATGGCCGTGGTGAGCCCTGACGAACTTTCGGCTGCCGCCGGGATCACGGGCGTTGCCCGGACCACTGGGGCCGCGTTGTCGCCTATGTTCACCGGGATGTTTCTGGCCAATGCCGCCCTCTGGAACATCCCTTTTTTTCTCGCTGGCGGTCTCAAGATAATTTACGATTTATCTTTGTACCGGAGTTTCAAGGCGGTCAGGCCACCGGAAGAGTAGGACCACTTTGCCAGCGGAGTGTTGCGCGCAAGCGGAGCAACTTTGATCGTGCTTTATCCGGCCTCGATATTTTTTTTTGACATCGCCGAAAGCCCGGTTACTATTTCGGCACGTTAAAAAAAATTCATCTGGAGGTTGCAGATGCCCACGACCAAATTGAGCCTTCCTGAATTGTTGTCTAAATCCGCAGCGATGAATGCGACCTTTAACACGGAGATGTTCAACCGCTTGTTATCGCTCATCCCCACGCCTGCGTTTTATAGCGAGTTGCATGAACGCTACGCGACCAACTTTGCTGGTTACTTGAGAGGAGACCCCGAAAAGATCAAGGCCTGCGAGGAGGATCGCCAGTTGATTGACCAAAACCTCTCCCTTCTTCTTGGTTTGGCAAAGGTGGTCACGGCGAAAGATCCCTCGTTGCAGGAGGCGTTCGGTCTCAATCCCTCAGCCGAAAGAGCAACCGTTTCCGCCACCCTGGAGCGTGCTAAGGATTTCAGGGTTAGTTTCGACCCGAAGGGTCATCCCGCAGCGTCAGTCACCAAGATAATGGGTGCAAGGGGATATGAAATTTGGGCCTGCGACGGTGATCCCAGCTTGGAAGAAAACTGGAGGCTGGTGGTATGGTCGACCAAATGCCTGAAAATACCGATCATCGGAGTGGACCGCACGAAACTCAACTGGCTCAGGATCAGGGGGAAGCGCGGAGAGACGGCCGGCCCCTGGTCCAACCCCATCCCTCTTAACCCCTAACAAAAAAGCCCCCCTGGCGACAACCAGGGGGGCTTTTCACTTCTACGCTCTAATCCTCTCCGTTTCGTTCACTGCCTTGAGGCCAAATCCCTTTACATGGACTTTATCTGGTTGAAGGAATCCATTGCCTTCGAATGGACCTCCATAACCGCTTCCAGTGGGAGGCCGAGAGAACCGAGCAGATCGGGATCTATCTCCTTCCCGGACGGGGACCGCACTGCCTGATCCGCTATCTGGAGAAGCGCGATCATCTTGTTGACGATGTCGCCGAAGTTGCGGTTGTGATGGTAGCGGATCAGATTCTGGATCGACTCGGGGTAATTCCACTTTCTGGCTATCATCGCCCCGATTTCAGCATGCCGGGAATGCATGAGCTCATCGAAAAGCGACTCGTCTATCTCGAAATCCTTCGCCACACTCAGTATCACGGTCTTGCCGAGATCAAGTAGCAACCCGCCAAGAAACGCCTCTTCCGGATCCTCTCTCAGCTGCCTCGCCAGACCGCTGGCGAGAAAAGCCGTCTTCAACGCGCCATCGAGGATCGCCTGGAACTTCTCCTGGGGAATATCGCGGTTCTGCATCGAGAGCACCTGAATACCGGTCACGATATTCAGCACCTCACGCATCCCAAGCCGGACAATGGCGTAGTGAATCGAGTCCACCTGCCCCGACGCTGAGTAAAAAGCCGAGTTGGCAACTTTGAGGATGCGGGAGATCAGGACCTGATCCGTCATGATCAGTTTGACCATCTCCTGTACCGTGGTCCTCTCATCTTCCATCAGCGAAATCAACTGCATGAGCATGCCAGGGAGAACCGGAAGCTGGAAATCCTCATTGTAAAGCCGCTTGTTGATGGCCTCGATCGCCTCATCCCGCTGCTGCGAGTCCCTGTTCTGTTCGTTGTAGATCCTGACTGCGTTGAAGATGACCCTCCCTGTTTCCAGGGAAATCGGCCCACCGGCAAGAATTTCGGGAAGCGGCGTAGTGATGGTGACTGAACCGGCGTTGTTGGAGAGCAGGTCAAGGAGGAGTTTCTCGACCAGGTCGGACATGATATCGGCGAGGACATTGGAAGATACGAGGGAAGTCTCAACCAGGTATCTGGTGAGGGAAATGCCTTTGCTCTTGCTTTCGGTTAGCGCTTGGAATACCTGCACTTCGGAGAGCACGCCTGAGGCGGCGAGGAACTGGCCGAACTGCAGCCCCTTTTTCTGGGACCCGGCGAGTACCAGCTTTCCGTTCTCAAGGTAAAACGTTATGCCGCTGTCGCTCTCGCGAGTAATGGCAACCACGCAAGTGAGACGGTTCATGTCGATCCACTGCAAAATGTCCGGAATCGGCATGAAGCTCAGTTCAACTTGGAACAAGATTCCCATAATACCCACCTTCATACAGTTCGGGGGACATTAGCATTCCGCGGACCTGACACTAATTTAGAATCCGTAGACATAATACTAAATCCGGCATTTTTTCCAACTAAAACCTACTTAGCTTTTAAATGACAAAAGCCGCTACCACCTTTTCAAGGTGACCAAGGCAGGAGATTCGGGTATATGGTTAGAAACAGAAGGTGCTGAGGTACCACAATGAGTATCACACGCCGAGCAGAATGACTCGACGCTGGATGGAAATAGTGAGGAGACCGTGATGACCAAACAGGAACACTCCATCGTGCGCTGCAACTTCGAGCGACATGCGGATGCGATTCTGGAAATTTTCAACGATGCGATCCTGCACTCGACCGCGCTCTATGATTACAAGCCCCGGACGCTGCAGGCCATGGTCGATTGGTTCGCCGCCAAGCGGGCCGGCGGGTTTCCCGTGATCGGCATCGAGGACAGCAATGGGGTGCTACTGGGCTTTGGGAGCTATGGCACGTTTCGAGGCTGGCCTGCCTACAAGTACACCGTGGAGCACTCTGTATATGTGCACAAGGATCATCGCGGTCATGGGCTCGGGCAGGCTGTGATGCGGGAATTGCTAGCGGTGGCAAGGGAGAACGATGTGCATGCGGTGGTAGGTGCAATCGATGCCGCGAACACCGGCAGTATCGCGCTGCATGAGCGACTTGGCTTCAAGCACGTAGGTACGCTACCGCAGGTGGGGTTCAAATTCGGCCGGTGGCTCGACTTGGCATTCTACCAGTTGTTGTTGGATACACCTGCCCATCCCGTCGATGGCTGATCCGTGATGTTATTTGTTTCCTTTCGCGGCCACCCTCTTGCTGAATTTTTCGTAGTCGATCACGAAGCGTTCATGGCGACCCCGGCCAATCACCTCCACCTCGTCGCGGGCCTCGATCTCCCAGACGGTGCGCTTGCCGTCGACCTCCACAAGCGTTACAGTGGCCGTCACCTCCATACCCGCCGGAGTGGCGGCCTCATGGGTGACGTTGATCATGGTCCCCACAGTCCGTTCACCCTCATCCAGGTATGGAGCTAGAGCGTCCATGCAGGCCCATTCCATGAATCCCACCATGTAGCCTGTGGCGAATACCTCCGGCATCACTTGGAAGTACGACGACTCCGGGTACAGAAATGGCACCGTCCGCTCCTTGGGCACCAGGTAGCTGAACGTATGTTTCAAACCGACTTGCAACTCCTTCATGTCTCTTCCTCCTTTTGCCCTTATACCCTTTTCACTGGACGACCCTTCAATCGACCCGCCCCGCTCTGATAAAGAGCGGCCCCAGGCTTCGGCGAGCGCCGGCGCCAGTGCTTGGACCCCGCTTCCCACCTTCGCCCTGATACGTTCGCCCTCTTATGCCGCGACAACCATCTCGCGCAGTTTCGAGATATCCCGCAACGGCGGCGCCCCAAACAGGCGGTTATATTCTCGACTGAACTGTGACGGACTCTCGTAGCCGACCTGAAACGCTGCGGCAGCGGCATCCATCCGTTCTGTCAGCATCAATCTTCTCGCTTCCTGCAGGCGGAGTTGCTTCTGGAACTGCAGCGGGCTCAACGCTGTCAGTGACCGAAAGTGATGGTGGAACGTCGAAACGCTCATGTTTGTCAGAGCAGCGAGTTCCTCCATGCTGATAGCCTGTGAGTAATTGCTCTTCAACCAACCGATTGCCTTGGCAATGTGCTGGCTTTGACTCCCAGCCGTTGCGATCTGACGAAGCCGCTCGCCTTGATCTCCCACCAACAGCCGATAGATGATCTCGCGCTGGATGACCGGAGCGAGGATCGGAATGTCCTTTTCATCGTCAAGCAGATCAATTAACCGTGCAAAAGCATTGACAATCTGTTGTGTCACCTCGCCGGTCGCCATCCCACGGCTCGACTGCTGGCGTGGTTGAGGGAGGTTGCTGTCGACCATCAGTTGCGAAATTTCCTTCAGGTCGAACTTTAAACGGAGACCAAGGTACGGCTTTTCCGGGCTTGCTTCGAGAATCTGCACGATCGTCGGCAGATGCACTGACGTAATCAGATAGTGGTGTGAATCATATACAAATGAGTCATCACCGAGAATTACGCGCTTTGCACCCTGCACGGCCATGCAGATGCTCGGTTCGTACATGCCGCTGGTTGGTCCGCTTGGTTCCTCCCGACGAAAGAGAGACAACCCGGGAACTGCGGTTATATGCATTTCTCCCCGTTCGGTATATCGGGCAATGCGACTGCAAAGAGCAGCAACTGCCATGTCCAAGGCATTAGCCTCAATATCTTGATCGGTAGTCGAAATTTCCATAACTTCCTCCAAATTCGATACTATCCAACCTACCGCACCGTTACAATAATAATTTGGTGCAATGCAGGATCGGGCAATAAACCGAGAGGATCGGTCTATCGCCTAGTGCTTGACGGGATGTAGGATACGATCGTCAAAAAAAGATGCAGGGGGATAACGGATGCAAAAACACGTATTGGGAAAGACGAAACCGCCGCCAATCTGATCACCGTACAAGGGGGCAGACACCCTGATAAACTGGAAGAGTTGACCGGTCGTTGAACAAAATAAATATCCTCAAAGGAGTGGGGGAATATGCAGAAAGTGACTTTAAATAATGGTGTGGAGATGCCTATTCTCGGTTTTGGCGTCTTCCAGGTCAGTGATCCGAAGGAATGTGAGCGTAGCGTCAGTGATGCCCTGCAGGCGGGGTACCGATTGATTGATACTGCGGCATCCTACATGAATGAAATAGCTGTCGGCAACGCAATAAGGAATAGTGGCATTGACCGGCATGAAATCTTTGTGACCACCAAGCTGTGGGTCCAGGATGCGGGTTACGATGGCACCCGGAAGGCGTTTGATAAATCGCTGGCTAAGCTGCAATTGGATTATCTGGATTTGTATCTGATCCATCAGCCGTACGGAGATGTCTTCGGTTCCTGGCGGGCCATGGAAAGTCTGCATCGGGAAGGCAAAGTCCGAGCAATCGGCGTCAGCAATTTCCATCCGGACCGGATTATGGATCTGATGATTCACAGCGAAGTGGCGCCGGCGGTCAATCAGATAGAAACACACCCTTTCTGCCAACAGATCGAGACTCAGCGGTTCCTTCAAGAAAACGGCGTTCAGATTGAATCTTGGGGACCTTTTGCCGAGGGCAAGAATGATCTATTCAGCAATGAACTGCTCACTGCCATTGGCCGCAAATATGACAAATCTGTTGCTCAGGTGGTGTTGCGCTGGCTGACCCAAAGAGGCGTCGTGGTCATACCGAAATCAGTGAACAAAGAGCGGATTGTTCAGAACTTCAACATTTTTGACTTCGAACTCGCAGCCGAGGATATGGGGAGCATTGCAACGCTGGATAAGAAAGAAAGCAGCTTCTTCGATCATCGCGATCCGGATATGGTGAAGTGGATTGGGACCCGTAAGTTGGACCTCTAAGAATGTCGAATGGTTGGAAAAGGTCAACTACGATCAATACAACGGAAAACCTGGTGGCAAGCATGAATAGACTTATTATTGAGTTCCTGGCAATCACGTTCGCCATGATGTGCATCATGGCAGCCATAGCGGAGGCACAACCCATGGACAAAAACCAAACTTTAAACTCAAAGCAGCAAGGCATTATCCCCATAGCCGCCTTTACCGCCAACGGAGACATTGAAAAGCTCGAAACTGCTCTGAACAAAGGGCTGGATGCCGGGCTGACCGTGAACGAAATCAAGGAAATCCTGGTGCAACTATATGCCTATACGGGGTTTCCGCGCAGCCTGAACGGACTTGGCGCTTTTATGAACGTTGTGGAACAACGGGAGAAGAAGGGCATCAAGGATCAACTCGGAAAGGAACCCGGCAAAATGCCTGCTGGTAAAAGCAGCATCGAGCTTGGCACAGAAATACAGACGCAATTGGTAGGCAAGCCGGTCACTGGGCCGATCTATGCTTTCGCTCCCGCCATCGACGCGTTTTTGAAAGGCCACTTGTTCGGCGACATCTTCGGACGCGACAACCTGGACTTCCAGAGCAGGGAGATTGCCACCATTTCCGCTCTGGCCGCTATGAAGGGGGTCAATCCCCAACTGCAGGCCCATTTCAGCGTCGGTTTTAATACCGGTTTGTCCGAGTTGCAGATGCGCGGTCTGATAACCGTTCTTGCCGCCAGTGTCGGCAGGAGTGAAGCCGATAATGCGAGTGAAGTATTGGACAAATCGCTCAAACTTGTCGGTGTGGTCCCGATTGTCTCGGGTAGGAAATCAAAGTAAAGCATTCGGGAGGCGAGGGGGACGGGACGTTGGTCAGTTGGTTGAGTTCCTCATTCCGAATCCTAAATAACTAGACGAACTGACCAGCGTCCCTCTTACGCCGAGTGATCACATGACCGCTCATCTTCTGTCAGCAACCAGGCCAACGTTGTCCAACTTCGGCATTACGGAACCAACGCATAAGTTCCTTATGCTTATCGTCCTCGGCAGAAGGCGACCAAGGGGCGAAATCTTCTTCTTTGAATGGAGAATAAGGGCCGTGTTTGACTTCAAAGATGACACCACCGGTATCAAGAGAAAGTACCGCATGCCAGCCTGCGACTGGAGTTTCAGCAATCGAAACGTCTTCACCCAGCACTGCACGTCCGATGACCACACCGTCGTCATCGAAAGTCAAGACCACGAAACGGCCACGTAGTGGGGTCAGAAGCTCCCATGTGTGCCGATGGTGATGGGGGCGAATATAGGTATCAGGTTCCATTGCAATCACCAAGCGCTGGATGGGGTCGGACAATTCGGAATGAAGATTGTGATTCATCCGCTTGCGTGGGGATTGTTGTGCTTGGGTGCTAAGGGAGGAGAGATCGTCGAAACCGAGTTTTTTCATAAAAGGGGCTCCGGTAAGAGTTAGATGGGGCAAACGTAGACCGAATCCTTTAACTTTGCAATGGATTTTTAGTATTTGCCTGCAGACCTTCAGCAGAAGGATTTTACATGAAGAAAAATCTCTTATCTATAGACAAGGGTTTCCGATATTGATATAGAGGCATAGCTTTGCCGTATACGTTGCATTGTTTAACAACAGCGGGATGAAAGACTTTGTATCTACATCATGCACTGTGAGAACTGCTGGCCCATGAGAACACCCTCAACGCGAAAGCGTTGTTAACCGAAGCTTTAAAGGAGAAAGTATGGGAAAAAGCAAGTCAATCGTTCTGGCTGTTGTAGCACTGTCTTCTCTGATGTTCGGCGGTTGTGCGCTCACCACTGCGACAGTCGACATCAATTACACCCCGCAGACTGGCGTCGCTGCTGTAGAGAACGCCAAGTCTGTAATCTGCAACGTGCAGGTGAGTGACAGTCGCAACGAGAAGGTCAAGGTGAGCAGCAAGAAGAACGGGTTCGGCATGGAAATGGCGCAAATCGTGCCCGCGGAGAATGTAGCGGTCACCTTCCAGAAAGCCATCGAGTGCGAGCTGAAAGCCCGCGGTTTCGGACTTGGCCGAGAGAACTCACTTGTCACTATCGATGCCGATCTGGTCAAGTACTACAACGACTTCAAGGTAGGATTCTTTGCGGGGGACGCCGTTGCCGAGCTGAACATGGGGGTCACCATAAAGAACAAGAAGGGGGACTTACTGTACTCCCATCAGTTCGTTGCGGAGGGAATCGAGCGCAACATCCAGTTGATGACCGGCGAGAATGCGGAGCTTGCGCTGGAGAAGGCGCTTAACGAAGGGATGCAGAAGATGTTTGCCGACAAGACCTTCATTGCGGCCCTGCTGAAGGCAAATAACTAGATCACTAGATGAAGCTTCTTAATTTGAACAACAAGGCCGGCAGACGACGTCTCCGGCCTTGTTGTTTTTGAGAGGTAGGGGCAGAAGTCAGAGATTTAAGTGGCAATAGGGTCAAATTCAAGCTCAGACCCCCCTTTGCTCTTAATAGGTAGCGGCTTTTGCATAGCCTGGATAACAATCTGTGAAGAAGAGACTGAATTCTTCTTCTGCGTCTCATGTGTTGCAAAATTATAGGTATTATGTCCCCGGAATTCCGAAGTAGAGGTAAAAAGCGAAACACGGCAGCGGTTATAATTCAAGACCCAGCACGCCATCTCTCTCGGTGGTCCCGTAACTTGCGAACCAGCACAGGCACGAGGAACATCGCGGCCAAGACGATCAGCATTGTGGTGTTCGGGTCTTTGAAGTAGGAGTTGAGGCGCAAGGTGGTGAGGGCGATCACCGCGAAATAGAGCATATCTCCTGCGATTGCGAAGGCCCAGCCGGCGAGGAATCCGTGGCCCGAGGCAAGCGCAGTGGCGCGTCCGGTCATCGGATCTACGCCGAAGGCTATCATGACGAGTGCAAGGGGGCCGGTGCTGGTGCCGCTGACATGCGCCACGCTGCGCGCCGTGGCAGCCTTTAATGCCGCGCTAAAACGCGCCAGGAAAGGGATATTCCCTATCACTGCGGCGAAAAGCCGTAGAACCGGTTCAAACATGAGGGCAAGGACCACATCCGAAACCAGGTAGAGCCCTGCGGTGACGGGCCAAGCCAGGCCTTGGGTGCGGGCCAGCAGAACGCCGGCGGGTATTCCGCCGCCCACAGGAAGCAGGAAAAGCTTAAACACGGGAAGCAAGTGGGATGCGGACTGGATTGATGAAAAGGCCATGAAGCGTCTCGATGGTAAGCACAATGCAGGGCAATGCCAGGTTGGTTCTTGAAGGACTGCGGCATGTTAGCAAAAGTGGGGAGCAAAGGGAAGTTGTCAGAGCTTCAACCCCTGAGGGGAGAGGGGACCTACGTCCCCTCGCGCTCTGAAGACGGAGAAAGTAAACGAACTAAAGAACGTCCACTTTCGCCCTTCGCCCTTAAGTCAGGAACTCAATCAACTCAACAACGTCCCCCTCGGCCCCCGTCCGGATTGATGAGGGAGGGCAGGGTAACACCTCCTCTCTGCTCTACCCCTAGCCTGCTAGCTTTTACTACTTCTTTGCCTTTCCGCCAAAATAATATCCTGTTACACTACCAATCAGTGTTGCAGCAAATGCTAAAACTTCAGAAAAATGCTCCCTTGTAGACAGAATCATTACCAAAAACAAAGCAACATATACGATCATCATAGCCAATACTGGGACGATGCGATTATGTAGCCGTACACTCTTCGGTTCCGTGATGCCAACACCGTGACACACAGAGCACACAATGCCAAACGTGCTGTCAATAATCTTGACTTTCTGCTCCTTTATACAGACGAGACAACTGGTTTCATTTTGACCATTCTTACAAGTGCCTGTACCTGCACAATGTGCGCATTTAACGAATCCATTCGCATCATTCATATTTTCTCCTAATTCGCTACCCAAGTCGTGGGGGATGAGCAGCGTCCCCCTCGAGCCACTCAGTCCCCAACACCTGGTATGCTCCCCCCGGTAAGCCTCCTCTGTCCCTCTTCGAAGCATTGGCTACATGTGGCTTATTGTGCGTTAATCATTCCGTATACTCGTCCTTGAGGCTAACGATTGTCGCAATTGCTGCAACCAAAGAGGCGATAGAACCGACGGTTGATTGAACTGCAGTACCGATATCATCCAATTTATAAAACCAAGTGAAGATCAAACCTAGCAATGCTAGTACTCCGAGTATGGTCGTCATCACAACGGAGGCAATGACCTTGCCTCTCGGTGCCACATTTAGAGTGATCAGCGCATATAACCACCCGAATACCGCTGAAGAAATGACCGGTAGGATGTAGCGAAAATACCATCCATCCTCACGGAAACCCCCCTGCATTTTCATCCCGATCCACTGAAGCAGTGTGAGGAGAAAAGCTCCTACCAATGCACCAAGGACTGCCGCCAGCGGCAGTATCGGCCACCGCCACCATTGCGATGAGCGACTAAGCTCAGAGCCGTTTTCCATACATAACCTCCCGTAGGTATTTCTTGCCATTCTACCTGACAGCAGGAAGTAGGCCGGCTCGGCCGGTCCAACTTCTCGTAGTACTCTACCTGATAAACAACCGCATCTAGACCTTGGAATTCCGGGGACACATTACTATTAAATCCCAACCCGCCTCAAAACGACAAAAGCCGCGACCTTGGCGGTAGCGGCTTTTATTCTTTCCTTAATATGTCTAGAACGGGATCTCGTCGTCCGGGTTGAATACCGGCTCTTCGTAACCGCCGCCCTGGTTGTAATCCTGCTGCGGCCTGGACTGACGCTGCCCACCACCGCCGCCTTCGCCTTTGGCGGAAAGCATCTGCATCTTCTCGCCTACGATCTCGGTGGTGTACCTGTCTTTGCCTTCCTTGTCGGTCCACTTGCGGGTCTGCAGACGCCCTTCGATATATACGGTCTTCCCCTTGGAAAGATACTCGCCGGCGATCTCGGCAAGACGCGCCCAGAGGGTGATGTTGTGCCATTCGGTCTTCTCTTCCCAGTTGCCGTCCTTGCCCTTGAACTTCTCGGTGGTGGCGACGGAGAAGGATGCTACGGCGGTCCCGCCGGCGGTGTAGCGCACCTCGGGGTCTTTCCCCAGGTTCCCGATGAGCATCACCTTGTTCAGACTTGCCATATGCTTTCTCCTTTTCGCTTGAATATTGAGCGCCGATGCTACATCAAAACCCGCCTCTAGCAAAGCAATATTTTGCGGCCAAAACGGAAGCGGAACACAGGACACGAAGGTCCACTGAGGCAAAACCAAAAACAAAACCCTTAGCAAGGAGAAAATCTGAGGACTTCTGAGGAAACGGACAAAAATACTAAACCAAACCTTTAGCCACGGAGAGAATCTGAGAAAACGAAAATGGCTTTGGGGTTAAACCTGTTGTCCTTCCTCTGTGCCCCTCTGCGGTCCTCTGTGGTGAGTGCCTGTGCCTTTCCCTGAAAAACCTCAGTGGCCTCCGTGAACCTCTGCGACCTCTGTGTTCCGCCTTTTCGTATTCGACTGCGCCGCAGCAGGCACAAGCTGGAGCTGGCGCGGGTTCGTGTATGGGTCTACCGATAATTGGTTTGACTCCTATGATAAAAAAAAGTAACTTAGCCGGTCATGCTGAGAGCTTGTATCTACTTACTTTTCTTCGTTCCGTACACCCTGTTATGCAGCCTCGCCGCTGTGATCGGGGGGCTTTTCGACGGTTCCGGCCGGGCCGGACACGCCTGCGCCAGGATCTGGAGCTTAGGCTCCCTGTCTGCGGCCCGCATCCGGCTTGAAGTGAACGGCCTTAACCACGTTCCACCTGAGGGGCCCGTAATCTATATGGGCAACCACCAGGGGAACTTCGACATCTTCGCACTGACGCTCGCGGTACCGCGACTGTTCTCCTGGGTCGCCAAGGAGGAACTGTTCAAGGTGCCGGTATTCGGCGCGGCCATGCGGCGGGCGGGATACATCCCCCTGGACAGAAGCGGCGGCAGGAAGGCGCTCAAAAGCATGAAGCAGGCGGCGGAGCGGATCGCCTCGGGAGCGAGCGTGGTGATCTTCCCGGAAGGGACCCGCACTCAGGACGGATTGCTCCTCCCATTCAAGCGCGGGGCGTTCATGCTCGCCGGCATGGCGGGGGTCCCCATCGTTCCTTTCACCATTAATGGCAGCCGGGCGATCAACCCGCGCAACCAGCTGGAACTGCGGCCGGGGACTATTTCAGTGACTTTCGGCGCGCCGATCGAGGTGAAGCGGGGTGCCGAGGGTGAACTTATGGAGCAGGTTCGTGAAGCTATCGCGGCAAAGTTGGAGGTTGACTAAATGGTGATGGCTTATTTGGCGCTCGCCGCGGCGGGCATAGCCCTTGTCTGCTGGGGATTTCCCGCGTCCCATCGCTTGCGGAAGCCTTTCGATATCCTGGCGGCACTGGCGGTTCTCGCGGGGGTGGCGTCCTTTCTGCTCGGCACGCTGCTTACGGTGGCGCCCCACTTCTTTCAGGGATGATTCCCTGCACCGGATGAACAGGAAGTAACACATGGAAAAGGTAAAAACCGTAGCGGTTAACATCGCCGCCATCGCGCTCATATCGCTGGTTCTCATCTGGGGGAACACGCTGTACCGGCAGCACGCCCAGTTCAAAAAGGGGGAGCAGGCAGCGGCTAAAGGGAACTTCACCGCGGCCGTGGCCGGCTACGAAGCGGCCATCCACATGTACACCCCGTGGAGTTCGGTGGTCGAAAAGAGCGCCCAGAAGCTGTGGGCCATCGGCGACGCCGCCGAGCGCAGCAACGACATCCCCCGCGCGCTCATCGCTTACCGCGCGCTGCGAAGCTCGTTTCTTGCGACGGCCGGCATCTACTCACCGGGCGAGGATTGGATCAAGCGTTGCGACACACGCATCGCGCAGTTGGTGCAGCTGCAGCCGGCGCAGCGGTAGAGATCTAAAGAAGGGCAAGCATTCCCGCGTGGGATACAAAGAAAAAGGATAATTTTTGGAAGAAACCAGCACAGAGAGTACCGGGCTTAAGTTCGTAGCACTGGGAGGACTAGGAGAAATCGGCCTTAACATGGCGGCCTTCGAGTACGGCGACGACATCGTCATCGTCGACTGCGGGCTCATGTTCCCCGAGCCTTACATGCTGGGAATTGACGTGGTGATCCCCGACATTGGCTACCTGATCGAGAGGGCGGACCGCATCCGCGCCATCCTGCTCACCCACGGCCACGAGGACCACATCGGCGCGCTTCCCTACGTGCTTAGGGATATCAATCCCCCCATCTACGGGACGGCGCTGACACTGGGCTTCGTGAAGGAAAAGCTCAAGGAATTCGAGCTGGATCAAAAGGTCGACCTGAGGGTGGTCAAGCCGCGGGACACGGTGCAGCTCGGCTCTTTCGAGGTCGAGTTCATCCGGGTCGCACATTCCATCGTCGACGGCTGCGCCCTGGCCCTAAGCTGCCCGGAAGGGGTGGTGATACACACCGGCGACTTCAAGCTGGACCAGACACCGGTCGACGGCGAACTGACCGATCTCGCGACCTTCTCCCGCTACGGCGAGAAGGGGGTGCTCGCGCTCTTCGCGGACTCGACCAACATCGAGCGCGAGGGGTACACGCTTTCCGAACGGCTGGTGGGGGATGCTTTCGAGGAGATCTTCCCGGCCTGCGCCGGCAGGGTCATCGTCGCCGCCTTCTCCAGCAACATCCACCGTGTGCAGCAGGTGGTGCGCGCGGCGGAGAAAAGCGGCAGGAAGGTGCTTTTGAACGGCCGCTCCATGATCGGCAACGTGCAGATCGCGCGCGAACTGGGCTACCTGAAGATCCCGGACGACATACTGATCGACCTGAAGGAGCTCCCCAGGCTCCCGAAGGAACAGGTCTGCATGATCACCACCGGGAGCCAGGGGGAACCCAGAAGTTCGCTGATCCGGATTGCCATGGACGACCACAAGCAGATCAAGCTGGAGCGCGGGGATACGGTCATCCTCTCCTCCCGCTTTATCCCGGGCAACGAAAAGACCATTTCGGACCTGATGAACCACCTGTACCGGCGCGGCGCCGAGGTGATTCACGAGAAGGTTTCCGAGGTCCACGTCTCCGGCCACGCGAGCCAGGAGGAGTTGAAGCTCCTGCACAACCTGGTGAAGCCGCGCTTCTTCGTCCCGGTGCACGGCGAGTACCGGCACCTGGTTAAGCACTCCCAACTGGCCCAGAAGGTCGGCACCCCCGAGGAGCGCTGCATCCTCGCGGTCAACGGCGACGTCATCCTCTTTGCCGGGGACGAGGCGTGCATCGTGGACCAGGTCAGCACCGGCCGCGTCTTCGTGGACGGCAAAGGGGTAGGGGACGTCGGCAACGTAGTGCTTAAGGATAGGAAGCATCTCTCCGAAGATGGAATGGTGGTGGTCATCATCGGCATCAACCAGACCACCGGCGAGATCATCTACGGCCCCGACATCGTTTCACGCGGCTTCGTCTTCGAGGACGATAGCCAGGAGTATCTGGAAGAGGCGAAGAAGGTCGTGCTCGACACGCTGGCCTTGGTCACCCCCGAGGTGATGACAGACTGGAACGAGGTGAAGCTGGAAGTGCGCCGCGTGCTGCGCCGGCTCTTCAACAAGACCCTGGAAAGGCGACCGGTGATACTGCCGCTCGTGTTGGAGATGTGAGAACCCGTTCAACGTTCTACGTTCAATGTTCAACGTTGAATTCTGTCTCTGGCGTGATCCTTCGTACGGTGCTGTCCCAAGCCAGGAGAAATGAGCTACCTACAGACGTCCAGCATCGAACGTTGAACGTTGAACGTTGAACGTCGAATTTGAAGTCGCAAGCCAGGAGAAATGAGCCACCTACAAACGTTCAGCATCGAACGTTGAACGTTGAACCGCAACTAACGGATTTTTAGACTATGGCGACAGACGAGAAGATAGAAAAGAAAGAGAAAGTGACGAAGGAGATGAAGGGGATGGCGTTCGCCGTCGCCGGGATCTTCCTTAGCGTCGCTCTCGCCTCGTTCAACGGGGAGGACCTCTCTTTCAACAGCGTGTCCACCTCGATGCAGACCCATAACCTCGGGGGGCGCTTCGGGGCGCAGTTGGCGGACGTATTCCTGCAGCTCTTCGGGCTCGCCTCTTATATTTTCCCCTGCACGCTCATCTACCTGACCTACCGCGCCTTCGGGCCGGACCCGATCCGGTGGCGCCGCTATAAGGGAGTCGGCTTCGTCCTGCTGGTGGTTTCGGTGTCGGGGCTCTTCGCCTTCAACCTGCAGTTCACGGAGTTCCTGGGGCAGAGGGTTCCCAGCGGCGGCTTCGTCGGCTACCAGAGCGCCGATCTGCTGAAGCGCGGCTTCGGGAAGTTCGGCGCGCTCCTCATCCTGCTCCCTATGCTGGCGGCCTCCGCCATGCTTTTGTCCCGTTTCTCCTTCGTCCTCTTCGCCAACTGGTGGGTGACGGCGCTGAAGGAGCGGTGGGCGAAGCACAAGCAGCGCCAGGCGCTGAATAAGGAACTCGCGGCGGAGAAGAAGGAGAAGGGGGAGAAGGCGAAGCCTCATGCGGCGCCGGTGATAAAGCCGGCAGTGGTGGCGCCGCCGGTTCCCGCGCCGAACGTGAAGAAGGAGAAGAAGCAGGACGAGAAGAAGACCGCGCCGGTCCAGGAGGCGTTCGAGTTCATCAAGGTGGAGGGGAACTTCCGCACCCCGCCCTTGTCCCTGCTCGATCCGGTTCCCGAGGCGGGCAAGCGCCAGGACCGCGAGACCCTGACCATGAACGCCAAGCTCATGGAGAAGAAGCTGAAGGACTTCGGCGTCGAGGGTGAGGTGGTGGAGATATGCCCCGGCCCGGTCATCACCATGTACGAGTTCTCCCCGGGCCCCGGTATCAAGGTAAGCCGCATCGCCGGGCTCCAGGACGACCTCACCATGGCGCTCCAGGCCCATTCCATCCGCATCGTGGCGCCGATTCCGGGCAAGGGTGTCGTCGGTATCGAGCTTCCCAACCGCGAACGGGAGATGGTTTCCTTGAAGGAGATCTTCAACTCGGAGGAGTTCCACAAGGGGAAGATGAAGCTCCCGCTGGCGCTTGGAAAGGACATCGCGGGGAACCCGCTGGTCACCGATCTGGCCAAGATGCCGCACCTTCTGGTCGCGGGCGCCACCGGTTCGGGCAAGTCGGTCGCCATCAACACCATGATCCTCTCGCTCCTTTACACCTCGACCCCGACCGACGTCAGGATCATCATGGTCGACCCGAAGATGCTGGAACTCTCCGTGTACGAGGGTATCCCGCACCTATTGCTGCCGGTGGTCACCAACCCGAAGAAGGCGGCGCTCGCGCTCAAGTGGGCGGTGGAGGAGATGGGGCGCCGCTACCGGCTCATGGCCGACAAGGGTGTCAGGAACATCGACTCCTACAACCGGGAGCTGGAGCGGGAAGAGAAGGAAGTCGCCGAGAACAAGGCGCGCGAGACCGTGGTGGTCGAGGAGATCGAGGAGGCAGACCATCTCGAGGATCCGGAGGACATGGAGGCGCGCGAGGCGGCGATCCAGGCCTTCCTGGCCAAGGAAGACCAGCTGGAGCACGGCCATCTCCCCTACATCGTGGTGATCGTCGACGAGCTCGCCGACCTGATGATGGTCGCCGGTCGCGAGATCGAGGAATCCATCGCCCGGCTGGCCCAGATGGCGCGCGCCGCGGGGATCCATCTGATCCTCGCCACCCAGCGCCCGTCGGTCGACGTCATCACCGGTCTCATCAAGGCGAACTTCCCGGCCAGGATCTCCTTCCAGGTCTCCTCGAAGATCGACTCGCGCACCATCCTCGACGGCAACGGCGCCGAGTCGCTCTTGGGTGCGGGTGACATGCTGTTCCTCCCGCCGGGGACCTCGAAGATGCTCCGCTCCCACGGCGCCTTCGTCTCCGACGCAGAGGTGCAGCGCGTGGTCGAGTTCCTGAAGAAGCAGGGGAAGCCGGTTTACGAGAAGTCGATCCTGGAGATGAAGGCCTCCGACGAGAAGGGAGGGGGCGACGACGAGGAAGAGCTCGACGAGCGCTACGACGACGCGCTGGCGCTGGTGGCCGAGGCGAAGCAGGCGTCCATCTCCATGATCCAGCGCCGCCTGCGCATCGGCTACAACCGCGCCGCCCGCATCATCGAGAAGATGGAGCAGGAAGGGGTCATCGGCCCCTCCGACGGCACCAGCAAGCCGCGCGAAGTATTCATCAATAAGATCTGAGGGATCGATCCATCGGGAACATTTTTAGAAGGAGAAACAATGAACCTTTGCCGCAAGCCCAATTTGGCCCATTTCGCCGTGACCATCATCGGCAAGGACCGCACCGGCATCGTCGCGGACACCGCCGAGGTCCTCTACAGGCTCGGCTGCAACGTGGAAGACTCCAGCTGCACCATGCTGGGGGGCGAGTTCGCCATGATTCTGATCGTCTCCCACGAGAAGCCCTTCTCCAAGAAGCAGTTGGAAGCGGAGTTCGCGACTAAGAACGCCAACACCGGGCTCTCCGCCTTCATCCGGAACTTGAAGGACGACGAGGTCTGCTATCGCGGACCGGAGGGGGAGCTCTGCCTGATCTCGGTGTACGGCAGCGACAAATCCGGCATCGTCTACCGCGTTACCCGGGAGCTCGCCGACCGTGGCGTGAGCATCGCCGACCTCAACACCAAGCTGATCGGGACCCCCGCGGATCCCGTCTACGTGCTGGTGCTGGAAGCGGCACTTCCCACCGGTATGGCGGTAGAAGACGTCACCAACCTGCTGGAAAAACTGAAAAAGGAGTTGAGTGTGGAGATTTCGGTGCGGCTTATTACACCGGTCTCGCTCTGACGATATGGCAGTTCGAAATATAGTCACCTACCCGAACCAGATATTGAAGACCCCTTGCCAGGTAGTGGAACAAATCGACGACTGGGTGCGCCAGCTGGTGGACGACCTTGTGGACACCATGCATGCCGGGCCGGGTTCCGTCGGCGTCGCCTCCCCCCAGATCGGCGTATCGCTGCGCGTTTGCGTCATCGACGTCTCCAAGAACCGTCACGGCAAGGACAACAACCACGGGCTGCTGCTGATGATCAACCCGGAGATCCTGGCTCGAAGCGGCGCCGCAGTGATGCGCGAGGGGTGCATGAGCGTCCCCGATTACACCGGCGACGTCGAGCGCTCTACCGAGCTTACGCTTCGCTTCACCGAGCCAGACGGCACCGTCCGGGAGTTCGAGGCTTCCGGCTTCGAGGCGGTAGCCATACAGCACGAGTTGGACCATCTGGACGGCCTGCTGTTCCTGGACCGCATCGCCTCGCTGAAGACCGGCCTTTTCCGTAGGAAGAGCTACAAATAGCAAACCTCTCACAAGGAGAAAATCTGAGGAAATCTGAGCATAGGCACAACCGGAGAGAAGCTAAAAGAGAAGGGTTGAACCTTTAAAGGCTTTGCTTCTCGCAGTTCTCAGGTTTTCTTCGTGGCCAAAGGTTTAGGGTTTAAGGCTTTCTCCTTTTGTCTTTTTCTCAGATGTCCTCAGAAGTTCTCCTTGTTAATGGTTTTGACTTTTTGTTTTGAGGGTTTGTGATGAAATGGCTTCTGATTAGCTCCGCGGTCCTCTACCTCGTTTCTTTCAAGCGCCCCGTGTTCCTGGCGGCGCTCGCCGCCGGTCTCGTGTACTTGGGCTCGCGCGGCCTCGCGCTCGGGAGGCTGCCGCTGATCGGGCCGCAGGATACCCTCGCCTTTTTCTCCAGCTCCATCGGGCTCATGGCGCTTCCCTTCGTCTACGCCCGCGCGGCCGCAAACGAACGCTTCTTCACCTGGGGCGCCGGCGTCTTCGCCGGTCTCTTCGCGCTCCTGGCGACACCTTTCCCCACGCTGAACATGCCGCTTCCCCCCGTCCTGGATACCTACTGGTTCGAACTGCACGTGGCGCTTGCCTTCTTCGCCTACGCCCTCTTCGGTATCGCGGCGCTCTTCGGCGGGGTGTTCCTGATGCAGGGGAAAAGGCAGGTACTGGATCTGCAGTACCGGGCGGCGCTGGTGGGGTACACCTTCTTCTCGCTTTCCATGATATCCGGGGGGATCTGGGGATATTACGCCTGGGGGACCTACTGGCTTTGGACCGCGAAGGAATTCTGGACTTCGATCCTCTGGGTCTACTACTCGCTCTACCTGCACCTGCGCCTCAAGGGGCAGTCCTGGGACCGCGGCTTCGCCTGGATGGGGATCGTGGGTTTCTTCGTGACCCTTTTCACCTACCTTGGCGTCAGCTTGCTGATGCGTAGTTCGCATAGCTTTTAAAGGCGTCTGACCAGTCCGACTGGTCAGATAAAGGGGAATGCCTTTGCTGAAAAAACTCTACGCCACCTTCTGCTCCCTCAACCTCGGCCTGTGGCTCATGACCGGGGTCATGGCCACCTTGGCGCTTGGCTCTTTCACCCGCGCCAGCGAGTCGGGCATCAATGAGATGCCGCTTCTCTTCTGGCTGCAACGGGCGCCGCTCTCGCTCTCCTGGTGGCTCTGGCTCTGCATCGCTTTGCTGGCCGTCTTATTCCTGAACGCTCTTATTTGCAGCATCGACGCCCTCAGGAAGAAGGGGCGCAGCATCGCCCCCCACCTGATGCACGCGGGATTCCTGCTCGTCGTGATCGCCCACCTCTTCTCCTCTTACGGAGGGTATAAGCAGCAGATGCAGCTGACGGAGGGGGGGACGATCGGCTTTCCGGACGGCGATCAGGTGCTGCTGGAGAGGATCTCCGGTGAGGTAGGCCAGATGGGGATGCTCAGCTCCTACCGCGCGCAGCTGCGGGTAAAAGGAAAGGTAGCGGAGGTGCAGCCGAACCACCCGGTCTTCCACCAGGGGTACGGCATCTACCTCAAAGAGGTGGCGCTCAGCCCGGTGCCGATGGCTCTCGTCGAGATCCACCGCGAGCCGGGTGCCTGGGCCGCGCTTCTCGGGGCGCTGTTCTTCATGGCGGGGAACGTGATGCTGCTAGCGCAGCGCAAGGGGAGATGATGAAATGAGAAGGGGCGCCGCGAGGCGCCCCTTTTTGCTACTTCACTACCTTCACGCTCTGGATCACTACCGGCGTTGCGGGGACGTCCGGCATGCCGTTCTTGAACCCGGTCGGGGTGGCGGCGATCTTGTCGACCACGTCCATCCCTTCCAGCACCTTGCCGAACACGGCGTAGCCGAAGGTTCTCTGGCCGCCGGCCGGGTTGTGGTTCAGGAAGCCGTTGTTGACGACGTTGATGAAGAACTGCGAGGTAGCCGAATCGACCATGCCGGTACGCGCCATGGCCAGGGTCCCGCGGTCGTTCTTCAGGCCGTTATTGGCCTCGTTCTTGATGGGTGCACGGGTCGCCTTGGGGGCGATGTCCTTGGTGAGCCCGCCGCCCTGGATCATGAAGCCGGGAATGACCCTGTGGAAGGTGGTCCCCTCGTAGAACCCGCTCTTCGCGTACTCCAGGAAGTTCTTCACGCTCAAGGGAGCTTCCTTCTCGAACAGTTCCACCTTCACGTTCCCCTGGCTGGTCTCAATGACCACGACCGGGTTCTTTGTTTCGGCAGCGAATGCGCTGCCGGCGAAGCAAAGTAACAGGACCGCCACCAGCATGATTCTTTTCAGCATGTAGTTCCTCCCTTTCAGATAAATTTGTATTGGCCATTTATAAGCCAATCGAAACAGGCGGTCAACCAATTCGCATTGCATTAGGGCAAGTAAAGGTTGACAGAGCAGCCATCGCTGTGGAAAATGCCGAACATTAGCTTATATGGAGGATTCTACCTTTGCAGATCCAATTCGGCACCGACGGTTGGCGCGGCGTGATCGCGGACACCTTTACCTTCGAGAACCTATCCCTCGTGGCACAGGCCACCATGGATTACCTGCATGAGCAGGGAGTGGCGCAAAAGGGGCTGGTGATCGGATACGACAGGCGCTTTTTGTCGCGGGAGTTCGCCGAAAGGGTAGCGGGGATCGCAGCGGCAAACGGGATCGCGACCCGCCTCTCCGAAAGCTACGCCCCGACTCCGGCCGTCTCCTGGGCGGTCCATGAAGGGGGGGCGGGCGCGGGGATCATGATCACCGCCAGCCACAACCCCCCCTGTTACAACGGTTTCAAGGTAAAGGAAGGCTTCGGCGGCTCGGCGAGGCCCAGCACCACGAAGGTTCTGGAGCAGATGGTGGCTCGCAACATGGCGGAGAAGCGCCCGGTGCAGGCGGTAACGCTGGCGGAGGGGCTGGAGTCGGGCAAGATCGCATATTTCGATGCCTGCGCCCCCTATCTGGCGCAGCTGGCGCGGTACGTCGACTTGGAGCTGATCCGTTCCAGCGGCATCAAGGCGGTGGTCGACCCGATGTTTGGCGCGGGGTGCGGCCTTTTGCCGCGCCTGCTGCCCGGTGTCGTCGAGATTCACGGCAGCGAGAACCCTGCCTTTGGCGGCCATCCTCCCGAGCCTATCGCCGAGCACCTGGGGGAGCTGTCGCAGGTGGTTGCCGACGGTTTCTTCCAGGTGGGACTCGCTCTCGATGGCGACGCCGATCGTATCGGCGCCGTTGACGAGCGGGGGAAATACTTTTCCTCGCACCGGATCTTCACCGTGCTGCTCCGTCACCTCTACGAGAGGAAGGGGTTGCGGGGAGGGGTGGTGAAGACGGTCTCGACCACGCAGATGATCGACCGGCTGGCCGAAAAGTACGGCCTGCAGATCTTCGAGACCCCGATCGGGTTCAAGCACATCTGCGAGGTCATGCTGGAGCACGACATTCTGATGGGTGGCGAAGAGTCGGGGGGGCTCGGGGTGAAAGGGCACATCCCGGAGCGTGACGGCATCTTGATGGCGCTCTTGCTTCTGGAGGCGATGGCCATGAGCGGCAAGGGGCTGCGGGCTCTCCTTGAGGAGACCATGGAGGAGATAGGTCACTTCCATTACCGCCGCATCGACGTCCCCATCTCGGCGGCGGCGAAGCAGCAGCTCTTGGAGCGCCTGCGCGGCGACGCCGTCGACGTCATCGCCGGGCACCGTGTGGCGGCGACCAATTTCAGCGACGGTTTCAAGTACATCCTGGAGGACGGGGCGTGGCTTTTGATCCGCCTTTCGGGAACAGAGCCGGTGCTGAGGCTGTACAGCGAGGCGAGGGAACCGGACCTGGTGGCCAGGCTCTTGGAGGCGGCAAAGCGGGTCGCAGGCGTGTAAGAAGCGGTTATTGCTGAGGTCAATTACCTTGAAATGGCTGATAGCTTCTGTTATAGAATAGCATTCGCGGAAAAATTCAGTACCCCCCAAGGAGTCACCCATGGCGAATCCTCAGTTGATTATGTACGACGAGGAATTCAAGCAGATAAACGCTGTGATCGAAAAGCTTCTCCGGGAAGCAAACGCCAAGGTGATTTTCCTGGTGGACAAAAACGGCCAGCTCATCACCGGCTGCGGAGAAACAGAGCGCTTCGACACCACCTCGCTTGCTTCGCTCACCGCCGGGAACATCGCGGCCACGGGAGGCCTGGCCAAGCTGATCGGCGAAAAGGAATTCTCCATCCTGTTCCATGAGGGGGAGAAGGACAACCTCCACATCTCCATCGTTGCCGGCAGGGTCATTCTCGTGGTGCTGTTCGACGCCCGCTCCTCGTTGGGGCTGGTGCGGCTCAGGGTGAAGAAGTCTTCCGAGGAACTCTCGGCGATATTCGGCAGGCTGATGCAGAAGAGCGAGGAGAAGGAGAAGAGCGGCGACAGCGAATTCCCCTTCGCCGAGATCACCGACGACGATATCGACAACCTGTTCAGCTAAAGCATGGGTCGAACCCCATAGTAACCAGTGTGATGCATCAACTATAAGAGGTAACGTCGGATGTCATTCATCAACTACGCTTCCCGTGAAATCAACTGCAAAATCGTCTATTACGGCCCTGGGCTGTGCGGGAAGACGACCAACCTGCAGTTCGTTTACCAGAAGACCGCCCCGGACGCGAAGGGGAAGATGATCAGCCTCGCCACCGAGACCGAACGTACCCTTTTCTTCGATTTCCTCCCCCTGGCGCTGGGCGAGATCCGCGGCTTCAAGACCCGCTTCCATCTGTACACGGTCCCCGGCCAGGTCTTCTATGACGCCTCCAGGAAACTGATCCTCAAGGGGGTAGACGGCGTCGTGTTCGTGGCCGACTCCCAGGAAGAGCGGATGGACGCCAACGTCGAGAGCGTGGAAAACCTGCGCATCAACCTGATCGAGCAGGGGTACGATCTGGACAAGATCCCCTACGTGGTCCAGTACAACAAGCGCGACCTCCCGAACATTCTGAGCGTCGAGGAACTGCGCCGCGAGCTGAACCCCACCAACGTTCCGGAATTCGAGGCCTGCGCCACCACCGGCGAGGGGGTCTTCGAAACCCTGAAGGCCGTAGCCAAGCTGATCCTTTTCGATCTGAAGAAAGGGAAGTAGGATCCAAGAAGGGAAGTGGGAAGAAGGCTTAAGAGATCGAACGAAGAAGGGGGCGCCGAAAAAACCGGCGCCCCCTTCTTATTTGCGGTCCATGGCTCCCTCCCCAGGAGGGGGAGGGTTGGGGAGGGGGCTGCCATGCAGACGTTCCACCAACGCCTTCGCCGCACTTTCGGTCATCCCCGGCGCGCCCTTCAGCTCTTCCAGCGTCGCCTCTTTCACCCGTTTTAGACTCCCGAAATGCTTCAACAGCGCCTTCTTCCTCTTCTCGCCGATACCCGCGACTCCGTCCAGCTCGGAACCGGTCAGGACCTTGCTGCGCACGTCCTTGTGGTAGGTGACGGCGAAGCGGTGCGCCTCGTCTCTGATGCGCACCAGGAGCAGTAGCGGGGCGGAACTCTGCCTGAGGGCAATCGCATTCTTCCGGCCGGGGCGGAACACGCGCTCGTCGCTGCGCTCGATCTCTTCGCTCTCCATGTCGCGGGCCACGCGGCTTTTGGCGAGCCCCGCAGCCTCGACCCCGGTGACCTCAAGCTCGTCGAGCACCGCGTTCAAGACGCCCAGCTGCCCGAGACCCCCGTCGACCACGATCAGGTCCGGCTTCTCTTCGCTGCTTTCGGCCTTGAACCTGCGCGAGAGCACCTCGCGCATCATGGCGAAGTCGTCCGACTGCAGCACCCCTTTGATCCGGTAGCGCCGGTACAGGGACTTGTCGGCCCTGCCGTCGATGAAGACCACCCGGCTCCCGACCGCCATCTCCCCTTGGATGTTGGAGATGTCGTAGCACTCGATCCTTCTCGGGGGGTGCGGCAGGTTCAGTTTCTCGGCCAGTTCGGTCAGAAGCGTCGCGGAGGAACTCTCCCGCGCCAAGCGTTCCTGGGCAGCGGTCTCGGCGTTCTTCCCGGCAAGTTTCACCATCTCGAGTTTCGGGCCGCGCTGCGGCACTGCGATGGTCACCTTCTTCCCTGCTTTTTCGGAAAGAAGCTCCTCCAGCGCGGCGGGCTCGGCTATGGGAACCGGTATCAGCACCTGGGGGGGGATAGGCGCGTCCAGGTCGTAGTACTCGTTCAGGAAGGAGGCGAGTCCCTCCTCGGTCTCCAGTTCCCAGTCGAAGAGGAAGCTGCGCCCGCCGGTCAGGGTCCCGCCGCGGATGTGCAAAAGGGCGATCTGCATCCGGTCCGCCTCGCGGTGCAAGCCGAAAACGTCGCTGTCGTCGCTTTGTGCCACCATCTTCTGCCGCTCGACCGTCACCTCGATGGCGCGCAGCAGGTCCCGGTAGCGGGCCGCGTCCTCGTAGCGCATCTGCTCGGCGGCCAGGTTCATCTTGGACCGGTAGAGCCGCGCCACCTCGGTGTTCTTCCCCTCCAGGAAGAGTGCGGCCCCATGGGCCAGCGCCGCATACTCCGCGGCGGAGATGAGGCCGCAGCAAGGTGCGGAGCACTGCTTGATCTGGTGGTACAGGCAGGGGCGCTTTCTGGCCATGCAGGTGGCAAGGGGGTAGTGGCGCAGCGGGAACATCTTGTAGAGCTGTTTCAGCACCTCTTTGGCGGCGGTGGCAGAGGCGTAGGGGCCGAAGTAGCGAGCGCCATCGGAGGGGATCTTCCGGACGATGGAGAGGCGCGGGAACTGTTCCTTCATGTCCATGCGCAGCGAGAAGTAGGTCTTGTCGTCGCGCAGGTTGATGTTGTACTTGGGGCGGTGCTGCTTGATCAGCGTGTTTTCGAGGATGAGCGCTTCCTTCTCCGTGTCGGTGACCAGGTAGTCGACCGAATGGACCAGTTGCACCATGAAGCGGATGTGTATCCGGGAGTCGCGGGTGTCTCCCGCGTAGGAGCGGACCCTTTTCTTGAGGTTGCGCGCTTTGCCGACGTAGATGACGGTGTCGTCGGCGCTCTTCATGAGGTAGACGCCGGGGGAGGGGGGGAAGTTCTCGATCATCGCCTGAGTAATCATGAGGCGTAGTATAGACTGAAGCTGGTTAGAAGGGAAGGTGGGTTGTTTTAAGGAAGGGAGGCAATACTCCTCCCCCCGGAGGGGGAGGGAGATTTGGGTTACCGCTTGCCGGATCTGCTCCCGGGTTTCGCGGAGCTGGGTCTTGAAGAGGCTGGCCTCGAACCTGCGGGTTTTGAACTCGCGGGACGGGAGGAAGCCGGTTTGGCGGCAGCGCTTCTTGCAGCCGCGGGCTTGGCGCCTGCCGGTCTAGCCGCCGTTTCCTTTGCCGCGGGCCTTGCCGCTGCGGGTTTTGCCGCTGCAGCCTTGGGAGCTGCTGGCTTTCCTGCTGCAGCCTTGGGAGCCGCCGGCTTGCCTGCTGCAGCCTTTTCCGCTGCGCTCTTGCCCCAGCGTTTCGGGAGCGCCTTGGCACCGCCGCCGCCGGGCTTCATCTTCTGGGGGGTCGCGTAGGAGACCTTGATCGACTTGTCGAGTAGCCAGGCTCCGTCCAGCGAATCGATGGCGTCCTTGGCCTCGGCCTCGGTCGACATCCTGACGTAGCCGCACCCTTTGAACTCTCCGGTGACAGCATCCGTGATCAGGTGAACGGAGGTCACCGTCCCTGAGACGGAGAACATCTTGTGAATATCGTATTCCGTAGCGTCGTAGGACAGGCTTCCGACGTACAATTCTTTTCCTGCTTTGGCCATTTAATGAGTTCTCCTTGCCGATGATCGGCACACTCTAGCATAATCGGCAGCCGCGCTGCAAACTTTCCCGCGCGGCCGCGCCCTTATCCCCTGCGCTCCCTGAGAATGGCGGTGAACATCGGCTCCCGGTCCGTCCTGGAAACGGAGAGCACCATTTCCACCTCCGTCCGTTTCCCGCCGACGCCGTTGACTATCTGGCGGGAGGCTTCGTCCCGGAACTCCGCCTGCGTGGAAAGCCTGTCCTTGAGCGCGGCCCCCTCCTCCAGAAAGCCGAAGATCGATTCCCCCAGCAGTTCCTGCCGCGAGCGCCCGAAGAGGGACTCGGCTTTCTGGTTGGCGATGACGATCTTGCCATCCTTGAGGAAGGTGATCACCGCCGAGGCGGCCACCTCGATGAAGCGGCGGTAGCGCTCGTCCGCCTCCTTCGACTGGACGGTGCGGCTGGAGAGCTCGTCCATCATCTCGTTGAAGGAACCGATCAGCATGCCGATTTCGTCCCTGGTTTTCTGCGGCAGCTTATCTTTGAAGTTGCCGGTGCGGGTCACCGAGATCATGCGTTCGGAGAGGAGCTTGATGGGGTTTAGGATCTGGCGGCTCATGATGAATCCCATCACCAGGATGACGATCACGTAGACCATGCCACGGAAGAGGAGGTCGAGTTTGAGGTTTGCACCCAGTTGGGCGTAGAGGTCCTTGACCGGGATGCTGACCGAGACCGCCCCGATCACCTCGCCCACCTTGTAGTTGTAGGAATAGTGGCCGGGGGGGAAGCGCTTCTTCACGAAATCGGGTGCGGTTTCGTAGCTGCCGTGGCATTCGAGGCAGGAGGCGGTGGCGCGCATCGGCTGCAGGTAACGGAAGAGGCTGATCTCGCCGCTTTGCACGATGTCGTAGATCTCGGCCTTGGGGTTGTTGATGAAGTACTGCAGTTGCTTTGTCTCGTAGGTGTCCGGTTTGTTGCCGGGGTTGCGGTAGCGCAGCGAGACCTGGCGCACGTAGAACTTGCTGTTTTGGGTGACCCTTTTCGCGACCTGTGTGGCCACCACCTGGGGCACCAGGTTGTAGTTTTGTTCAGGCTCCCCCCTGACCACGGAGGACATGTACTCGCGGGTCTCTATTACGGTGGTGGCGAAGCTGCGGGCGTTGTCGACGGCGAACCTGATGATGAATTCTTTCTGCCGGTTGTAGATGAAGAGGCCGCTTGCCAGCAAGAGGGCGATTAAAAGTAGCGACATCAGTCCGAAGAATTTGACGCGGATGGGAAGATCTGCGGGGCGGGTCATGCATCCTCCTAATCTCATTGAACTAAAGGGGAAAGTATAGCGGAGGGGAGGGGATGCGCAACCGGCCTTCGCCAGGGCTACGGCCGGCAGGCCCCCAAGGCTACGGCCGGCAAGCCCCCAAGGTACGGCCGGCAAGCCCCACCAAGGCTACGGCCGGCAAGCCCCTAAGGCTACGGCCGGCAAGCCCCACCAAGGCTACGGCCGGCAGGCCCCTAAGGCTATGGCCGGCAAGCCCGCTAAGGCTACGATGGGTTCACTCGGGGGCGCCTAAAAAGGTTAGATATTTCCGGCGGTGATTAGTCTCCCCCTCCCGCAAGGGGAGGGGGAACAAGAGCGATTCCCACAATTGCCCAATGAAACAAAAAAAGGCCCCTCACCAGGGCCAGGAGGGCAACGAAGGGTGAGGGGCAAGGACCGGTCTGAGGTTGACCGGTCTAAATTCTGAATCTCGCTGGAGCTTTAGCTAAATAGCCGGCTTGCCGGCCGAAGCTATAGCTATATAGCCGGCTTGCCGGCCGAAGCCTGTGGCGAAGGCCGGTGGCACTCGAAGCAGATCTGCTCGCTCTCGCGGCGCTTCAACTGGGCGGCCTTATCTTTTGGAATACCTTTCCCCATCAGCTTCTCGCCCATCTTGTGACAATCGAAACAGTTTCTTCCCTGCAGCGCCTTGTGCATGCGGACCATTGCTGGGTTCTTGCTGTGACAGACCTTGCACTCGTAGCCGTAAGCTGTGGACGCAACCAGCAGCATTGCCAATGCCGGAATCAGTTTCTTCATCTGCTCTCCTTTGCTAAGTTCTCATAGTGACCCGGACGGGTGTCTTAGGCTGAAAACAACTTTCGCCGAGATAGGATATATCCGCTTCCAGATAGCCGCCTTGACCAAAGTCAAGGAACCGTTACCGCCGCTATGAAGAAAAACGCTTTCCATAGAGTCGGCAGTATGGTAGTTTTCCCTGCTTTGAATGTTCTTTAATACCCGAATCAACTCTATATCGAGAAGAAAACATGGCTAAGATCATCTGTGTGGCGAATCAAAAGGGTGGCGTGGGAAAGACCACGACGGCGGTCAACCTTTCAGCCTCGCTGGCTGTCGCCGAACGCCGGGTGCTCCTGGTGGACATGGACCCGCAGGGGAACGCGGGGAGCGGCGTCGGCGCGGACAAGGAACTGCTTGAAGAGAGCATCTACGACGCGCTCATCGATGACGCGCCGGCGGCAAGGATCATCCAGCGCACCGAACTTCCCTACCTGCACCTGTTCCCGGCGACCTCCGACCTTGCGGGCGCCGAACTGGAGCTGGTCAGCGTCACCGACCGCGAGAGGAAGCTCAAGCGGATCTTGAGCTCCGTTTCCGACTCCTACGACTACATATTCATCGACTGCCCCCCCTCTTTGAACCTCCTCACCATCAACGCGATGACCGCAGCCAATTCCGTGCTGATACCGCTGCAGTGCGAGTTCTACGCGATGGAAGGGCTTTCGCAGATTTTGAAGACCATCAACCTGATCCAGCAGGGGCTGAACAGCTCCCTCATCATAGAAGGGATCCTGCTCACCATGTTCGACGCGCGAAACAACCTGTCGCGCCAGGTGGGCGAAGAGATCCGCACCCATTTCGCCAAGGAGACCCTGCAGACGGTGATCCCCAGGAACGTCCGCCTCTCCGAGGCCCCCTCGCACGGCAAGCCGATCTGCCTGTACGACATAACCTCCAGGGGGGCCACGAGCTACATGGACCTGGCCAAGGAAATCATCGGACGGGAGGTGTCGCATGGTTAAGAAGATGGGGCTCGGCAAGGGGATGGGGGCGCTGCTCCCGGTCGTGGAGGACCACGGCAAGAAGTACTTCTCCTGCCCGATCGAGGAGATCAGGCCCAACAAGGAACAGCCGAGAAAGACCTTCGTCAATGAGAAGCTGGAGGAACTCGCCGCTTCCATCCGCGAGAAGGGGATCATCCAGCCCCTGGTGGTGCTCAAGAAGGCCGGGCACTACGAGCTGATCGCCGGCGAGCGCCGCTGGCGCGCCGCGCAAAAGGCGGGGCTGCGCGAGGTTCCGGTGGTGATCCAGGACGTTTCCGAGGAAACGGCCCTGGAAATGGCGCTCATCGAGAACATCCAGCGCGAGGACCTGAACGCGGTCGAGGAGGCCGAGGCATACCATGCGCTTTTGGAGCGCTTCTCCCTCTCGCAGGAGGAGCTGGCCAAGAGGGTCGGCAAGGAGCGCTCGACCATTGCCAATGCCCTGAGGCTTTTGAGGCTTCCCGCCGAGATCAAGCGCGACGTGGCTGAAGACCGCATCTCCATGGGGCACGCCCGCGCGCTCCTCACCCTGGAAGACCCGGAGGAGCAGAAGGCGGCCCGCGACGAGATCGTGAAGAACCACCTCTCGGTGCGCGAGACCGAGGCGCTGGTCAAGCGCAAGAAGGCGGGCCCGGCGAAAAAGCCCCAGAAGCCTGTCGAGAGCCCGGACCAGAAGGACCTCATGGACCGGATGCAGCGCTTCTTCGGAGCCAAGGTCGCCCTGAAGAGTTCCGGGCGCGGCGGCAAGCTGGAGATAAGCTACGCGGACCAGAAGGAACTCGCCAGGATCGTGGAACTCCTGAACCTGTAGCGCTGCTCAAAGGGGCACCTACCCCCACCCCCTAACCCCCTCCCGCTAGGGGAGGGGGGACCTTTACTGAGAGAGACGGAAAATACGGCTGCAGCAATTGTCATACATTTCCAAAAACTGTTTTGAACTTGCTCATAGCAACCGGTTGATCCCACTCGCAAGAGTGCCCTCTGTCTCCAGCTACAGCGCCCACTGTCACAGCAAAGTCGCCCCGCTCAGCCTCCTCTGCAGCTGACAAAAGTGTATACAATTCTTCGTCCGAAGGGATATATCGCTTGACACAAAAAGGATTTATGTGGTAGCTATCACCTGTTTTGCGCGGACCCAGCTACAGCCTAAGACGTATACGTCTTTAAAAATGTTCGAATAGAGGTGGTTTGGTGATCAATTTAGACATCGCATTTGTATTCCAGCTGGTGAACTTTCTGGTTCTCGTGCTGCTCCTGAACGCTTTCCTCTACAAGCCGATCAGGAAACAGCTTGCCGAGCGCGCAGCCCAGATCAACGGCGCAAAGCAAAAGAGCGCCGAGGTCGACCGGGAAGTGCAGGAGAAAATGGCCAGCTACGAGGCACGCATGCGCGAGATCCGCGCCGGTGCCGCCGACGAGCGTGGCACACTGAAGAAGGAGGCCCAGCAGCAGGAGGCCGCCATCCTGGACAAGGCGCGTTCCGAAGCCGGCGCGAGCCTCGCCTCCATCAAGGCGAAGGTTGCCCAGGAGACCGAGGACGCACGCCGTCTTCTCACCGCCAGCGCCGAGACCCTGTCCGCCGATATCTGCGAAAAAGTTCTGGGGAGGAGTCTCTAGCATGCATAAGAAAAGTTTCGTTACCACCCTCTCCGTCTGCGTCATGATCCTCGGCCTCGCGGCCCTGGGCTTCGCTCAGGAAGCTGCCGAAGGCGGGGCGCACCATGCCAACTCCGGCGCGCAGATGAAAGACTTCATGTGGCGCACGATCGACTTCGCCCTCCTGGTCGCCATCGCGGTCTGGGCTCTGAAGAAGGCCGACGTGAAGGGCTCGCTCGCCGCTCGCCGTTCCGGCATCGAGAAGACCCTGCAGGAAGCGGTCGCCGCCAAAGAGGCAGCCGAGAAGAAGTTCGCCGAGTACTCCCAGCGCCTGGACCAGGCCAACAAGGAGATCGAGGTGATCTCGGCCAACATGAAGCGCGAAGGGGAGCTCGAGAAAGAGCGCATCATCGCCGAGGCGAACGACGCGGCCGCCAGGATCAAGGCCCAGGCCGAGGCCTCCGCCGCACAGGAAGTTCTGAAGGCCAAAGCAGAGCTTCGCGCCGAGGCTGCCAAGCTCGCGGTCGAACTGGCCGAGCAGAAGATCGTTAAGAACATTGCAAAAGGCGACCAGGACAAGCTGGTGGGCGAATATATCTCCAAGGTGGTGACTCTACATTGAGTACGAACGCTATAGCCAAACGTTACGCCAAGGCACTCGTGCAGCTTGGCTCGGAAGCCGGGAGCGTGGACAGCTTCAACGCTGAGCTGACCCGTTTCAGCGCTCTCCTCACGGACAGCCGCGATCTCTCGGCGGTTTTCGCTAACCCCGCCTACGGCATCGAGTCGAAGCGCGAGGTTATGAAGGAGCTGGTAGCCAAACTCCAGCTCTCCCCGATGATCTCCAACCTCCTGATGCTCCTTCTGGAGCGCGGCCGCATCTCGGTGCTGCCGCAGATCTCCGAGAGCTACGGCGCATTCGCCGACGAGCTTTCCGGAGTCATCCGGCCGACGCTTTCCTCGGGTCTTCCCCTGGAAGCGAGCCAGATCGAAGAGATCAGGAGCGCCCTTGCCAAGTCGACCGGCAAGAAGGTGGAGCTTAAAGTTGAAGTTGACCCCTCGCTGATCGGCGGGGTTGTTACCAAGATCGGCGGCAAGGTTTTCGACGGCAGCGTAAGAACACAGCTAGCAAGAATTCAGGATATATTACAGAAGGGGTGAGACGGTTCTATGGAAATCAAAGCGGAAGAAATCAGCGAGATTATCAGGAAGCAGATCAAGGAATACGGCACTGAAGTAGCTGTTGCCGAAACGGGGACCATTATCTCCATCGGTGACGGTATCGCACGTATCCACGGTCTTGACAAGGCGATGGCAGGCGAGCTCCTCGAGTTCCCCGGCGGCATCACCGGCATGGTTCTGAACCTCGAGGAAGACAACGTCGGCGCGGCGATCCTCGGCGAGTTCTCCGAGATCAAGGAAGGCGACTCGGTCAAACTGACCGGCAAGATCGTCGAGGTTCCGGTAGGCCCGGCCCTGATCGGCCGCGTGGTCGACGCGATCGGTAACCCGATCGATGGCCTCGGCCCGATCAACACCGACACCTTCGGCAAGGTGGAAGTGAAGGCCCCCGGTATCGTCAAGCGTAAGTCGGTGCATCAGCCGATGCAGACCGGCCTCAAGGCGATCGACTCCATGGTTCCGATCGGGCGCGGACAGCGCGAGCTGATCATCGGCGACCGTCAGACCGGCAAGACCGCCGTAGCGATCGACACCATCATCAACCAGAAGGGCGGCGACGTGGTCTGCATCTACGTCGCAATCGGCCAGAAGCGCTCCACGGTCGCCCAGGTTGTTTCCAAGCTGAAAGAGCACGGCGCCATGGATTACACCATCGTCGTCGCCGCAACCGCCTCCGAGCCGGCGCCGCTGCAGTTCATCGCACCGTACACCGGCGTCACCATGGGCGAGTTCTTCCGCGATTCCGGCAAGCACGCACTCATCATCTACGATGACCTCTCCAAGCAGGCCGTCGCTTATCGCCAGCTTTCGCTGCTCCTTCGCCGTCCGCCGGGGCGCGAGGCTTACCCGGGCGACGTTTTCTACCTGCACAGCCGTCTCCTCGAGCGTGCCTGCAAGGTTTCCGACGACTGCGGCGCAGGCTCCCTGACCGCACTGCCGGTCATCGAGACCCAGGCGGGCGACGTTTCCGCGTACATCCCGACCAACGTGATCTCGATCACCGACGGCCAGATCTACCTGGAGAGCGACCTGTTCTACTCCGGCGTACGTCCCGCCATCAACGTCGGCCTCTCCGTTTCCCGCGTCGGCGGCTCGGCGCAGGTTAAGGCGATGAAGCAGGTTGCAGGTACCCTGCGTTTGGCCCTCGCCCAGTACCGCGAGATGGCGGCTTTCGCCCAGTTCGGTTCCGACCTGGACAAGGCTACCCAGATGCAGCTCGCCCGCGGCGCACGCCTGGTCGAGATCCTGAAGCAGCCGCAGTACCGTCCGATCCCGAACGAGAAGCAGGTCCTGATCATCTTCGCGGCCAACAACGGCTTCGTCGACGACTACCCGATCGGCTCCCTCGGCCGCTACGAGACCGAACTCTACGCATTCTTCGACTCCAGGAAGGCGACTCTGCTGGGCGAACTGCGCGACAAGAAAGCGATCGACGACGCCATGAAGGGCGAGATCATCGCTTCCCTCGAAGAGTTCAAGAAGGAATTTACTGCCTAAACCAAGGACGGACTTAGCGAATGGCAAACCTTAAGAGCATCAAGAAACGGATCGTATCCGTAAAAAATACCAGGCAGATCACCAAGGCCATGAAGATGGTCTCTGCCGCTAAGCTGCGTCGCGCCCAGGAAAACGTTGTGGCTGCGCGACCCTACGCGGGGAAGCTCGCGGAGGTGCTGGAGCGGCTGGCCAAGACCCAGGAGTCGGACGCAAGCCCGCTCATGGTGAAGCGCGACACGCGTCGCGCGCTCTTGGTGGTGGTCACCTCGGACAGGGGCCTTTGCGGCGGCTTCAACGCCAACCTGTCCAAGGCCGCCGAGCGCTTCATCAACGAGCGCAAGGGGGATTTCTCGGAGTTGTCCCTGATGACCATCGGCCGCAAGGGGTACGAGTTCCTGCGTAACCGCCACACGGTCAGGAAACATCACGGCAACATCTTCTCCACCCTCTCCTACCACACTGCGGCGCTCATCGCTGCGGAACTGGTGGAAGGGTACCTGGCTGAAGAGTACGACGAGGTCTACGTCATATACAACGCCTTCAAAAGCGTCATGACCCAGGACATCACCCTGGAGCAGCTCCTCCCGGTGACGGCGAAAACCGCCGACACCGACGAGGTAGGGACCGAGTACATCTACGAGCCGTCCAAGGCTGCGCTTCTCGACGAACTGCTCCCCAAGCACATCGAGGTGCAGGTGTTCAAGTCGCTCCTCGAATCCGTCGCTTCCGAGCACGGTGCCAGGATGACCGCCATGGACAGCGCCTCCAAGAACGCCACGGAGATGATCGGCAAGCTGACCCTGATCTACAACAGGGCGCGCCAGGCCGCCATCACCACGGAGCTGATGGAAATCATCTCCGGCTCTGAATCGATAAAGGGTTAACACTTATAAACATATGTGGCCCTGCGGGCCGCAGGAGGAAGAGGTTACATGAGTCAGAACTTCGGAAAAATATCGCAGGTCATCGGCGCAGTTATCGACGTCGAATTCGAGCCGGGCAAGCTTCCCCCGATCTATCAAGCTCTCAGGGTCACCAACCCTGCGATCGACGATCAGGAGTTCAACCTTGTTCTGGAAGTCGCACAGCACCTGGGCGAGAACGCGGTCAGGACCATCGCAATGGACTCCACCGACGGTCTGGTTCGTGGCCAGCAGGTCAAAGACATGGGCAAGCAGATCTCGGTACCGGTCGGCAAGAAGACACTGGGCCGCATCCTGAACGTCATCGGCGAGCCGGTTGACGAGATGGGCCCGATCGGCAACGAGAAAGAGTACGGCATCCACCGCGAAGCCCCGCTCTTCGTGAACCAGTCGACCAAGGTCGAGGCGTTCACCACCGGGATCAAGGTCGTCGACCTCCTCGCACCGTACGCAAGGGGGGGCAAGATCGGCCTCTTCGGCGGCGCAGGCGTTGGCAAGACCGTTCTCATCATGGAGCTGATCAACAACATCGCTAAGCAGCACGGCGGCTTCTCCGTCTTCGCCGGCGTCGGCGAGCGTACCCGCGAAGGGAACGACCTCTGGATGGAGATGAAGGAATCCGGCGTTCTCGACAAGGCGGCACTCGTGTACGGCCAGATGAACGAGCCCCCGGGGGCACGTGCCCGCGTCGCTCTCTCCGCGCTCTCCATCGCAGAGTACTTCCGCGACGAGGAAGGCCAGGACGTGCTCCTCTTCGTCGACAACATCTTCCGCTTCACCCAGGCGGGTTCCGAGGTTTCCGCACTCCTCGGCCGTATCCCCTCCGCCGTCGGTTACCAGCCGACCCTGGCAACCGAGATGGGCGAGCTGCAGGAGCGCATCACCTCGACCAACAAGGGTTCCATCACCTCGGTCCAGGCGATCTACGTTCCGGCCGACGACTTGACCGACCCGGCTCCGGCTACCGCCTTCGCCCACTTGGACGCGACCACCGTTCTCTCCCGTCAGATCGCCGAGCTCGGCATCTACCCGGCAGTGGACCCGCTCGACTCCACCTCCAGGATCCTCGATCCGCAGGTAATCGGCGACGAGCACTACGCCATCGCGCGTCAGGTTCAGTACGTGCTGCAGAAGTACAAGGATCTCCAGGACATCATCGCGATTCTCGGCATGGACGAGCTCTCCGAGGAGGACAAACTGGTTGTTGCCCGCGCCAGGAAGATCCAGAAGTTCCTCTCCCAGCCGTTCCACGTCGCGGAAGCCTTCACCGGCTCCCCGGGCAAATACGTCGAACTGAAGGACACCATCAAAGGCTTCTCCGAGATCATCGCCGGCAAGCACGACGACCTCCCCGAGCAGGCCTTCTACATGGTCGGCACCATCGAGGAAGCTATCGAGAAGGCCCAGAAGCTCGCGGTGTAATTAATCTGGTCACGGCAAAAGGTTTGAGGTAAAGGGGGCTGGCTCCGCGAGGCGCCTGTCCCCCCTTTCCATCCCGCCTTCGCCTCAAGAGGTTTATATGGCTGAAAAACTGAAGGTTGAACTGGTAACCCCGTACAAGAAGGTCCTCTCCGAAGAGGTCGACGAGATCACCGCTACCGGTGCCCTCGGAGAATTCGGCGTTCTGCCGGGCCACGCTCCCTTCCTCACCTCGCTGAAGATCGGCGAGCTGGCCTACAGGAAGGACGGCGTGTCGCACCACATGGCGCTGAACTGGGGCTACTTCGAGGTCGAGAACGACACCGTGACGGTGCTGGTCGAGACCGCCGAGAAGGCGGACGAGATCGACCTGGAGCGCGCCAAGGCGGCCCTGGGCCGCGCCGAGACCGAACTCAAGGGCCTGACCCCGGAGGACAAGAACTTCCGGATCTACGAAGCCGCGCTCGAGCGTGCGCTGATCAGGGTCCAGGTCGCCGGCAAGGCGGCCAGACGCTAAGCGTTTCCGATTACCATGCATTAAAAAGAGCGGCCTGCCGCTCTTTTTTTTTATCCGGAGAGCGTGTAAGCTATTTACTCTTTCTCCCCGGAAGCCGCGCCTCCACCGGCTTTCCCTGCACCAAGGCGGGTGTCCGCACCTTTTTCGTCGAGGGCTCTATGAACCACGGCCACGAGCTGCTGCACCAACCGATCCCGGGGCTGATCAGGAAACTGGCCATTCCCACCAGCGTCGGCTATTTCTTCAACACCATGTTCAACGTGGTCGACACCTTCTACGGCGGGAGGGTCTCCACCGAGGCGCTCGCCGCACTTTCCTTATCTTTCCCCATCTTCTTCCTCATCATCGCCATCGGCGCCGGGATCTCCACCGGAGCCACCGCGCTCATAGGTCACGAACTCGGCGCGGGCAACGCCGAAGAGGCGAGGCACCTGGCGGGGCAGACCATCTCCTTTGGCATCGTGCACGGCTTCCTGGTCGCAGCGGTCGGCTTCTCGGCCGCTCCGCTCCTCTTCCAGCTCCTGGGCGCCAAAGGCCCAGTGCTTCAGTTCGCGCTGCAGTACATGGACACCATCTTCACCGGGAGCATTTTCTTCCTGATCAACTACGTCTTGAACTCCATCTTGAACGCGACCGGCGACAGCCGCAGCTTCCGCAACTTCCTCGTCGTCGGCTTCTTCCTAAACATGATTTTCGACCCCTGGTTTCTCTATGGAGGACTCGGGGTGCCGGCGCTGGGGCTTTCCGGCATAGCCTGGGCGACCGTGCTGGTTCAGGGGATGGGCAACATTTATCTCGCCATGAGAGTCAGGCAGTCGGGTATGCTGGAGGGGTTCCGCTGGAGGGAGCTGGTCCCCCGCCGGCACCCCTATTCGCAACTGGCCCGGCAGGGGTTTCCTTCCAGCCTCAACATGATGACCGTAGCTAGCGGCATCTTCCTGATCACCTGGTTCGTCGGGCGCTTCGGGAGCGAGGCGGTGGCGGCCTACGGCATTGGGGCGCGGATCGAGCAGATCGCTCTCCTTCCGGTGATGGGAATGAACGTGGCGACGCTCGCCCTGGTGGCCCAGAACAGCGGAGCGCGGCAACTGGAGCGGGTGGTGCAGACCATCAAGACGGCGCTGCGGGTCGGGGTGGCGTTCATGGGGGCGGGAACGGTTGTCGTCTATCTGGCGGCCCGTCCGCTGATGGGGCTTTTCAGCAACGACCCCAAGGTGGTGGAGATAGGGGTCGGCTATCTCAGGATCGAGGCTTTCGTCTTCGTTGCTTACGTCATCCTCTACACCTGCGTCGCCGTACTGCAGGGGTTGAAGAGGCCTGGCTTTGCCCTGATGGTCGGGTTGATGAGGCAGATCGTTTTCCCCCTTCCGGTGTTCTACCTCCTGGCGGTGTTCTTGGGGTTCGGGCTCGCCGGGATCTGGTGGGGAATACTGCTGGTGACCTGGGGGGCTGCCTGCGTAACGGTTTTGTACGTGCTGCGGCTGGCGGCCGGCATGAGCCCGGCCGAACCACGCCTGGATAGGGCTGCCGACTGATCTGCGCCCGGCAAGGCCGTGTCCCCGCAACCATCTCTGACCCGCGGAACGCGCTGTTAGTACCTTCGCATCAGCTGTCTTGGGGGTGCATTCATGGATCGCCTGTGTGCCAAGATGAAGGAAAGGGTTGCGCTGGAGTTGCAGGAGGCGGTGGATCCGCTGGCGCGAGAGGCGCTTCTAATAGCGGCGCTTTACGAGGTGAGCCGGACTGCGCTTGCGGAGCTCGGCATGCCGAGGAAATCGCAGGAGTACCAGCGGGCGCGCGATGCGGTCCTGGACCTGGTGAGCTCCATCGCCATTCCGCTGGTTCGGGGAGGAGGGGAGGGGGGCATCGCCGTCTTGTCCGAGCTGGCCGAAGGGTGCGCCGACCCCCTCTTGAAGAAGAAACTTTCGGTGTACGCCCAGGAACTGGTTGCCAAGTCGAGGACGGTGGCCAGGGAGAAGGCAGGTGGGGCCAGGCGGATTGCAGCTTGGTGCGCAGCCGTCTGTACGGTCGGCAGCATTGCCTGCTACCTCTTAGAGTATGGGAGCCCCACCCGAGCTGGAGCGGGTAAACCGAGCCCCGCCGCTGCGCTCAGAAGCCCGGCCCCTGCCGAGGCACCGGGCAAGCCGCCAACCCCGCCGCCGCAGCGAAGCGCAGACGCGCCTCCCCCGACCGAGCAGAGCGAACCGCTGGTCCAGAAGGAGGCAGCGGCTCCCGCGCCGGCGCCCCCTGCCCGCGGGGAGCAGGTAACCCCCATCCGCGTGGTGAGCGGCCAATTGCTGGTTCCGGTAACCCTGAAACAGGGCGGGGTATCGGTAGTGGTCGAACTGGTTGTTGATACCGGCGCCACCAGGAGCGTTGTGCACGAGGAGGTTTTAAGGAGGCTCCCGCTCGATCTGCGATCCGCCCGAACCTCTGTGGCCGAGGTTGCAGATGGCAGGCTGGTCAGGTCCTGGATCGGCAAGGTGGATCTTCTGACGGTCGGTCCCTTTGCCCATCCCTCGATGGAGCTGGAGGTGATACCGTTCAGCGGCGGCGGGGAGCACGACGGTCTGCTCGGCATGGACTTCCTGGGTAAGCACCCGCACCAGATCGACATGGAGCGCCAGCTGATCCGCTGGTTTTGATACGCAAAGGAGGGAGATGTGAAACACGAAGAGATCCGTGCCAAGCTGGACGCGCCCCTAGCGGCGCGCCTGCGGTTGCTGCCGCTACGGATCTGGCGCACGCTGCAACTGGCCTTTCTGGCGCTGCTTCCTTCGCAGGGTGGGGCGTCGGAGCCGGGAGCTGCGGGGGAGGCGCGGGAGTGCGAACCGCTGCAGATCAGGGGGGGGATGGGGCGTTTTCTTGACGAGGGGGGGGAGTTGCGGCTCTTCTTTCCGGAGTGCCTGGCGCCGGCTGCGCCTTTCATCCTATTCCGCTTGAAGCGCGAGGGTTTCTCGCGCTGCAGCGTGGAGGCTGCGGAGCGCGGCCTCTTGGTGCGAGGGCGGCGCTAGGCGCCGCCTCAGCCGATCATCTTTCCTATCTCGATCCCGATCTGGTCCAACGGCAGCACCAGGTCGGCGACGCTCCCCTCGATGCAGGCCCGCGGCATGCCGTAGATGGTGGAGGTCGCCTCGTTCTGCACCAGGGTAAGGCCTCCCTTCTCCTTCAGGTGCTTCATCCCCTTGAACCCGTCGTTCCCCATTCCGGTCAGTATCACCCCCAGCATCGAGCCGTTGCTGGCGTCGCAGAGCGAGGTCAGCATCTGGTCCACGCTGGGAATATAGACGTACTGCGGGAAATCGGCGCTGGGAGCGATGCGTACCACGATGTTGCTCCCTTGGCGCACCAAGGTGGTGTGCTGCCCCCCCGGCGCGATCAACACCTCGCCCCCCTTCACCACGTCGCCGTTGGCCGCCTCCCTGATGGAAAGGGAGCACTTGGCGTTCAGCCTGTCCGCATAGGGGCCGGTGAAGGCCTTGGGCATGTGAATGGCGACCACGATGCCGTGCGGGAAGTTGACCGGTACGCGCGAGAGCACCTCCTGGAGCGCGACCGGGCCGCCGGTGGAGGCGCCGATGCCGACACAGCCGATGCGGCGGTTCGCAAAGTGAGAAGGACGGACCTGGGGCGGCTGCACCAATCTCGGGGCAGCTGCGCCTATCCCGGCTTTTTTCGGGGGGGCGGAAAGGGCAGCCTCCTGAACCTTGGCGAGTAGCGCCGCCTGGAAGACAGCCTGGGCATCCTTGCAGTCGCTCACGTTTTTGGGGACGTAGTCGATGGCGCCTGCCTCCAGCGCCTCGAAGGTGGCGCGCGCCCCCTCGCTGGTGAGCGTTGAGACCATAAGCACCCGGGTCGGCTGCTTGGCCATGATCTGCTTCAGGGCAGCGATGCCGTCCATTCGGGGCATCTCCACGTCCATGGTGATCAGGTCGGGCTTCAGCGCCAGCGCCTTGTCCACCCCTTCCAAACCGTCCGCTGCGATTCCGACCACTTCTATCCCCGGCGCCTTGGCGAGAATGCCGCGGATCGCCATGCGCATGAAGGAGGAGTCGTCGACGATGAGTACCCTCAATTTGTTCCGGCCGTCGGGAATCATGATAGCTCCTAAGCTCCTATCCCCTGGAAGATCGATTTCACCATGTCCTGAATCTCGGGAACCCGGTCGTCCAGTTCGTAGCAGAAGCGCTCGACATCGAGGTCTGCCAGGTGTGGGGCGTAACCCTTGAGTATGGCCCAGGCTTTTTCATCTGCGAGGTTGAAGGAAACCCGCGAGGTCCCGCCGTAGTCGAGCTGACGTACCGAGCAGAAGAGGTCTGCCAGGTTCACTATGGCGCAAAGGGTGGGATCGATGACCGCCTCCTCGGGGGCATGGTGCAATGCGATCACCTCGCGGTAATCCGCGGGGAAGTTCCATTTCTTGGCGATGCAGAGGCCGACCTCGTTGTGGGAAGTCCCCAGAAACTCGGCCTCCTTCTCCACCAGGCGGAACGACTGCCCCTGCACCGAATCGAGCAGGGCGCGGAAGGCGTCCTGGCGGTAGTAGGAGAGGAACACCTCGCCTATGTCGTGCACGATACCGACGAGATAGGCCTTCTCCGTGTCGGGATAGCGCACCCGCTGCGCGATGATCTTCGACACCACCCCGACGCCGAAGGAGTGCTCCCAGAAGCTCTTGATGTCGAAGACGCCGTCTCGCCCCTCGAAGACGTCGACGAAGGAGCAGGTGAAGGCAAGCTCGCGGATGTGACGGAAACCCAGGTAGATCAGGGCCCTTTTGACGGACTTTATCTCGTGCGCCGGCTTGTAAAGCGGCGAGTTGACCATCTTGATGACGCGGGCCGCGAGGACCTGGTCGGCCAGGATCATGTCGGCCACCTCGTCCAGTTCAACGCCGGGGCGGTCCAGGAGTTCGATGACCCGGGTGGCTACCTGCGGAATGGTGGGGAGGTCGACGAAGCTCTCCACCATCTCTTCAGCAGTCTGCATCATGGCTGCTCTTTCCATACTCATCCTCACTTGTTGTAGGTGAACCCGCCGGGGAAGTGTACGGTCCTGAATTTGTCGTTCACCCCGTGCAGCGACTCGGACTGCCCCACGAAGAAATAGCCGTAAGGCTGCAGGTTGTTGTAGAAATGCTGGACCACCTTGCTCTTGGACGAGGTGTCGAAGTAAATCAGCACGTTGGCGCAGAATATGAAATCGAAGCTCTTCATGAAGAGCATCTTGTTGTCGTCGTAAAGGTTCAGCTGGCTGAAGGTGGCGAGCTTTTTCACCTCGGGGGAGAGCAGGAACTTTCCGGGCGCCTCCTCCTTGAAGTACTTCTTCAGGTAATAGTCGGGGGTGTTGCGCACCGAGTAGCTGTTGTAGACCCCTTCCTTGGCCTGGGCCAGCACCGTCTCGTTGATGTCGGTGCCGACGATCTCGATGATCCAGTCCTTGAGCAGCGTGGCCCTTTTCTCGAGGAAGATCATGGCCATGGTGTAGGCCTCTTCCCCCGAGGAGGAGCCGGCGCTCCAGATGCGGAGCTTCTTGAAGCCGATCTTTCCCTTGGCCGCGACGATCTCCGGGAGGAACTTGTTCTCCAGCGCGGTCAGCTGCGGCATGTTCCTGAAGAAGCAGGTCTCGTTGGTGGTGATCTCGTCCAAAAGCTTGGTGAGCTCGGTCCTGCCGGTAGCGGCGCCGCGCACGTACTGGTAGTAATCGCCGTGGCTCTTGCAGCCGGTAGCTTCCATCCTCCGGGCCAGCCGGCTCTCAAGGAAGTACTTCTTGCTGCTGTGGAAGTAGATGCCGCAGACGTTATATATATAGTCCCGAAGCTGCTCGAAGTCCTTTTCGTTGATCTTCGGGGCCGCTTTCGCGTCGAATGGTTTCATGTCTAATGCCATTATCTTCCCCTCAGGCTGCCCCGCCCCCGATCAGACCGATCGGATCCACGATCAGTGCCACCCGCCCGTCGCCCATGATGGTTGAACCGCCGATGCCAGGAAGATTGGCCAGGAACTTGCCCAGCGACTTGATGGCGACCTCCTGCTGCCCCAGGAGCCTGGTGACGATGAGGCCGATGCGCTTCTCGGCTACGCCGACTATGACCACGTAGCAGGTGTCGCGATCGGTGTAGACCTCCTGGCAGCTGAAGGTCTGTTGCAGCCGCAGGAGCGGGAGCACCGAGTCCCTCAATTTGAGCACTTCCTGTCCGCCGATCATGTGGAACTCGCTCTTGCTCACCCGCATGGTCTCGATGACCGACGCAAGCGGTATGGAGTAGACCTCCTTCTCCACCTCCACCAGCAGGGACTGGATGATGGCCAGGGTGAGCGGGAGCTTCAGTATGAACTCGGTGCCGTGCCCGACGTCGTTTTTGATCTCGATGATGCCGTTTAACTTCCTGATGTTGGTGCGCACCACGTCCATGCCGACGCCGCGGCCGGAGAGGTCGGTGGTCTGCTCCTTGGTCGAGAAGCCCGGGAGGAAGAGGAGGTCGAGGATCTCGCGGTTCCCCATGGAAGCGAGCTGTTCCTCGGTGACGAGCCCCTTCTCCAGCGCCTTCTTCGAGATCCGCTCGGGGTCTATGCCCCGGCCGTCGTCCTTGATGCTGATGACGATCTGGTTCCCCTCGTGGGCGGCGGAGAGGACCACGGTGCCGGTGCGGTCCTTGCCGGCGGAAAGGCGCTGGTCCGGAGTTTCCAGGCCGTGGTCCAGGGCGTTGCGGATCAGGTGGATCAAGGGGTCCCCGATCTCGTCGACGACGGAGCGGTCGAGTTCGGTCTCCTCGCCGATGATGACCAAGTCCACTTCCTTGCCGAGGTCGCGCGCCAGATTCCTGACGATGCGCGGGAACTTCTTGAAGACCTTCTCCACCGGCAGCATCCGCATCTTGAGAACCTGCATCTGCAGCTCGGAGGTGACGAAGTTGAGCCTCTTGGAGAGTTTCCCGAAATCATCGCCGAAGCCGGTGGGGTCGAGACCCGTCTGGTAGTCGCTGTGCAGCTGGATCATCCGGTTGCGCTCGAGCACCAGCTCGCCGACCTGGTTCATCAGGTCGTCCAGGCGCTTCACGTCGACGCGCACGGTGGAGTTGTCGGCCAGCTCCTCCCCTTTGGGGGCAGGCTTTTGCGGCTCCTTGACCGGCTGAGGCTTGGGCTGCGCCACCGGCGCCGCGGCTGCCGTTGTGGGCGCACCGGTATCGGCGGGTGCGCTCTCCTTCTCACCGGCTGCTTTCGCTTCTGCATCCGCGGCTGACTCGGGGGGAGGAGGCGTCGCGACCTTCTCCTCCTTGGGAGCCGAGGTAGGGGCGAGCACCGTAGCTTCGGTCGCGTTCTCGGAGAGAAACGGAATCAGCTTGGAGATGGTCCCCTCGAGGTCCCTCTCGACGATATCCCCTCCCTTGATGTCGGCCACCAGTGTCTTCACCAGGTCGACCGCCTCCAGGATCACGTCCATGATCTCTGGGTTGAGGAAGAGCTCCCCCTTTCTCAGGCGGTTCAGCACATCCTCGGTCTTGTGAGTCACTTTGACCAGCATGTCGAACCCGAGGAAGCTGGAGGCCCCTTTGACCGTGTGGATGGAGCGGAAGATCCGATTCATCAGTTCGGCGTCGTCCGGGCTCTTCTCCAAGGTGATCAGGTCGTCGTCAAGTTTTTCGAGGAGTTCCGTGGTTTCCGCAAGGAAACCTTCGAGTAGCTCCTGATCTTCGCAGTCTATAGCCATGATGCGCTCCGGGAAGGGGGAAGGCTTTCCCCTGTTGGTACCTTAACCTACGTTGCTGAACAGCCTGCGCTCGTCGGCGGAGAACATCCGCTCCAAGTCGAGCAGAACGAGTAGCCGGTCGGCCTGGTTGATGACCCCGGCCATGCATTCCTGCTCGATGCCGCTGGAAACCGCCGGGGGCGGGGGCTGGATCTCCTTTTCGGAGATACGGATCACCTCGGAGACCTCGTCGACGATGAATCCCATCAGCTCGCCGACTACCTCCATGACCATGATCCGGGTTCTTTTGTCGTATTCCGAGTCCACCAGATCGAACTTCTTGCGCAGGTTGATGATAGGGATCACCTTGCCGCGCAGGTTGATCACCCCTTCCACGTAGTGCGGGGTGTTGGGGACGCGGGTGATGTTAAGCATGCGTATGATCTCCCGCACCATCAGGACGTTGATGCCGTACTCCTCTTTTTCGAGGTTGAAGCTCACCAACTGGATCAGCTCACCCCCATATTCCTCGCTTTTAACCTTCGTGAGTGCGGTCTCCATGGACCCTCCCTGTGCGGTGAAATCATAGGCGGCGGAAGCCAGGCTCCCGCCGCATTAGTTTCCTATTCGGTATGCTGAACCAAAGGTTGAATATTTTTTTCTCTCTTGCGCTGCTGGCGCCTCCCCCGCACAAACAGGGGCTTCGGGGCGGTGAGCGACTGAGGAAGGCGCCCTTGCGGGGTCAAGTGCAAATAATTGACACCGGAGGCCGTCGCCGGCAAGTCATTTAATTGACATTGGGGAAATATCCCGCTATAGTTCCGATCAACACCGTTTTTGTATCGGCTTGATTCTGAGCAACTTTAACCGAAATCGGGGAAACGATGGAAACGCCGAAAATACTGATCGCAGACGACGACAAGAAGACCCGCGACTTCGTAGCCGCCTTCCTGAGCTACAAGGGGTACCAGGTCTACCAAGCCTTCGATGGGCAGGACGCCCTGCAAAAGATCGAACTCCACGAAGTCCAGATGGTGATAACCGACATCATGATGCCTCGGGTCAACGGACTGGAGTTCATCAAGCAACTAAAGTCGATACGCCCGGACATAGTCACCATAGCCTACAGCGCCTTTGCCAACTTCGAGATGACCGCCAATCTCCTGAAGGCAGGGGCTTTTTTCTATCTGGAAAAGCCGTTCAACCTGGAGGAGCTGGAGACCCACGTGAAGAGGGGTCTCGAGCACCAGGCTCTGCAGAGCAAGAGTTTTCGGTCCAAACCGTGCATAAAGAACAGGGCCCTCTTGAACAACATCATCGGGGAGAGCGAAAAGATGCTCTCGCTCTTCGAGATGATAGAGAAGGTCGCCACTTCCGATTCCACCGTCCTGATCCAGGGGGAGTCCGGTACAGGGAAGGAGCTGGTGGCCCGGGCCATACACGACCTATCCAACCGTTCGGACAAGAACTTCGTGGCGCTCAACTGTGCGGCCATTCCCGATGAGCTTTTGGAGAGCGAGCTTTTCGGCCACGTGAAGGGCTCCTTCACCGGCGCCGTCGCCTCGCGCATCGGCCGCTTCGAGATGGCGGACAAGGGGACGCTGTTCCTGGACGAGATCGGCGACATGAAGGCGAACCTGCAGGTGAAGCTTTTGCGCGTGCTGCAAAGCCGCGAGCTTGAGCCGGTAGGATCGACCCGTTCCAAGAAGGTCGACGTCAGGATCATCGCTGCCACCAACCAGAATCTGGACCACATGGTGGCGTCTAAGGAGTTCAGGGAGGACCTGTACTACCGCCTCTCCGTGATTCCGATCATGCTCCCCCCTTTGCGGGAGCGGGGTTCCGACGTGCCGCTGCTTCTGAACAGCTTCCTGGAGAAGTTCAACCGGAGCAAGCAGCGCAAGGTTCAAGGTTTTGACAAGCAGGTAATGGAGATACTCAGCAACTACGACTGGCCCGGTAACGTGCGGGAGCTGGAGAACCTGGTCGAGCGGCTGGTGATCATCAAAACGACCGGCGTCATCAGCATCCACGACCTTCCGGAGAAGTACCGCGGCAGCCGGACCACGACGGTGCTGCATGGCGAGCCGATGACGCTACCCGACGACGGTTTCTGCCTCAACAGCGCCGTCGAGGAATTCGAGAACCGTCTGATCCTCCAGGCGTTGGAGAAAAGCGGCGGCAACAAGAAGGAAGCGGCCGAGCTCCTCAACCTGAAGCGGACCACGCTGATAGAGAAGTTGAAGAAAAAGAAACTCGTCTACGGGGAGGGATCGGCCACCCCGTAACAGGGAGCAGGTTCATGTCGATAAATCCGGTAGCCACAGCGCCCGGCGTTGCCGCGGCCAGGAAGGTAGGGGCCGCGTCTGAAACCAACACTACTCGTTTCGAGGAGTACCTGGCGCAGAAGGGGAGCGAAGGCGAGGTCCCGCCCGAGGCGGCGGCCGAGCTTTTGCGCCTGAAGATGCTCAGCTCGGCGCTCGCCATCGGCGCGGATCCCGACCAGGCCGCCGCCCCGAGGCAGCTCGATGTGCAGGGGGTGTTGAGCCGCTTCATGGAGCAGATTCCCAAGGGACAGACCGGCACCCAGATTCAAGCGCCCGGGTCGGCAGACGGGCATGGTCCCGAGGCGGCGTTCCAGGCGCAGCAGGCTCATTTCGAGGCGGGCAAACTCCCGGAAGCAGGAAGCAGTGCCGGCGACGGCAGCTTGGACGCCATCATCGACAAGGCATCACAGCGCTACGGAATCGACAGCGGCCTCATCCGGGCCGTGATCAAGGCTGAGAGCAATTTCAACCCGAACGCGGTCTCCTCCGCTGGTGCCCAAGGGCTGATGCAGTTGATGCCGGCCACTGCCAGGGGGCTCGGCGTGAGCGACTCTTTTGACCCGGAACAAAACGTCATGGCAGGGACCAGGTTCCTGAAGGACATGTTGCGGCGCTATAAAGGGAATCTGGACGAGGCCTTGGCGGCGTACAACTGGGGCCCGGGGAACGTCGACCGCCACGGCGTCGACATGCTTCCCAGGGAAACCAGGCAGTACCTGGCGAAGGTGAAAGGTTACTTTACCCAGTACGTCGCCTAGAGGCAGATTAAGACTGAGATTAAGATTAACACTGAGTCCGACCCTAAAAAAAGCCTCCGCACCGTTTGGTGCGAAGGCTTTTTGTTTTTTGGGGAACCTCTCCGTGTCCACCACGTCCATGCTGTCCATTCCGTCCATCAGGTCCACAGGCCGGTGACCCTCGGCAGGCGCAGGTGCCCTTTACTCCCTCACGTAAATGTTCTGATCAGAGCTGTGCACCATGGTCATGACCCGCATGTACTCGTCCTCGATCATGTCGTGGTGTCCCTGGGTCTCGCGGATCACCGTCTCGAAGACCCGGCGCACCAAGGGGTCGACGATGTCTTTGACCAGGATGGTGTAGAAGTCGACGCAGGATTTCTCCTCCTTGAGCGCAATCTCCAGCGCCTTCTGCTCTCCGGTTCCCTCGGCGATGGATTGCTCCAGCGCCTGGTGCGTGGCGGATTGCTTGTCCGGGGGCGAGGCCATAAAGCTGTCCAGGTCGCCTAGGTCCCCCCCCTTGTAATGGTCGAAGAATGCCTTCAGATGTCCTGCCTCTTCGCCGGCCAGCAGGGTGAACACCTTTTTGGACCCCTCGTCCTTTGAAATGGAAGCCGCCTTCCGGTAGAAATCCATGCTCCCCTTTTCTGTTTTGATAGCGAGCTTCAGCGCCTCCTGCAGTGTGTACTCCTTGAACATGGCTGCACCTCCGTAGGCTTCAGTGGGACTGCTTGGCAATGAGTATAGCGGAGAGCATGTCAAGGTCAATGAGAGGAATTTGGACGTTAATGCTTGTTAATTCAAAGGTTTAGCTGGGAGGTGTTTCCTTGGAGCCGGAAGAGGCGGGTTGCGTTCCCGGTGGTGGCGCGACCCAGCTCCTCGAGGGATAAACCCTTGATGCGCGCCACTCTGGTAGCCGTTTCCAGGAGATAGGAGGGACGGTTGACACTTCCTCTGTGGGGCTCCGGAGCCAGGTCGGGGGCGTCAGTCTCCAAAAGCAGGCGCTCCAGCGGAATCCCTGCGGCAACCTCCAACGGCCGTCGAGCGTTGGCGTAGGTGACGCTCCCGGCGAGGGATATGTGCAGGCCGAGGCGCAGGCAACTGCGGGCGCTATCGAGGCTACCGGAGAAGGCGTGCATGACGCCGCCGCAAATGCCCTCTTCCCTGATGATTGCCAAAAGGTCCTCGAACGCCTTGCGGCAATGAAGCAGTACCGGCAGCCGGGCTTCAGCGGCAAGGCGCAACTGCACCCTGAAGGCCTGCTGCTGGACCTGCCGCGAGGGGGAGGGGAGGAGGTAGTCGAGGCCTATTTCGCCGATGGCGCTGGCGCCGGTGGCAAGCTGGAATAAATCCGACACTGCCTGAGGGGTGAGTAGTTCTGCGTGCATGGGGTGCACGCCGTAGGCGGGGTAGATTTGGGGATATGCTGCGGATAATGTCCTGATCCGGTGCCATCCCTGAGGCGCGACACCTGGGACGAGGAAAGCGGTGACCCCTGCCGCCTCTGCCTCCGGGAGGAGCCTCTCCAGGTGGGGGAGGAGCCGCGGGTCGTCCAGGTGGCAGTGGCTGTCGAAAAGCACGGCTTACCCGCCTATGGCCGGATGTTCCTTCAGTTCCTTGATGATCTCGACCTGGCGCTGAAAGATGTACTGCGAGATGCTAACTTCGGCGGGACGTGAAGGCTCGATCTCGAAGACGAGTCGGCAACCATCGTCGTTGTAGATCACCTTCAACAGAGAGGCGGGAACCTTGATGGTTCCGCCGGGGAGAGCGATGGTCAGTTCACCCTTCTCGCTCACGGGGAACATGGGGTCGTGCGGTACTTTAATTGACATCCCCGTCAAAGACATGTCATGGAGGGTTCCGTCAACTTTCTCTTCTTGCCCGGCGAAGGTAACCTTGACCGCACCTCCCATCTCGACCCGTACCGACATCCTGCGGTCGGCCCGGACCACGCCGTAGCTGAATTTGGAGAGCACCACCCGGGACTTCTCCACGTTGACGTAGGTAACTGCAGCCACAACGTCCTTGGGAAAATGGCTGCTTTTGAGTACGGTCAGCTTGTCTTGGGAGATCACGACGGCCTGCACCTGGTGCACCTGCAGTTCCGCGTAATCCTTTTCTACGTTCAGTACCTCGGCGCCGTAGCTGACCGGGACCTCGCGGTAGAAGTTGAGCAGCCTCAAGTCGTTTTTAAGCGTTCCTTTCTCTATGGCCGCAAGGGTGGCGATGATATCGGCGCAGTCCTGCGCCGCCCCAGCAATTTTCAACCTCTGGTATATGTCGTTCATCTTTCCGCCTAGAAAATAATTATTGCCCTTTGGGTAACGGCTGTGCAATTATGATACCCTATCAGTCCGGCGAAGATACCCTCTTCGCCTTTCTTTTGTCCAGAACATTTTAAACGGGAGTCCCAGTAGATGCGGTACAACGAGCAAGAGATACAAAGGCGTCGCACCTTCGCTATCATCAGCCACCCTGACGCCGGTAAAACCACCATAACGGAGAAATTGCTCCTTTTTGGCGGGGCGATTCAGCAGGCGGGCGAGGTGCGGGCAAGGAAATCGGCGCGCCATGCCACCAGTGACTGGATGGAGATGGAGAAGCAGCGCGGCATTTCTGTAACCTCCTCAGTAATGAAATTCACCTACCGCGATTTCGAGATCAACCTGCTGGATACCCCGGGCCACAACGACTTTTCCGAAGACACTTACCGGACCCTTACCGCCGTAGACTCTGTGCTCATGGTGATAGATTCCGTGAAGGGGGTGGAAAGCCAGACCAAAAAACTCCTCGAAGTCTGCCGGCTGCGCCACACCCCCATCATGACCTTCATCAACAAGCTGGACCGCGAGGGGCGCGAGCCGCTGGACCTTCTGGACGACATCGAAAGCACGCTCAACATCCAGTGCGCGCCGATGACCTGGCCCATAGGGATGGGGAAACGCTTCCGCGGCACCTACCATTTATATACTAAGGAAATTACCTTCTACGATCCAGAGGCCGATCGCGGCGTGGGGCAGGTGGTCACTGTAAAGGGACTTGACGACCCGCTGCTCGACGAACTCTTGGGAAGCCAGGTCGAGGAGCTGCGTAACGACGTGGAACTGCTCGAGGGCGCTGCGCACCCCTTCGACGCCGAGGCCTACCTGGCCGGCAAGCAGACCCCGGTTTTCTTCGGCTCTGCCATCAACACCTTCGGGGTGCAGCAGCTGCTCGACTCCTTCGTGGATAACGCCCCCTCGCCGTTGCCGCGCGAAGCCACCTCTCGCACCGTCTCCCCCTACGAGGAGCCGTTCACTGGGTTCACCTTCAAGATCCAGGCGAACATGGACCCGGCGCACCGCGACCGCATCGCCTTCTTCAGGATCTGCTCCGGCAAGTTCGTGCGTGGCATGAAGGTGAAGCATTTAAGGCTCGGGCGCGAGGTGCAGATCTCCAACGCGACCATCTTCATGGCGCAGGACCGCACCAACGTCGACGAGGCCTACGCCGGCGACATCATAGGTATCCACAACCACGGCACCATAAAGATAGGCGACACCTTCACCCAGGGGGAGGAGCTTAAGTACACCGGCATCCCGAATTTCGCCCCCGAGCACTTCAGGAAGGTGCGCATCCTCAACCCGCTCAAGTCGAAGTCGCTGGAAAAAGGGCTGGTGCAACTGGCGGAGGAGGGAACAACCCAGGTGTTCCGGCCTCTCATGGGTGCGGACTGGATTGTCGGCGCGGTAGGGATGCTGCAGTTCGATGTCGTCATGCACCGGCTGGAGCACGAGTACGGCGTCAAGGCCGTCTATGAGCCGGTATCCTACGTCACCGCGCGCTGGGTCACCGGCGAGAGGAAGAAGCTCGACGATTTCCAGAAAAAAGAGGCGCTGAGCCTCTACCAGGACGGCGAAGGGAACCTCGCTTACCTGGCGGGAAGCCAGTGGCGTCTCGACAACACCATGGAGAACTGGAAGGATCTCACCTTCCACGCCACCCGCGAGCATAGCTAAACCAAAACCGTTTGCCGCGGAGAAGATCTGAGAGAACCTCTGAGGACCTCTCGGGTAATACCTAGGCACCCAGTTTCTCACGGAGTTCCTCCGCAATAAGGTGACTATGGAAACAGGATCAGAAACAGCGGCGCCGACTGCGGCCGAGTCGTCGGCCGGTGGCGTTCGTGCCGGTGCGCTGCTGGTTTTAGCTGCAGGTGTACTCTGGGGGACCTCAGGTACCTCGCAGGCGTTGGCGCCCGCAGGGGTGAGCCCGTGGAGCCTGGGGGCGCTGCGCCTTCTTGTCGGCGGCGCCGCCTTGATGCTGCTGGCTTTCATGCGTGGGGGACTCGGTACCGGCCGCTGGCCTTTTCGCGCCACCTTCCTTGCCGGCGCCTTCGTCGCCTCTTACCAGTTGAGCTTCTTCACTGCGGTGAGCAGGACCGGTGTCGCGGTCGGCACCCTGGTGGCGATCGGAAGTTCCCCTGTCCTCGCCGGAGTGCTGGGACTGGTCTTCAGGAAAGAGAGGCCGGGCAGGGCCTGGGGGGTGGCGACCCTTTTAGCCATCGCGGGTTGCGGCCTGCTGGTGGGGGGAGGTGGGGCGATCGCCGTCGACGTAGTGGGGATAATGCTCGCATTGGGGGCGGGCCTGTCCTATGCCTGCTACACCATGTCGATCAAGGTGCTGCTTCCGGGGCGGAGCTCCGAGGCAGTCATGGCGGTGGTCTTTTCCCTAGGGGCGCTTTTGCTGTCACCGCTGCTCTTCGTATCCAACCTTAAATGGCTGGCACAGCCAAGCGGCATGGCGGTGGTGGTTTATCTCGGCGTCGTGGTCACTGCGCTCTCCTACTGGCTCTTCGCCAGGGGGCTGCGCAGCGTGCCGGTGGCGTCAGCTGTGACCCTTTCGCTGGCGGAGCCGCTGGTAGCGGCGCTTCTGGGCATCCTGTTCCTCGGTGAACGGCTCACCCCGCTGGCGCTTTGCGGCATCCCCCTTCTTTTCGCCGGCCTCGCGGTCCTTGCGGCCTCCATGTCGGGCAAAGGGCGCTGAAGCAGAAATTGTATCTATCCTCAAAGAAGAAGGGGATTCGAGATAACAACAGAAAAGGCTTTCCGGCGAGTTACCGGAAAGCCTTTTTCTATTTATTCCTTATTCCTTGAATCGCACTTTCGGGCTGCTATTCCTCGATCTCCAGGAAATCCAGAAGCCTCTGCCAGGAGGCGTTGATTATCTGCCCCTCAGCCACCCCTGCGTCCGCTATCAGTTCAAGCGCATCGCCGAAGATGCCGACGCCCTGAGCGATATGGGCGTCGCTACCCACCATAATGGGAGCCCCGAGCTGCGCGCAAAGCCTGGCAATTTCACTGCAGTTCCCGACGCTCCCCTTGCGGCTCACCGACATCAGTGACGAATTGTTGATCTCCAGGGCCGTGCTGGTGGCCAGCGCGCCCATTACTATCTCTTCGTAGCGCAGAGGGAAAACGGGGTTCCCCGGATGGGAGATGCATTTTACCCGGGGGTTTTCCATCACCGCCAGGAGCGTGCGGGTGTTGCGGTCTATGTCCTGTCCGCAGATGCCGCAGTCCTCGTGGAATCCCGCCATGACGAAATCGAGCTCTTCCAGGAGAGGCTGCTCGAGATCGAGCGTCCCCTGTTGGTCCATGATATTAGCCTCGACCCCACGGAAGATGCGAACCCCGCCTATCCGTTGCGGCACGAAGCGCATGGCGTTGAAGTGATAGCGGTGCGGGCCTCCAGGAAGACTCGGGCCGTGGTCGGTAATGGCCAGCCCCTGCAGCCCTGCCTGAGCAGCGGCCTGGGCAAGTTCGTTTATGGTGGAGTAGGCGTGGCCTGAGGCGAGCGTGTGCGTGTGCATGTCAGCAAGAATTTTCATGGGTTGGAATATTCCACACAGGTCGGAAAAAGTCAAGGCGCAGGGGCGAGCAGAGGTCAGGCAGGTTTTTGTCCGAGGCAGCTTCAGCGAAGGTGGAGGCAACAAAAAAGGGCGCGCCTTGCGGCGCGCCCCTTTTTATCTCTTCGAAGAAGAAATTACTTCGCTACGGATTTCGCCAGTTCGAGGGCGATGTCCTTGTAGGGGTTAGCGAAGAGGATGATGAGGCAGACAACCAGGGCGTAGATAGCGAGGGACTCGATCATCGCCAGACCGATCATCATGGTGGTGAGGATCTTGCCGGATGCACCGGGGTTACGGGAGGTGCCTTCAACTGCGCTCTTAACTGCGAGACCCTGACCGATGCCGGTGCCGAGGGTGCCGAGAGCCATGCCGATGCCTGCTGCGAGTACACACATAGTAAAGAATTCCATTTGTTTCTCCTTTGCTGCGTATTTTTCCTAAACAGTATAGGAATTAAAAATCAGATTGAGATTAAGACTAAGATTGAGGAAACCGGACAAAGATCGAGGGTGTTCTTAATCTCAATCTTTATCTTTATCTGCCTCTTAGTGCGCGTGCTCCAGCGAGCCCTGGATGTAGATCATCGCCAGCAGCATGAACACGAAGGCCTGGATGAAGGAGACCAGGACGCCCATTAGCATCATCGGCAGGGGCACTATGAACGGAGCCAGGCCGAAGAAGATGATCAGGACCAGCTCGTGGCCGTTCATGTTACCGAAGAGACGCAGCGTCAGGGAGATCACGCGGCTCAGGTGACCGATCACCTCGATGAAGAACATCATCGGCGCGAGCCAGGCGATGGGGCCCAGGAAATGCTTGATGTAGCCGGCGCCGTGGTGCTTGACACCGACGATGTGGGTGGTGACGAACACGACGACCGCGCAGGCAGCAGTGGTGTTGATGTTGGCGGTCGGCGGGAAGAAGCCGGGGACCAGGCCGATCAGGTTCGACACCAGGATGAAGAGCGCCAGGGTTGCGACCAGCGGGAAGAACGGCTTGCCGTGCTCGCCCATGGTTTCCACCAGCATGTTCTCAATGCCCCCGACGATGACTTCCATGAAGTTCTGGAGACCGGACGGAACGGCCTGCAGCCGCTTGGTGGCTGCGATGGAGAGGACCACCAAGCCGATCATGATCAGCCAGGTATAAACGACGGCGTCGGCTCCAGCCTCGGAGAAACCGAGGGGATGAAGCAACTCGCGGAAAAAATTGAGGAATAGATACGGATGAACCATTGCTGCTAGCCTCCTTTACGGGTGGACAAATATATTGAAAATACCGTTATGTTCAGGACCAGGACTGACAGTCCGATCAGCAGGCCGAAGATGTCGACCCCGAGCCGAACGATCAGCAGATACAGCACGACCGCCATCACGGCCAGTCTCAGCAGATAGCGCAGCACAGCGAAGCGCGAGGCATTCCTGGGTTGCAGCTGAAGCGCCGCTTCCACCCCTCTTCTCATCCAGAGGAAGTTGGCCGTGGCGAGCACCCCCCCGATGAAGAGGGAACCGCCGAACTTGCCGGAGATTAAAAGCGCGCAGCCAGCACCTGCAACGGCGCTCACCACAAGGCTTCCCCCGACCAGCCAGGCGAAGAGGTTACTTTCGTTTAGTCTCGTCCCGGTCATCGCGCAGTTCTTTTCCCGCTAGTATGAAAATGTTGCGGAAACCTGCCGCAATACCGAAGAAAAGGAAAATGTAGAAAAACCAGGGCTTGGTCCCGAACCACTCGTCCAGCTTCAGTCCGGCGAACACGCCGATGATGATGGCTACCGCGAAGGAAATTCCCATCGTGGAGACCATCCCGAGCGTTTTCAGCAGGTCCTTCTTGTCCTCATCCATGTTGTCGCTCTCTTTCCCGTATACAAACTACGGGTAGGAAAACCAAGGCTAAATAGCACGGTAGCGGTGGCAATGTCAATAAATTCCTGTTTGTCCCATCAACAAAAATAATGATTTATCGCGCTGTCACGCCTCTTCTGCCGAGCGGCTCCGGGCGCTGCCGCTCATTGTACCAGCTTCGCAGGTAGCCGCCCTGACGCCTTGGACACACCGGCTTCCCTATCGTAGCTTCGCTGCGAAAGGGCGGTAGCCTGCGCCTGAGCCCGTTTGGGTGACGCTTATGCGGTTGCGGCTGGGGGGCTCGCTGAGTAGAATATGAAAATTATTTAATTTCTGTCGCGTCCGCTGCGCAGCTGTTTCCATTCCCGTAGTTTAAAACTTTTCTTCACCGAGGAGGTGTCACATGTCGGCACGGCTTGGCGAGATGTTGCTGAAGGTTGGAACCCTGACCGAGGACCAACTGGAGCAGGTGCTTAACGCGCAGTCCATCTATGGCGGCAGGCTCGGGACTAATCTCGTGGAGATGGGGTTCGTCGAAGAGGAAGAATTGGCGCACGTATTGAGCGAGCAGCTTGGCGTACCCTGCGCCCACCCCTCCGAACTCGGCTCCATTCCGGAATCCCTATTGAAGATGTTCCCGCTGGAGCTGGTGCAGCGCTACCGCGTACTCCCCCTCGCATTGGACGGCAAGCGGCTCACCGTGGCCATGACGAACCCATCGGATTTCAAGGCGCTCGAAGACATCGCTTTTGTTACCGGGATGGTCATCATCCCAAGGGTCTGCTCCGAACTACGGCTAAGCATCGCACTGGAGCGTATCTTCGGGGTGAAGCGCCCCATGCGCTACATCCCTGTGGAGGGAGGTGCTAGGAGCTGCTTCGCCGCCACCCTCGCTCAGAGGGGGAGCGCGGACCCCGCCTGGGATGGCGGCGCTTCTCGCCATTCTTCTGAGCGGGTCAGCCTGGAGGATATGTCCGAACGGCTGGCAAAAGCCCTCGGAGAGTCCGAGGTCGTTCAGGCGATACTGTCCTATTTGGCAGGTGAATTTGACCGGGGTGCCTTCCTGAGGCTGAAAGGGGGGTGCGCGCACGGGGTCCAGGCAGTTGATGCCGGCGCACCCGTGAAAGGCTTCCCGTTTTTTGCCGCTGCGGTGGCGGAAATGAGGCAGGTGAAACGGGTGGTGGAGGAAAGGCGACTCTTTTTAGGGGAGCTAGGGCAGGACCAGGGCGATGGGCTGTTGCTAGGTGCGATGGGGGGTACGGCGCCCGGGGCGGCGCTGCTGGTGCCTGTGGCGCTTGGCGGGCATGTGGTGGGGGTTATCTGCGCCAGCGATCAGAGGGGGAGGCTCGGCGGTGGGGTCTTCGAGCTGCAGCGGGTGGCGGTGATGGCAGAGTTGAGCTTCGAGATGCTGTCACTCAGGAAAAGGATCATGATTGGGTGATGAAAGAGCGAAAGAGGCAAAAAACAAGGGCGCCGCAGCCAAGCTGGGCGCCCTTGTTAATTAATAAACAATCTGAGGCAGCACTGTGCGCATTAGCAGGGAGAGGGGAGACTATGCTGCCGCATCCCCTGAGTCAGTGTTAATGCCAATTCCCGCTACAGCGCCTTGAAGCACTTGGCGGCGGCTGCGATGGTCTGCTCCAGGTCCTCGGTGCTGTGGGAGATGCCGACGAAAGCCGTCTCAAATTGCGAAGGCGCGAGGTAAATACCTTCATTCAGCATCGCCTTGAAGTAGGCGGCGAAGGCCTTGGTGTCGCACTTGGCGGCGCTGTCCCAGTCGTAGACCGGATCTTTGGAGAAAAAGGCGCAGAACATGGAGCCTACCCGGGTGGAGTAGATCGGGAAGCCGGCGTCCTTGGCGGCCTTAGCGATCCCCTCCGCCACGAAGGCGCTTTTTTCTTCCAGCTTCTGGTAGAAACCGGGCTGCTTGAGGAGCTTCAAGGTCTCGATGCCGGCGGTCATGGCCAGGGGGTTGCCAGAAAGGGTCCCGGCCTGATACACTCCCCCTGCCGGTGAAAGAAGCGACATGATTTCTTTTTTTCCGCCGAACGCCCCCACCGGCAGACCACCGCCGATGATCTTGCCCAGCGTGGTCATGTCGGGGGTCACGCCGTAGAGTTCCTGAACGCCGCCGTAGGCAACCCTGAAGCCGGACATCACCTCGTCGAAGATCAGCACGATTCCTTCCTCGCTGCATATGCTCCTAAGCCCCTCCAGGAATCCTTCCTTGGGGGGGACGGTCCCCATGTTGCCAGCCACAGGCTCCACGATGATGCAGGCGATGCTTCCCTTGTTGGCCGCTACCAGCGCCCGGACCGAGTCCAGGTCGTTGTAGGTCGCGGTCAGCGTGTGCTTGGCGAGGTCGGCGGGGACGCCGGGGGAGTCGGGCACGCCGAAGGTGGCGGCGCCGGATCCGGCTTTGACCAAAAGCGAGTCGGAGTGGCCGTGGTAGCAGCCGGAGAACTTAAGGATGTTGTCGCGGCCGGTGTAGCCGCGGGCGAGCCGGATGGCGCTCATGGTCGCCTCGGTACCGGAGCTCACCATGCGCACCATCTCGATGGAGGGAACCGCGTCGATCACCATCTCGGCCAGGGTGATCTCGAGCTCGGTCGGCGCGCCGAAGCTGGCGCCGTTGTCGACGGCGGCCTTGATGGCGGAAACCACCTGCGGGTGACAGTGCCCAAGGATCATCGGTCCCCAGGACCCGACGTAGTCGATGAAGGCGTTGCCGTCTTCATCGTAGATGCGGGGGCCTGCGGCCTTTTTGATGAAGAGCGGATCGGAGCCAACGGACCTGAAGGCGCGCACCGGGCTGTTGACGCCGCCGGGGATGGACTGAAGCGCCTGCTGAAAGAGTTTGGTCGAGCGGCTGTTTTGCATGGGCTGATTCTCCTAACTCGCTGTTAATTGACAAATAATGGGCTGTTTGGTAGCACGCGCCCGGCTTATCTGTCAAGAAATTAAAAAGTTTTGGGGGGGAGGCTTTCGATTAGTGTCGAAAGGGGGGCTTCCTAATGAGTCATGTGCGCGGGAAAGTATACGGTTTCTGCGGAATGAGGCAAAGATTTCAAGATAATTTGTGCTTGACAAAGTGGGTGAAATGAAATAATTTTCTGACCCGATGTTGTATACAGTATACCTTTTTGACGCCGCTTCCTTTCGCAAGTAACGAAAAGTTTGGGGTTTGACGCTCAAGGAGTGTGCAGTATACGGCTTTTCCGCGTGCATGCAACAAAATAACAAACCTTAGGAGTACGGGAGGATAGGGATGCTTGGTGCTTATCTGCCAATCTTGGTGCTGGTTGTCATAGCGGTGTTGTTCGGCCTGGGCTCGGTGATTTTCTCCAGCCTCATCGGCCAGAAGAAACCGTCCACCGTGAAGCTTGCACCTTACGAGTGCGGTTGCGAGCCTGTCGGCAGCGCAAGGGAGCGTTTCTCGATCAAGTTCTACCTGATCGCGATGCTCTTCATCCTGTTCGACATCGAGGCGGTCTTCCTGTACCCCTGGGCAGTCCTCTTCAAGAGGCTCGGCATGTTCGGCCTCATCGAGATGGGAGTCTTCATAGTCATCCTCTTTGTAGGGTACGTATACGTTTGGAAAAAAGGAGCACTGGAATGGGAGTAGATCAGCCGCTTGGCGAAAACATCATCACGACTTCCCTCGACAGCCTGGTCAACTGGGCCAGGAAGTCCTCCATCTGGCCGATGACCTTTGGTCTTGCCTGCTGCGCGATCGAGATGATGGCGACCGGTGCGGCCAAGCATGACCTGGACCGTTTCGGTATCATCTTCCGCGCCTCACCCCGCCAGGCAGACTGCATCATCATCGCCGGCACGGTGACCAAGAAGATGCTTCCGGTCATCAAGACCGTGTATGAGCAGATGCCCGAACCGAAGTGGGTGGTCGCCATGGGCGCCTGCGCCTGCTCCGGCGGCGTCTTCGACACCTACTCCGTCGTGCAGGGTATCGACGAGGCGCTTCCGGTCGATGTCTACATCCCGGGCTGCCCGCCGCGTCCGGAGGCACTCCTTTACGGCCTTCTGAAGCTCCAGGATAAGATCGCCAACGAGCGCAACTCTTTCGGCTCTTCCATCGGCTTGGGCGAAAGACTCGAACCGGCTGCTTAATCTACAACGACCAAAGGGAAAGGTAAGGCTGACATGGCAGAAAATAATCGCGCTGTAGTGAAACTGAAAGAGCGTTTCGCAAATGCCCTCCTCGACTGCACGGAATATCGAGGCGAGGTGACGGTCACCGTGAAGAAAGAGAACATCCTCGAGGTGCTCAAGTGCCTTAGGGACGACCTCCGCTACAACTTCCTGACCGACGTCACCGCCGTCGACTACCTGGGCCAGGACCCGCGTTTCATGGTGGTCTACCACCTCATGTCGATCCCGAACAAGGACCGCATCAGGGTGAAGGCGCCGCTGACCGAGGCTGACTGCTCCATAGACTCCGCCACCGCGCTCTGGAACTCCGCGGACTGGGTCGAGCGCGAGGCCTACGACATGTTCGGCATCGACTTCAAGAACCACCCGAATCTGGTGCGCATTCTGATGACCGACGACTGGGTGGGGCATCCCCTCAGGAAGGACTACCCGCTGCAGGGACCGGACCGCGAACCGTACAAGGGTCGGCTGTCTTAGTCACAAACCAGGACGATTTCCATCTCCAAAAAATAGAGGCGATCAATGGCTAGCGAAATAATGACACTGAACATGGGGCCCCAGCACCCCAGTACCCACGGCGTTCTCAGGCTCGTAGTAGAGCTGGACGGCGAGGTGATACAGAAGATTACTCCCCACATCGGCTACCTGCACCGGGGCATCGAGAAGCTCTCCGAGCACCGCACCTACCACCAGGCGCTGCCGCTTACGGACCGCATGGACTACCTGGCCCCTATGCACAACAACCTGGGGTACGTGTTGGCCGTGGAGAAGCTCCTCGGCATCGAGGTTCCCGAGCGGGCTGAGACCATCCGCGTCATCATGGCGGAGCTTACCCGTCTGAAGAGCCACCTGGTCTGGATCGCCTGCCACGCCCTCGACATCGGCGCCATGACCGTCTTCATCTACGCCTTCCGCGAGCGCGAGAAGATCATGGAGCTGTACGAGATGGTCTCCGGCGCCAGGATGACCTCGAACTACTTCCGCGTAGGCGGGCTCTCCCGCGACCTCCCGGCCGGCTTCGAGAGCGCGGTCCAGGAGATCCTGGACACCTTCCCGGGTCACTTCGACACCTACGAAGGGCTCCTTACCAAGAACACCATCTGGCTGCAGAGGACCATCGGCAACGGTGTCATCTCCGCAGACGACGCCATCGACTTCGGCATCTCCGGCCCGGCCCTCAGGGGCTCCGGCGTCGATTTCGACCTCAGGCGCGACCTCCCCTACTCCGGCTACGAGAAGTACGACTTCAAGGTGCCGGTCGGCGAGAACTGCGACACCTTCGACCGCTATAAGGTCCGCCTGGTGGAGATGCGTGAGGCAGTGAAGATCATTGACCAGGCCATGAAGCGCCTGAAGCCCGGTCCGATCCTGGCCGATGCGCCGCAGGTCTGCTACCCGCCGAAAGAGAGCGTCTACAACTCCATCGAGGGACTGATCCACCACTTCAAGATCGCTTCAGAAGGCTTCCCCGTTCCTGAAGGGGAGGTTTACCAGGGGGTCGAAAACCCGAAAGGGGAACTCGGCTACTACATGGTTTCCGACGGCGGCTCCAAGCCGTACCGCATGAGGGTGCGTCCCCCCTCATTCGTAAACCTGGGCGCCATCGAGAAGATGGCCAAAGGTTCGATGATCGCTGACCTTGTGGCTGTGATCGGAACGCTCGACATCGTTCTTGGCGAAATAGACCGGTAATTCAAACGATAACTAAAGGAGATGGGGTAAATGTCTAACGCTCCAGCCGAAGAAATTCCGGCCGAAGAAATCGATCTGGCCGAGGCCAATCATATCATCGACAAGTACCTGACCCTGCCGGGTAACCTCATGCCGGTTCTGCAGGGGATCCAGGATTCCTACGGGTACATCCCCAGACCGACCATCGACCTGGTGGCGGAGAGGCTGAACGTCTACCCGAGCCAGATCTATGGCGTGCTGACCTTCTACGCGCAGTTCCACCTGAAGCCGCGCGGCAGGTACATCATCAGGGTCTGCGTAGGTACCGCCTGCCACGTACAGGGGGCCGAGCGTATCACCGAGACCTTCTTCGGCAGGCTCGGCATTGGTCACGCTGAAACCTCCGCGGACCTCCGCTACACCTTCGAGAAGGTCGCTTGCCTGGGCGCCTGCGGCATGGCCCCTCTGGCCATGGTCAACGACGACACCTACGGCAAGATGACGGTCCAGAAGGTGGACGAGATTATTGAAACCTACAACCAGCGGCCAATGACCAAGTAGTCGGGACGTCAATTTCTCAGCAGGGGACTTTTTGTCATGAGCGATAACGCAGCAGTAAAAATATTAATCTGTCAGGGCACCGGCGGCATTTCGGCCGGCGCCAAGCAGGTCGAGGCCGAGTTCACCAGGCTGATCGCTGAAAAGGGTATCGTGGCCCAGGTAGGGAAGCGTTGCGATGTCGTTAAGACTGGGTGCCGCGGCCTCTGCGCCAACGACGTCCTCGTCGACATCATCACTCCGGAATTGGGCAGGGTCACTTACGACTTCGTCGTGCCCGCGGACGTCGAGGCCATCCTTGATCAGCACATCGTCGCCAACGAAGTCATCGAGAAGAAGAAGGCGAAGGAGTACTACAACACCTTCGTCGACCAGCAGATGCGCGTGGTCATGACCGGCTGCGGCCAGATCGACCCCGAGCGCCTGGACGCCTACATCGAAGAAGACGGCTTCAAGGCCATCGAGAAGTGCGTCAAGGAAATGAAGCCGGCCGAAGTCATCGACGAGGTCAAGAAGTCCGGTCTTCGTGGCCGCGGGGGCGGCGGTTTCCCCACCGGCATGAAGTGGTCCTTCTGCGCTGCATCCCCGGGGAACCACAAGTACCTCATCTGCAACGCCGACGAGGGTGACCCGGGTGCGTTCATGGACCGCTCCATTCTCGAAGGCGACCCGTACTGCGTCATCGAAGGTATGATGATCGCCGCCTACGCCATCGGCTGCGACGCAGGCTACGTCTACGTCCGCGCCGAGTATCCGCTCGCCATCGACCGTCTCCAGAAGGCGCTCGACACCTGCTACGAGAAGGGGTACCTGGGCAAGAACATCCAGGGGTGGGGCTTCGACTTCGACATGAGGATCAAGAAGGGCGCCGGCGCCTTCGTCTGCGGCGAGGAAACGGCACTCATGGCCTCCATCGAGGGCGAGCGCGGCATGCCGCGTCCCCGTCCGCCGTTCCCGGCGGTCAAGGGCCTCTGGGGCTTCCCGACCAACATCAACAACGTCGAGACCTTCGCCAACGTCCGCCACATCATCAACAAGGGCTTCGAGTGGTACGCATCGCTTGGCACCGACACCACCAAGGGGACCAAGATCTTCGCGGTCACCGGCAAGGTGAAGCACACCGGCCTCGTCGAGGTTCCGGCCGGCATGTCGGTCAGGGACGTTATCTACAAGGTCTGCGGCGGCATCGCCAACAACCGCAAGTTCAAGGCGGTTCAGGCCGGCGGCCCCTCCGGCGGCTGCATCCCGGCCGAGGTGCTCGACACCCCGGTCGACTACGACTCTCTGATCAAGGCGGGTGCCATGATGGGCTCCGGCGGTCTGGTCGTCATGGACGAGACCACCTGCATGGTCGACGTGGCTCGCTTCTTCCTGACCTTCACCAAGATGGAGTCCTGCGGCAAGTGCGTTCCCTGCCGTATCGGCCTGAAGGCCATGCTCGACATCCTGGAGAAGATCACCGAGGGGCGCGGCGAGATGGCCGACATCGACACCCTCTTGGAGATGGGGGCGACCATCAAGAAGGCGTCGCTCTGCGGTCTGGGGCAGACGGCTCCGAACCCGATCCTCTCCACGGTCAAGTACTTCAGGAACGAGTACGAGGCCCACATCATCGACAAGCGCTGCCCCTCCAACTCCTGCAAAGAGCTCCTGCTCTGGCAGGTGATTCCCGAGAAGTGCGTGAAGTGCGGGGCCTGCCTCAGGGCCTGCCCGTCCAACGCCATCAAGTGGGAGAAGGGACAGGTGGCCGAGTTGGTCAAGGAAAACTGCACCAAGTGCAAGTCCTGCTACGACGCCTGCCGCTTCATGGCCATTGAATAGAACGGTTCAACGTTCCGGGTTCAACGTTCGAGGTTGGACCCGGAACGAGCCGAATCTAACGTTGAACATTGAACGTTGAACCGATTTCACGGAGACAGAGGTCGAGATGGTAAATCTTACGATAAACGGAAAACAGGTTGCGGTAGAAAAAGACGCCACCATTTACGACGCCGCCAAGGCGTGTGGCATCAAGATACCGATCCTTTGCCATGACAAGAAGCTGCACCCGTTCGGCGGTTGCCGCATGTGCCTGGTCGAGGTCGAGCAGATGAAGGGGCGTCTCATCCCCGCCTGCACCACCCCGGTCACCGAAGGGATGATCGTCCAGACCACGACCGACGAGATCGTGAAGGCCAGGAAGCTCGTTCTCGAGCTCCTGCTCTTGAAACACCCGATCGACTGCCCGGTCTGCGACGCCGCAGGCGACTGCGACCTGCAGAATCTCACCTTCGAGTACAAGGTGAACACCAACCGGTTCGTGGACGAGAAGTTCAACCACGAGATCGACTACGATAACCCGCTCATCGAGCGCGACATGAACCGCTGCATCCACTGCGGCAAGTGCGCGAGGATCTGCGACGAGATCGTTTCCTACGGCGCCTATACCTTCATCAACCGCGGCATCGAGGCGAAGATGGGTACCGAGTTCGACGGACCGCTCAACTGCGAGTTCTGCGGCTCCTGCGTCTCGGTCTGCCCGGTGGGCGCGCTCAACTCCCGCCCCTTCAAGTTCAAGGCGCGCTGGTGGGCGCTCAACAAGACCAAGTCGGTCTGTTCCTACTGCGGCACCGGTTGCCAGCTCACCCTGGGGACCAAGGACGGCAAGGTTTTGACCACCGTCTACGACGAGAACCAGGGCTTCCACAACGGCCAGCTCTGCACCCGCGGCCGCTTCGGCTACCAGTTCGTCAACTCCGAGAAGCGCCTCACCACCCCGCTGGTGAAGAAAAACGGCAAGCTCCAGGAAGCAAGCTGGGAAGAGGCGCTCGAAGTGATCACCTCCCGCCTTTCCGCCGGCAAGAGCGACCCCGCGTCGGTAGCGGCTCTGGCCACCCCGAGGCTCACCAACGAGGAGCTCTTCCTCTTTAAGAAGCTCTTCCGCGGCACCATCGGCACCGACAACATCGACCACTCCGCAGGCTATGCCCACGCGGCCCTCACCAAGGGCGCCAAGGCGAGCTTCGGCGTCGCCGCATCTCCCTCCGAGATCGCCGACATCCAGAAGTCGAACCTCCTCCTGGTGGTGAAAAGCGACGCCTACGAGACCCACCCGGTGGTGGGCTTCGAGATCAACCTCGGCGTCAAGCGCAAAGGGATCGACCTGCGCATCGTCTCCGACAAGAAAGGGAAGCTCACCCGCCTCCCGGGCGCCAAGACCACGGTCCACACCCCCGGCAGCGAGGTAGCGCTCTTCAACGCCCTCTGCAAGTCGGTCATCGACCAGGGCCTCGCCGCCGAAGGTGTTGCGGGTCTGGCCGAACTGAAGGCAGCCGTAGCCGACGCGACCGCTGAGAAGGCGGGCGTTACCGCAGACGAGATCGCAACCCTCGCCAAGGATTACGCAGCCGCCGAGAAAGCGCTGATCATCCTCCCGATCGGCCTCGGCTACCCGGGACACGACGCGGCTCTCGCCAACGCAGCGGCGAACCTCGCCATCCTCACCGGGAAGATCGGCAAGGAAGGCGCCGGCCTTTTGATCATGGGCGAGAAGAACAACAGCCAGGGCGCTGCCGACCTCGGCATCTACCCGAAATCGACCGGCCTTTCGGCCTCCGCCATTATCGAGGGTTGCGGCAACGGCAACATCAAGACCCTCTTCGTCGCCGGCGAGAACCCGGTGGTCTCCTACCCGAACCGCCAGAAGATCGAGAAGGCGCTGGAGAACGTCGAGTTCATGGTAGTCGCCGACCTCTTCCTGACCGAGACCGCGCAGCTGGCGGACGTGGTGCTTCCGGCCTGCTCCTTTGCCGAGAAGAGCGGTACCTTCACCTCGCTGGGCCGCAGGGTCCAGATGGTGCGGAAAGCGGTACCGGCGGTAGGGCTCGCCAAGACCGACTTCGAAATCCTCAACACGCTCTCCGCCGCTATCGGCGGGGCTCGCTACAACAACCAGGCAGAAATCTTCACCGAGATCGCCTCCACCGTCCCCGCTTACCAGGGTCTCACCCAGGGCAAGCTCGGCGACGAAGGGGTGGTACTTCCGGTGGCGGTTTCCGCCAAGCTGGTTCCGGCGGCAGCCAAGGCGGTCGCACCGGTCGCCGGCAAGCTGGCCTTGGTCACCGGCAGCGCGCTGTACCACTCCGGTACCCTCTCCCGCTTCGGCGAGGGCCCGATGTACGTCTGCCCGAACGCCTACGCCGAGCTTTCCGCGGCGGACGCCGCCAGCCTGAAGATCGCCGAAGGGGACATGGTCACCGTGACCTCCGGCACCGGCAGCGTCCAGGTAGCGGCAAAAGTAGGCAAGCGCGTGCCGCAGGGTACGGTGTTCGCCCCGTACCACTTCGGCGAGGGTAGCGTCAACACCATCACCGACGGCGCCGCAGTCACCTACGTCACCGTTACCAAGAAGTAACCACAGCCAACAACTTAGTTCCCCCCTCTCGCGAGGGGGTTTCCACCCCCCTTGAGCAATGGGGAGCGGAAAACTGAGACCCTTTAGATACATCGGCTAACAGCTCAAAATTCATAACAGAGGGGAAGACTATCAGATGGATACGCTAATCTTAGGACTGCCGGTCGCGTACTACATAGCCATGGTTGCCAAAGTGCTCGTAGCCTTTGTCTTCGTGCTCCTGACCGTGGCCTACGCCACCTACGCGGAGCGCAAGATAATCGGGCATATGCAGGTACGCCTGGGTCCCATGAGGACCGGCTGGCACGGCCTGCTGCAGCCGATCGCGGACGGCGTCAAGCTGTTCTTCAAGGAGGAGATCGTCCCGACTCAGGCAAGCAAGTTCGCCTTCCTGATCGCTCCCTTGGTCGCCTTGATCCCGGCGTTCATATCCTTCGCCGTCATCCCCTTTGGCGCCCCGGTGACCATCGCCGGTTACACGGTGCCGCTGCAGATCGCCGCCTTCTACGACCAGGCGGGCCAGCAGGTCTTCGACATCAACGTCGGCGTCCTCTACATCCTGGCCATGGCCAGCCTCGGGGTCTACGGCGTGGTGCTCGCGGGTTGGGCTTCCAACTCCAAGTACTCGCTCCTGGGTGGGCTTCGTTCCGCGGCCCAGATGATCTCCTACGAGCTCGCTGCCGGCCTCGCGATCATCGCCGTCTTCATGCTCTCCGAGTCGCTGTCGCTGCACAAGATCGTTGCCGACCAGGCCAACGGCGCCTGGTACGTCTTCAAGCAGCCGCTCGCCTTCGTGATCTTCTTCATCTGTTCGCTGGCTGAGATCAACAGGACCCCGTTCGACCTTCCCGAGGCGGAGACTGAGCTCGTGTCCGGCTTCATCACCGAGTACTCCTCCATGAAATACGCCATGTTCTTCATGGCTGAGTACGCCAACATGATCACCGTCTGCGCGGTCACCACCACCCTGTTCCTGGGCGGCTGGCACGGCCCTGCGTTTCTCCCCGGCTGGTTCTGGTTCGTGGCCAAGGTGTACTTCCTGATCTTCTGCTGCATGTGGATCAGGGCCACCTACCCGCGTTACCGCTACGACCAGCTCATGCGTCTGGGTTGGAAGGTGTTCCTGCCGCTGACCCTGTTGAACGTGGTCGCCACCGGCGTCTGGGTCATGGTCTTCAACAAGTAGTCTCTTCTAGAAACAAACTACAAGGCGAGGTGCTGCAAATGATAATGCCGCTCATTAAAGGTCTTCAGATTACTTTATCACATATGTTCAAAAAGCCGGTCACCCTGCAGTACCCGACCGAGCGGCCGCAGATCGCCAACACCTTCCGCGGGCTGCATGCGCTGAACGTATCCCACGACAAGGCGAAGTGCGTCGCCTGCTATCTCTGCCCCACGGTCTGCCCGGCCAAGTGCATCACGGTCGAAGCCGGCGAGGACCAAAATCACGACAAATATGCAGCCAAATACGAGATCGATATGCTGCGCTGCATCTTCTGCGGCTACTGTGTGGAGGCGTGCCCCGTTGACGCCATCCGTATGACGGAACAGTTCGAGCTCGCCAACTACTCGCGTGCCGACTTCACCTTTACCAAAGAGAGACTCTTAGAAAAGAAATAAAGGAGCAGCAATGGAATCCATCTTCTTTCTCGTCGTGGCTACGGTGGCCGTTATTTCCAGCATCCTGGTGGTCACCTGCAAAAACCCGATCAACAGCGCACTTTCGCTGGTGATGACCTTCTTCTGCCTGGCGACCTTCTACGTCATGCTGGATGCCCCCTTCATGGCGGCCACCCAGGTGATCGTGTACGCCGGGGCCATCATGGTTCTGATCATCTTCGTCATCATGCTCCTTAACGTGAAGGCGGAGAGCGGCAAGCGCGGCAGCCACGCGGTGTTCGCGGGAAGCGTCTTGGGACTGTTCGCGCTGTTCCAGACCGTCTGGTTCCTCTCGAAGGGTTCCATGACCGGCGCGACCGGCACTATGGACAAGGCGCAGATCATCAGCGTCGGGCACGTCGAGCTGATCGGTAAGGCGCTCTTCACCGACTTCCTACTCCCGTTCGAGATCACCTCGGTGCTGCTCCTGGCCGCGATCGTCGGCGCAGTGATCCTGGCCAAAAAGAAAATTTAACGCTACAGAAGGGGTACTGACATGCTAGCGATCGAAAACTACCTGATACTCTCGGCCATTCTCTTCTCCATCGGGACCATCGGCGTCCTGACGAGGAGAAACGCCATCGTCATCTTCATGTGCATCGAGATGATGCTGAACGCGGTGAACCTCACCTTCATCGCCTTCTCCAGGCACCTGGGGAACATCGACGGCCAGGTCTTCGTCTTCTTCGTCATGACCGTCGCCGCCGCCGAGGCAGCCGTAGGCCTCGCCCTCATGATCGCCTTCTTCAAGAACCGCGAGTCGATCGACGTCGAAGACGTCAACCTGATGAAGCTCTAGGGCGAAAGCTGCCTGAGCGTTGTAGGAGCGGCGTTTCCGCCGCGATTGGTTGCCTACGTGATTTGATCGCGGCTTCTTGAGCCGCTCCGCTGAAGAAATTCAAGAACTACAGATATAAAGGAGTCAGGGATGTTTGATTTAGTATGGTTGATCCCACTGTGCCCTCTCATCGGCTCGGTCATCAACGGCCTACTCGGCAAGAAGATCAAAAACGAAACGGTCATCGGTGGGATCGCAGCCGGGGCAGTCTTCTGCTCCTTCCTGGTCGCCTGCGGAATCCTCTTCCAGCTCCTGAGTCTGCCGGGTGAGGAGAGGGTGTTCCAGAAGACCATCTTCACCTGGATCCAGTCAGGGACCTTCAAAGCCGACATCGGCTTCCTGATCGATCCGCTCTCCGCAACCATGCTGATGATCGTAACGGGGGTCGGCTTCCTGATCCACCTCTACTCCATCGGCTACATGCACGGCGAAGAAGGGTTCTACCGCTACTTCTGCTACCTGAACCTCTTTACCTTCTCCATGCTCTGCCTGGTGTCGGGCAACAACCTGCTCCTCATGTTCATCGGCTGGGAGGGCGTGGGTCTCTGCTCTTACCTCTTGATCGGCTACTACTTCCATAAGAAGTCGGCCGGCGACGCCGGTAAGAAGGCGTTCGTGATGAACAGGATCGGCGACTTCGGCTTCCTGCTCGGCGTCTTCACCCTCTTCTGGTACCTGGGTGTCAACCACAACGTCTGGACCATCAACTTCGTAGAGCTCGCCAAGAACGCCGACCTCCTGGTCCCGGGTGCCGTAGTGACCACCGTCTGCCTCTGCTTCTTCCTTGGTGCAACCGGTAAGTCCGCGCAGATCCCGCTCTACACCTGGCTCCCGGACGCGATGGAAGGCCCGACCCCGGTTTCCGCCCTCATCCACGCGGCCACCATGGTCACCGCCGGCGTCTACATGATCGCCCGCATGAACTTCATCTACATCAAGAGCCCGACCGCGCTGCTCGTCATCGCCTGCGTCGGCGCCGCCACCGCCCTCTTCGCGGCGACCATCGGCACCGCGCAAAACGACATCAAGCGCGTCCTGGCTTACTCGACCGTTTCCCAGCTGGGCTACATGTTCCTGGCCATGGGGGTCGGCGCCTTCACCGCCGGCGTGTTCCACCTGATGACCCACGCCTTCTTCAAGGCCTGCCTGTTCCTCGGTTCCGGCTCCGTCATCCACGCCATGCACCACGCGCTGCACCACGAGCATTCCGACGCCGACCCGCAGGACATGAGAAACATGGGCGGGCTTAAGTCCAAGATGCCGATCACCTTCCTGACCTTCCTGGTGGCGACCATCGCCATCGCAGGTATCCCGGGCTTCGCCGGCTTCTTCTCCAAGGACGAGATCCTCTGGCAGGCATTTGCCAACCCGCACCACGGCAGCGCCAACCTGGTATTGTGGGGCTGCGGCGCAGTCGCCGCAGGTCTCACCGCATTCTACATGTTCCGCCTGGTGTTCATGACCTTCTTCGGCCAGACCCGTCTTTCCGAGAAGGCCTTCCACCACCTGCACGAGTCCCCCTGGGTCATCACCGTGCCGCTCGTCTGCCTTGCCCTCCTCTCGCTGGTCGGCGGCTGGATCGGCGTGCCCAAGATCCTCGGCGACGTGCTGGGAGGTCTCCCGAACTACTTCGAAGGGTACCTGGAGCCGGTGTTCGCCTACTCCAACGCCTACGTGCTGCATAACGTACACGGCGCACATCCGAGCCATGCCGTCGAGTGGGGCCTGATGGGCACCTCCGTGGTCATCGCCTGCGCCGGCATCGGCCTGGCCGCCGGCCTCTACCTGATCGCTCCGAGCGTCCCCGAGAAGTTCGTGGCGACCTTCCCGGTGCTGCATCGTGCCGTGTACAACAAGTGGTACATCGACGAAATCTACGACTTCGTTTTCGTCAACCCCTGCAAGGCCCTGGGCAACTTCCTCTGGAAAGGGTTCGACGTGGTAGTGATCGACGGCATCGTGAACGGGGTAGCGGCGGTGGTCCGCGGCTTCAGCGGCATCCTGCGCTACGTGCAGACCGGCTTCGTTCACAACTACGCCTTCTCCATGGTGATCGGCGTGGTGGTCATCGTAGGCGTGTATCTCTTCCGCTAAGATTCAAATTTAAGATAATTTTGACCTGTAAGTAAAAGGAGCAGAGTAAATGAACCAGCTACCGTTACTGAGCATATTAACCTTCACACCGCTGATCGGGGCGATTCTCCTCCTCTTTGTGAACAAGAACAGCCACGGCGTGCTCCGTACCGTTGCCATGGCGGTGACGGTGGTGACGTTCGTCCTCTCGCTGCCTCTGATCACGGGGTACAACGCGCCTGGGACCGACATCGGCGGCTTCCAGTTCATCGAGAACGTGCCCTGGATCGCAGCCGGCCCCTTCCAGATGAGCTACCATCTGGGCATCGACGGCATCAGCCTCTGGCTCGTCATCCTCACCACCTTCATCATGCCGATCTCCATCCTTTCCACCTACACGGCGGTTGAAGAGAAGGTGAAGGAGTACATGATCTGCCTCCTGCTGCTCGAAGTAGGCATGATCGGAACCTTTATCTCGCTCGACCTCTTCCTCTTCTACATCTACTGGGAAGTGATGCTGATCCCGATGTACTTCATGATCGGTATCTGGGGCGGCAAGAACAGGATTTACGCTGCAGTCAAGTTCTTCATCTACACCGCGGTCGGTTCGCTCCTCATGCTGGTCGCATTGATCTCCCTTTACTTCAAGGCGGGCGGCGGCGACTTCAGCATCATCCGCTTCTGGGAATTGAACCTCGACCCGACCACCCAGATGTGGATGTTCCTGGCCTTCGCACTGGCCTTCGCCATCAAGGTCCCGATGTTCCCGCTGCACACCTGGTTGCCTGACGCACATACCGAGGCGCCGACCGCAGGCTCCGTCATCCTGGCCGCCGTCATGCTGAAATGCGGTACCTACGGTTACGTCCGCTTCGCCATGCCGCTCTTCCCGGAAGCAAGCGCGCAGTTCACCCCGCTCATCGCAACCCTGTCCGTCATCGGCATCATCTACGCATCGCTGGTCGCGATGGTGCAGCAGGACGTCAAGAAGCTGGTCGCCTACTCTTCCGTAGCGCACCTGGGCTTCGTCATGCTCGGCCTCTACGCCCTCAACACCCAGGGTGTCACCGGCGGCATGCTGCAGATGCTCAACCACGGCGTTTCCACCGGCGCATTGTTCCTTATCGTCGGATTCATCTACGAGCGCCGTCATACTCGTCAGATCTCCGACTTCGGCGGCCTCGCCAAGCAGATGCCGGTTTTCGCCACCATGTTCATGATCGTCACCTTCTCCTCCATCGGCCTTCCGGGGACCAACGGCTTCGTCGGCGAATTCCTGGTGCTCCTGGGCTCCTTCGAGAGCAGCCTCCGCTGGTATGCGATCATCGCCACCTCCGGCGTCATCCTTTCCGCCGTCTACATGCTCTGGATGTTCCAGAGGGTCATGTTCGGCGAACTGAAGAACCCGAAAAACCAGACTCTGAAGGACCTGAACGCAAGGGAAGTAGCAATCATGCTTCCGCTTCTCTTCCTCATCTTCTTCCTGGGCGTCTACCCGCGCCCCATCATTGACTCCATGGCTCCGTCGATCGATAAACTGATCGCGCACACCAAGGTGCAGAAGCAGGTGGCACAAGTAGCAGCACCGGCCGCGCCGCAGCTTCCGGCAGGGCACGTAGCAGTTCCGGGCCTTCCCGAAGAGCATCCGGCTCTCCCCGCAACCCAAGAAGTAAAATAGACCGCTTAGAACTAGCTGACGGAGGATTATAGATGGAAACAATTGCTATGCCGGCCATAAACCTGGCAGTGGTCATGCCTGAGATCCTACTCTCATGCATCGCCATGGTACTGCTGCTCGTCAACGTCTTCGTGCCGGGCAACAACAAGGCCTACCTTGGTTACTTGAGCATCATCGGCCTCGCAGTTACCGCGGCAAGCGTGGTCAACGGGTGGGGGCCGTCGGTATCAGCGTTCAACGGCGCCGTGGTGCAGGACAACTTCGCCACCTTCTTCAAGATCATCTTCCTGGTCTCCGCCGGTCTTGCCGTCCTGATTTCGGACAAGTACATGGCCCAGGAAGAGTGCAACCAGGGCGAACTCTACCCCCTGATCCTTTTCGCCACTGTCGGTATGATGCTGATGGCTGCCGGGACCGACATGATGGTGATCTTCCTCGGTCTTGAGCTTCTCTCCATCTGCCTGTACGTACTGGCCGGCTTCAACCGCGCCAGCGTGAAGTCGAACGAAGCGGGCCTCAAGTACTTCCTTCTTGGTGCCTTCTCCACCGGCTTCCTGCTCTACGGCATGGCGCTCACCTACGGCGCCACAGGGAGCACCAAGATCCAGGCCATCTCCGCCTTTGTCATGGGCAACCCGAGTGTGGCGAGCAACCCGCTCTTCGTGGTCGGTATGCTGCTCATCGCCACCGGCTTCAGCTTCAAGATCGCAGCTGCACCGTTCCATATGTGGACCCCGGACGTCTACCAGGGCGCTCCGACCCCGGTCACCGCGTTCATGTCCGCAGGTCCCAAGGCAGCCGGCTTTGCCGCCTTCCTCAGGGTGATGATCTTCGCTTTCCCGATGCTCAAAGCTGAGTGGGGCCAGCTCCTCTGGATCCTGGCAGTCCTCACCATGACCGTCGGTAACATCATCGCGCTGTCCCAGGACAACGTGAAGAGAATGCTGGCTTACTCCTCCATCGCCCACGCAGGTTACGCACTGGTCGGTTTCACCGCCACCAACGCGGAAGGTGCTGCAGGCATCCTCTTCTACATGCTCTCCTACGCGTTCATGAACATCGGCGCCTTCGCCGTCGTGGTCCTGATCGGCAAGAAAGGCGAGTCTAACGGCAACGTGCAGGATCTGGCAGGTTTCGGACACAAGAAGCCGCTTCTGGCAGCCATCCTCTCCATCTTCCTGCTCTCCCTGGCCGGCATGCCGCCGACCGCAGGCTTCATCGGGAAGTTCTACCTCTTCTCCGCCGCCATCAAGTCCGGCTACCTCTGGCTGGCCATCATCGGCGTGCTGAACTCCGCAGCCTCCCTGTACTACTACCTCCGCGTGATGGTGTTCATGTACATGAAGGATCCGACCGAAGAGTTCGACTGGGCAGGCGCTACCCCGGCCATCGCCCTCTGCCTCCTCCTTTCGGTAGGCGCGACCCTGGCACTCGGCGTGGTTCCGGGCACCGTCCTCGCACTGGCGCAGAAGGCAGTATTGTTCTAAGACTGGTAGACAACAAGCAAGATCAAAGAGGGCACCCGGCAACGGGTGCCCTCTCTGCGTTTCCACTCCCTGCCGGTCTGACCCTGATTATTCAAAGCCAATTTGAAATTGCACAATGCCGAAAGCGTTTGTGCAATTTCCATTTCGGTTTTGACTATTCATGAGTCAATTTTGCTATTCCCGAATCGATTTAACTATTCCGGCGACAAAATAAGCTAATCCGAAATCGATTTAACTATTCCTGCGACAAAATAGGCTATTTCCAAATCGAAATAGGCTATTCCCAAACTGAAATAAGCTAATCCCAAACAGAAATAAGCTATTTCAACTGGTAAATAAGCTATATGCAGATGGAAATAGGCTATTTCCATCTGGGATTTGCTTAATTGCGTCAGGAATTAACAAATTTGCATTCTGATCTGGTAACATTGCATATAGCACGCCCTCAGTGCGGAGACGCGCCGCGACGTGGGGCGCAGGCTAGTGTAGTTTAAATCGATTTTAAGCTGAATTAAGGGGGGGAAATGACTGCTGCTGAAATGGGAAACAAAGCGATCAAGGTACTTGTGGGAGTATTCATTGCCGTTATCGTTCTTGCCGTGGCGTATGTTTATGCGGCGCTTCACTGGAACTTCTCGAAGGGTGACAGGGTCGGGTACGTTCAGAAATTTTCCGAGAAGGGGTGGGTGTGCAAGACATGGGAAGGTGAACTGCAGATGCTGCCGGTCCCTGGTGCGATTCCGGAAAGGTTCCTGTTCTCTGTGCGAGATAAGGCTGTGGTCTCAAAAGTCAACTCGTCGCTTGGTAAAAAAGTAGCGCTTACCTACGAGCAACATAAGGGCATTCCCACCACCTGCTTCGGAGAGTCCGAGTACTTTATCGTGGATGTGAAGACGCTTGAGTAGACAGCGTGGTCTTTTGCCTTGCTATACAGCATGTCGATGGGAGTTAGGACCGCTAGAACGTGCGCTGAGGTAAAACGATGACCTATGCCGATCTGCAGGAAGCGTTGAGGATATTAGGGCTGGGTGAACGAGCTACCCTTGCGGAAATCAAGGCCCGGCATCGGGATTTGGTAAAACGCCATCATCCGGACCTCGAGAACTCAGGTGACCCCGATGTTATCCGAAAGGTGAACGCCGCCAACAAGGTGCTACAGGACTACATCACGGAGTACCAGTTTTCCTTCACAGAAGAGGAGTTCTACGAACAGAACCCGGAAGAACGCCTCCGGCAGCAGTTCATGGACGCCGCCATGTGGGGGAAGGGATAACCGGCATGGCGAACGCAGACATCATACGCCTGGCCTTTTTCCTGGGTATTTTAGCTGTCGTGGCCGCCTGGGAAATCCTGGCGCCTCGTCGCGTGCTTACAGACAGCAAAAGAAGGCGCTGGTTTACCAACCTGTCAATAGTCGTCGTCGATACCGTCTTCGCCAGAATTCTCCTACCGCTCCTCCCGGTCGGCATGGCAGTAATGAGCCACCGACCGGGATGGTTGCCGTATTGGCCCAAGGTCATCCTCTCCATCATCGCGCTTGACTTCGTCATCTACCTCCAGCACGTGCTTTTCCACTTCGTCCCGGTATTCTGGCGTCTTCACAGGATGCATCACACCGACCTCGACATTGATGTGACCACCGGAAACCGTTTTCATCCCTTCGAAATCGTCATTTCTCTCGGCATCAAAATGGCCGCCGTAGCTCTGATCGGGGCACCGGTCCTGGCGGTTGTCGTCTTTGAGACTCTACTGAATGCAACCTCCCAGTTTAACCATGGGAACATCCGCATTCCGGTCGCAGTCGACAGGTATTTGCGCCTCTTCGTGGTGACCCCCGACATGCACCGTGTACATCATTCAGTGATCCCCAGGGAAACGAACAGCAACTTTGGCTTCAACCTCCCCTGGTGGGACCGTCTTTGTGGAACCTACCGGCCCCAACCCGAGAAAGGACACGAAGGGATGACCATTGGATTGAACGACTTCCGCAACCCGGCGAGGTTGACCCTGTTTCACCTTCTTGTCCAGCCGTTCACGGGCAAGTCTTAGCAGATGCGGTGAAGTCTTTCAGGCACCGCACATCTCTTGCACCACGTCTACTCCCTCAAAGAGTTTCTCCAACGGTTTCGAGAATTCCTCAAATGCTTGCCCTGGGGTGAAAACCTCCCTCCACTGCAACAATGTTCCAAGGCTGTGGCTTATGTCCCTAAGACGTATGGAAGCCGCAGACCTGTCATATTCCAGGAAATACCACGCAGCAGTGGGGGTTGATGTGAAAACTACGGACGAGGTGCTGACAAGACTGCTTACCATGTTGCTGCCCATGTTGTAAAAGAACCCCTTTCCAGATTCAGTGAAATAAAATGCCGTGTCTGTCTCAGGATTAAGTCCGAACAAGGCCTCGGGAGGAAAGAGCCAGATACATAATGCGTCAGCGAAACCGCCTATCGGCTTCAAGTCGAAATGGTGAGTGGTCAATAAGCCATTGTGAAGCACGTAGACAACCTGGCTGTGGCGGTCGACCGCAAGGATGCGCGCCTGAAGCTTCATCCGGCTGGACAAAGCCAGGCTCCGGCTGCACAGCATCAGTTCGTCCTCCGTGGCGATGGCGAAAGAATCGGGACCTGCGAGGCGCTTGATGTCTAGCATCTTGCTCGGGAAGGACCATCGATGCATGTTATTCCTGCTGTTGTTGATGGAGAACCTCGCTATCCTACGGCTCAAGTGTTCTTCGGGATCGGAAAGAGATGCATAATATTCGCACTCCTTGCTTTCGGACATAAACAGGATTTCGTAATAAAGGTCTTCTTCGCCGAAAGCGTCGGGTGGGACGCTGAATATGGAGGTGAATCTACTATCAACACCGTCCAAAACTGCTCTGCAGTACCTTTCTCTTTCGAGATCAAGAAATAGAAATTGATTCGTTTCGGTGATGCAGTCTATAAAATCGAGCCCTGGTAGCAACTGCGACTTCAGCCGCCACGCTGTCATCTCCTTCAGGTCTATAACGATGATGGTTTCTGGATCCTCTTTGAGGCAGGTGTGACGTTCAGTGATCCAGTGAAGGGTCAAGGGGCTATTTCCCCGCCTGAAATCAACGTCAAGGGTGTCGGACAGGCATAGATCCATCGCCTCAGCCTCTATTTTCATCATGGCTTCGACCTCGGCGTCGATTGTCTCAGTCACGGCAGGATCTCCTATCTCACCTGACAGTAAGGATGTCTTGGGACCATTGCCCATCAGACGCGCCTCGCGGTATTGTTCCGCCAAGACATCTTGGCTCTTGCGAGGACGCAACGCATCTAACCGTGCGTCCATGGCGGCTATGAATGCGGAACGGCTGTCACGGGGGAGACGCGGAAGCAACTTTCGCATACCGGCGCAGAGTTCGGCGACTTCGGAAAAACTCTTGCCTTCGGCGCTCGCCTCCTTAACTAACCTTCGGGCATCTTCGCTTGCGGCAAGCTGTCCCGCCGCTAGAGCTTCATCGTATTCCCGCTTAAATTCGGAATCGCCTCGGAAATAAGGGTGTACCTGCTGCAGAATCGGAAGCGCTTCCCGCCGACGACCTGCGCGAAGCAGGAAACTGGCGTCGACGTAATGAAGCCACGCCTGCTTCACGGCCTCACGCGAACTCCGCTCCAGCCGGCTGTTGCGGTAAAGGACCTTGAAAAATGGAGACAGGGAAGCAGCTTCCCTATACTCCTCAGCGGCGTCCTCCCGGCATGACATCCAGATGATCTCATCGAAGCAATCGGGCCAACGCTCCTGCTTCAGGGCAAGTTGCAGAGCCGCAAAGTGCTCTGCGACCTCTTCTTTGCGTTCGCAATCCTTCTCGGTCTGCAGTTGTTCCTCGATTCTTGCCCCGCTATGGCTGTCCATCTCCTGCAGCTTAGACAGGAGCCGAACTCTTGCTTTACGGTCGGTCGCCTGCTCGACTTTCAGCCACAGCCGCGTAACCTCCTCCTGCCGGGTGATAGATTCGGTGAGGGCTAGTATCCTGCGCGCTTTGGGGAGGTTCCTGCTCGATTTCAGCGCTTCCTGTGCGAGCGTTCGAGCCAGGTCCATCTCGCCCCGGGCGAACGCGGCCGCAGCCTCGTCCTGCAATGGTTCCGCCTCGGTACTCAGCGCCTTCTCGATCTCTATTTTGAGACCGTCCAATCCATCAATAAAACCTGGCTTCTCCTCGGCCATGCGCACCAACTTAAGCGCGAAAGAGTGATTCCCGTCCCTGCAGGCGAGGCTCGCGTAGGCGTAGAGGGCATCCTTGCCGAGGTCGGCGGGGTGAATGGAGTCGAATACGGCACCGGCCTCTGCCAAGGAGCCGTTGCCGTGGTAGGCAAGCGCCAGAAGTTCCCGTATCGATTTGTCCTGCAGCACGCGCGCAGGCTGTGCTTGAATGGTGTCGATGGCGGTCTGGTAGGCTCCCATCTCTTCGAAGAGCACTCTGATCCCTTTGGAGAAAGCGTTGAGGTCGGAGTCGGTAATCAGCAGCATTCCGGCCAACTCCTGCTCGGCTCAGGCATAGTCGTATCCATCCAGCATCTGCTGGGCCTTCTTCAGTGCATCCTTCGGGGAAGCCGCAGCGTGATTCGGGTCGATTTTTTTACGGGATGTCTTCGGTTTGTCCCCCTTGGCTACCGCGGCAAAGCCCCCCGGATCTGGGACAGAGTCAAGCGCCTGCGGCGAAAGCGCTTTCAGGTTCGCGTGGCAGGCGTCGATGCTGGGGAGGAACAGATGCTTGATGAGGACCACGTCGGGGCTACAAGGGTGGGGGATAAGCTGGAACGCCTCACCGTAATGTTGCAGCAGCAAGTTCTGCAATCGGTTTTTAAGGTCATAGCCCAGCTGCCTGTCGTCCTCTGGCAGGCAGAGCCGGGTCGGGTTGACTTTCTTGATGGCGGAGATGATCTGTTCCGACGACGGCGTCGTCGCACAGCGGAGCAGAGTCTCGGCAGCATTGACTTCCTGATCCCAGTCCATGTTAGTCTCCACTTCGGGTCGGAACAGCTCTCATGACGCCGTAACTGCATCGGATTTCAAACGGAGGTGGGAATCTTCAGCCGAACATGCAAGGGCAAAACGGCACCCTGAAGCCGCGGGTCACAAGGCGTACCAGACTATGGCGCAGAAGTGGCAGGCCGTGCCTGCCATTACGAACAGGTGCCAGATGAAATGGCCGAAGCGCAGCCGGGAATCGTAGGCGAAGAAAACGACGCCTAAGGTGTATGCCGCGCCGCCGGCCGCTATCCACAGGAGGCCGGCCAGCGGCACACGCGTGAACAACGGTTTCGCTGCGACGATGATGAGCCAGCCCATGGCCAGATAGAGGATAGTGGACGCTATCGGGCGCGGCATCTTTTGACAGAACTTCCAGACGACCCCGACGGTGGCGAAAGTCCAAACCAGAAACAGAAGAGTCCATCCCCAAGGGCCACGCAGCGCACCAAGCGAAAAGGGTGTGTAGGTCCCGGCTATCAGCAGATAGATCGCCGAGTGTTCTATGGTCTTGAACAACTCCTTCAGTTTCCCCGGAGGCATGGCGTGGTAGACGGAGGAGGCAAGGTAGAGCAGAACCATTGTTGCTGCATATATGGCGGTACCGACGGCGTACCCGGTCTCTCCATAGCTGAAAGCCTTGGACAGAAGCGGCGGGGTCGCGGCAATGGCCGCGATCAATCCGACGGCATGGCTGATGCTGTTGGCAATTTCTTCCTCTGCTGACTGCTGACGCTTGATTATCTCCATCGAAATTACTTCCTCACCATCTGCAGCCCGCTGCCGGCGTAGAGAGTTGCTGCATTGCGGCCAAGTTGTGCGAGAATCAATTGTCACGTCAGTTGGACTAGAGTTGCCGTTGTCCGCGCTGACCGAGGAGGCTCAGATGAAGAAAGGCGGCAGGGTGCGAGCGTTATCAAAACTATTGTTCGGAGTGGTGCTGCTGCTCCACGCAGGATGCGCAGGCGTACAGGAAAAGTCCCCGGCGTTTCTAGACACGGCCGAGAGGAAGTGCCTAAAAGAGGGCGAGCTGTGCAGCACCTTGAACGACGAGTGCTGCCCAGGGTATAGGTGCTATATCGGACTTGAACCCAGATGTATCAGAAACCCTGGCAACTGAACGGGGTGGATGTTATCCGGCAAACGGATCAGCGGAATGGGCAGCTAAACAAGAAGGGGGGCGACCTGGACAGGACGGAAATCTTCTGGCACAGGTTGCCCCCCCTCGTTTATGCATACTGCCCTTAAGCCGTTGGCTTTGGCGGTTGGGGTGAAGCGGGGGCGGCGATATCCCTGCCTCCGGCGGCAGCCCAGGTCTCCAGCATGTCGGTGGTGACGGATTTGGGCCGCTCGATGGGGTAGCCAAGGCCACGATCCCAGGTGATGTTCGCCATGCACCCCAGTGCGCGCCCCACTCCAAAGAGCACCGTGTAAAAATCCCATTCCTTCAGCCCGTAATACCACTGGATCACGCCCGATTGCGCATCGACGTTGGGCCACGGGTTTTTGGTCTTGCCATGTTCGGTAAGAACGCCCGGTGCGGTCTCGAAAATCATCGAAACCAGCTTGAAGAGCTTGTCGTCCTTGAGCCCCGTGGTCTTCAGGCAGAACTCGCGCTGAGCCATGTAGCGCGGGTCGGTTTTCCTGAGCACGGCATGCCCGTAACCGGGGACCACCTGCCCGGCATTGAGGGTATCCCAAAGAGCAGCGGTGACGTTTTCCGTGGTAGGCTCGGCGCCGTTCAGCTTCTTCTGGAATTCCAGGATCCACCCCAGTACCTCCTGGTTCGCCAGGCCGTGAAGGGGGCCTGCCAAACCGGCGAGACCTGCGGCATATGCGTAATAGGGATCGGACAGGGCAGAGTGGACGAGGTGGGTGGCATGGGCCGAGACGTTGCCCGACTCGTGGTCGGAGTGGAGGATGAAGTACATGCGTGCCACGTCCTTGTACTGCTCGCTCTGCCCGATCATCTGGGCGAAGTTGGCGCCCAGGTCCAGTTTCGGGTCGATGGAGATCTGCTTGTCGCCCCGGTACTTGAGATTGTAGATGAAGGCTGCCAGTACCGGGATGCGCGCCACGATGTCGCTCGCATCCTCGTAAACGTGTTCCCAGGCGGTCATTTTGTTAAACTTGCCGCTGCTGTAGAAGGCTGCGAACTTGGAATCCCTCTGCATGGCAAGGATGCCGGAGGAGAGCATCACCATCGGGTGGCTGTCCAGCGGGAGCGCGCGCAAGGCCTGGAACACGTATTCCGGAACCTGCTGCCGTGTCTTGAACTCGGCCTCCACGTCCGCAACCTGCTCGGGAGTCGGAACCTCGCCGGTGAGCAGGAAATACCAGAAAGATTCCACTGTGGGATACTCGGAACCGGCGGCCTTGGGAAGGGCCTCGAAAGTCTCGGGGATGGTCTTGCCTCTGAAACGGATCCCTTCCTGCGGATCGAGATAGGAGATGTCAGTAACAAGGGACCTGATATCGCGGGCGCCGCCGATGCACTGCGCTATATCTACCTTGTCGATTATGACTGAGCCGAACTCTTTAGTCAGCCGGGCGATGCGGGGACGGTGTGCCTCGATCTTCTCCTTTAGCCTGTCTTTCAGCTGTGTCATGTCCTGTTCTCCTTTCTTCGTTTAAGGTTAGGGCGAAGGTCCGCCCGTGACAGATTTAACACGCTTTTGGCACCCCTCATGTCAGCCCGCGCCAGCCAGCTCAGCCACCACACATACGATATAATAAAATTTTCCAATGTAAATAGTTTAAGGCATATTTTGCTGCAACTTTAAGAGTACGCGGTGAAAGCAATGGACTCCGCTCTGAGAATATCCGCAAAATCAGATACAGGAGGATGGCAAGAGGTATGGCATCTATGAGCCTTTTGCGTTGGAGAAGGCGAGGCTGGTGCAAGGTAGGGGCTTTTTGCCCTTGCGGTCAACGAGGCGAGAATGTAAGAATACCGGGAGTTGCCGGCAGTCGGATGCGGTGAAGCCGCCTCAAACGGCTTGCCTGGCAAGGGTACTTTCAACTAGAGAGGTTTTGAGTGGATAATGTCTATATTATTTCACCTAGCTACCTGATCAAGAAGAAGCGGGAGTTCACCGCGGGGATCAAGCAGCTATCGAAGCTTGGTTTCAACGTCCTGAACCCACACTTCCCGACCGTGCTCCCCTCGCCTCAAGAGAAGGCTGAGCAGATCCATCGCGCCTGCGCCGATTCCGGCGCCGATATGATCCTCGCCCTGCGCGGCGGCTACAGCGCCATGAAATCGCTCCCCTTTATCGACTTCGACCACCTGAAGAATCACCAGAAAATTATTGCAGGCTTCAGCGACCTGACCGCGCTCTTGAATCCCATTCACGAACGGACGGGAATGGTGACGCTACATGCGCCTATGGTGGCCAGCCTGAAGGAGCCGACCGCATTCACCGTCGGCTCCTTCATGAACGCGGTGAGGGGGTACCCGGAGAAGAACCTGTTCCAGGGGGCACCGGTGAAGGTGTACCGTCACGGCACTGCCGCCGGCATTCTCAAGGGGGGCAACCTGGTCACGCTTACCGCGCTGATAAATACGGACTGGGAGATGGAGACGGAGAACTCGATTCTCTTTCTGGAGGAGATCGACGAAAAGCTGCACAAGGTGGACCGCGCGCTGACGCAGTGGATTCTTTCCGGCAAGCTGAAAGGGGTCAAGGGAATCATCCTAGGGGATTTCGGCGGCCTCAAGAGCAGGGAGGTCTACCAGGTCCTGGCCTCGCAGATGGAACTGAACTTCCCGGTGGTCCATTGCCCCCATATCGGTCATGTCCCCGACAAGATCACCCTGCCGGTGGGAGCCGAGGTTGAGCTCAACACCCAGAAGAAGCAACTGGTGATAAGGAAGCTGGCCCTTCCGGGGGTGCGGTCATGAATGCGGTGTGGTTGGTCCTCTTCTCCGTAGGTATCGTCTTCGCCATCTTCACCGGCAACCTGGAAGCGTTCACCAAGTCGATCTTCGAAGGCGCCAAGTCAGCGGTCGAGGTGTCGCTCTTTCTGCTAGGCATCGTGTCGGTCTGGATGGGGATCACCAGGATCCTGGAGGATTCAGGACTCATCTACCGCATCGCGCACCTGTTCCGGCCGGTCATCTCCCGCCTTTTCCGGAATATTCCCGGCGACCATCCCTCGATCAGCGCCATCACCTTGAACGTGCTGGCGAACCTCTTCGGCCTTGGCAACGCGGCGACGCCGCTGGGGATCAAGGCGATGCAGGAGCTCGATACCCTGAACGAGGAGAAGGGGACCATCACCTTCGAGATGATGACCTTCATCGTCCTCAACACCGCCAGTATCCAATTGATTCCCTTCTCGGTCATCGGGATACTGGCCAGCTACAATGCCGTCAACCCTGCGGGGGTAGTGCTCCCGGTGCTGATCGCCACGGTGATATCCGCGCTGACGGCGCTGGTGATACTGTTCTCGTTCAGGAAGGTGCTCAAATGATCGAAGGCGTCAATTACCTCTCGCTGCTCATCATCCCGCTGTTCATACTGTTCACCATCTGCTACGGCACCTTCAAAAAGGTCCGCGTCTACGACTCGTTTGTCGCGGGGGCGAAGGAAGGACCGGGGATTATCTTGAACATCTTCCCGTACCTTCTGACCATCTTCATCGTCATCAAGGGCTTTCAGGCCTCGGGCGCCTTCGACGCGGTGAGAAACGGCTTTTATCAGCTCTTCTCCTTCGCCGGGATCCCCATCGAAGTCGTTTCCATGGCCATCATCAAACCCTTGTCGGGGAGCGCCTCTACGGCCCTCTTTACCGACATCGTGAAGACCACCGGTCCCAATTCCGTGGCCACCAAGATGACGGCGGTCATCATGGGAAGTGCAGAAACGACCTTTTACGTGCTGGCTGTCTACTTGGGCGCCGTGGGAATCAAGAAGACCAAGTACCTGATCCCCGTCTGCCTGACCGCCGACTTCATCGGCATCGTCGTGGCTGTTGCCGTGGTTAAGTGGCTGCTCTGATCTCCAAATCCGCTCCAATGAAAAAGGCCGCCTCTGGTTAGGGACGGCCTTTTTTAGTTCTGTCGCAGAATCCATGGTCCCGGCCTTAAAATGGTGCACAGCCGGGGGCGGTTCTCTCTCTCGCGCCGGTCAGGGGGCTACTTTCCCCTGTTTTTCTTCCGCGGGCCTCACAACTCCCCGATTGCGGTTCAGGAACATGCGGACGGCGAGATATACGACGGGCAAGATGCCTATTATGAAGAGCGCGTCGCCGGGCAACCGCAGCCATTCGAAGATCCGAACCATGGGGAGCATGAAGAAAGCAGGCTCGCGCCCTTCCCAGTACGAGGTGGCGAGGATCTGGTTGATCTGCAGCATCCCGACGGGAAAGAGGTTTATAAACAGCATCAGGGCAAGCCCCAGGTTCGTGCACCAGAAGGCGATGCCCATGGCGGTGTTGCTCGCCTTGTCCAGGGGGAGGAAGTAGCGGGCTACGAACATGAAGAACCCGAGAGAAAGCATCCCGTAGACCCCCATCATCGCGCCGTGTCCGTGATTGGCGGTCCACTGGGTGCCGATCTCGTAGTAGCTGACGATGGGGAGGTTGATAAGGAAACCGAAGACCCCCGCCCCGAGGAAGTTCCAGAATCCGACGGCTATCAGGAACATTACGGCCCACTTGTGCGGGAACATCTCCGCCGTTGTGCTCAGCATGGAACCTCCCGCGGGTGCTCCGAGCCGCATGAACTTCCAGGCCTCGTAGGTGAGGAGCAGCAGGGGGATTACTTCCATGGCGGAGAAGAAGGCGCCCAGCGCCATGTGTATCTCGGGAGTTCCGCTGAAATAGAGATGGTGCATGGTCCCGATGACACCCCCTAGCGAGTAGAGGATGATATCGAGGTAGACGATGGTCGTTGCCACCCGCACCCTGACCACGCCGAGCAGCATGAAGACATAGGCGACCATGATGGTGGTGAAGAGTTCCAGGAAATCCTCGACCCAGAGGTGGACCACCCAGAACCTCCAGAACTCGATCTGATTGAAGGGGGTCCCCTTACCGTAGAACATGCCGGCGGCATAGAAAAGAGGTATGGAGATGGCGCTGTAGATGAAAAGCCACGGCATGTTGCCCGGGTGCTCACCCTTCAACCGGTCCAGCATGCCGCGGACGAGGATCAGCAACCAGATCAGCATCCCGGCGGTCAAAAGGATCTGCCAGAGGCGCCCGAGGTCGAGGTATTCCCATCCCTGGGAACCCATCCAGAACCAGGGGCTGTTGGTGCCGAGAAGCCCCTGCAGGCTGACCGCTTCACCTGACATCGACCCGAATACGACCACTACCAGCGCCCCCAAAAGGATCAGGGCGAGCTTGTCCTGATGCCGCGGCTCTTTGCCGGCGATCATGGGAGTGAGGAAGATCCCCATGGCGAGGAAGCTGGAGGCGACGAAAAAGAGCGCCAACTGGACATGCCACATCCTGGAAAGGTTGTAGGGGAGCCATTCGGCAAGCGAGAGCCCGTAAAAACCGGCCCGCTCGACGTGATAGTGGGCGTTGACTCCGCCAAGGAGCCCCAGTAGCAAAAAGAGCAGGGCAACCACCAGGAAATACCAGGTGACGGTACGCTGCGACGGAGTCAGCGAGACTTCTTCGGGGACGGGGTGCGTAGCGGCAAGTTCCGTGTCCGTGGCATGCCATCCCAGCCACTCGAAGCGGCCGAACACGAAGAGGATGAGGCCGGTCCCGCAGAGAAGGGCGACCAGGCTGATCACGCTCCACATCAAGACGCCAGGGGTCGGCTGGTTTCCGGCAAGGCTGTCGGGGGGCCAGTTGTTGGTATAGGAGTGGTTAGTGCCGGGGCGTGTCGCGGAGCAGACCCAGGCTGCCCAGGAAAAATAGGAGGTGAGCTTGCGGACCTCCTCCGGGTCTTTCAGGTAGGGTCGCCGCAGCCCTTGCTGGGTCGAAGACGGGCCGAACCAGTCGCGGTAGTAGGAGATCATCTCGCCGTAAGCCGCTGCCTGGGATGGCGTGTAGGTGATCACGTTCTGCCCGGGATCGTAGGAGTTCTGTTTTGCCTCGGAGCGCACCCTCTCGCTCGCCTCTGCCGGGGTGAGTCTCTGCTCGGTGTAGGAGAGCCTGGCTTTTTCCCCGCTTATGCGCAGGTACTGCGCGGTGAAATCGGGCCCGAGGTAGGCCCCGTGCCCGAAGATGGTGCCGTACTGCATCAGGCCGTACCTCTGGAACAGGTTCTGTCCTTCTTTGATGTCGTTTCCGGTGAAAAGTACCCTCCCGTCGGCGGTCCTGACCTCACGGGGTATGGGCGGTCCGTCCGTGTTGTTCCGGAAGGCGAGGTAGCCCAGGACGGCAAACCCGAAGATGAAAGTGAGGACAGCGGCGATGAGCCATCCTTTTCCCAGCACCATGTTCTGCTCGCGTTCATGCATACCGACCTCCTGATCTGTAAACCGTATTGTGTGCTTTCTCTAATGCGCTACCGGGATATTCTAGGTTGCCTTCCCGGTGATGCAAGCGATTGCAAGGGGTTATTCATTGTGCCGCTGTGGGGAGTTCACTAGGCGAAAAAAGGGAGGTAGGGAGGGCAGAATGACCGGGTAAATGAGAAAAATTCGTGGTAGTGAAAAAAAGTCTTTACTTTTCGCGGAGTACGCCGATATATGTCTAGTGAGATAAACAGATTGCAGAACAGAAGGAAGCGAGGACGGTAAAACGGATTGCGTCGGCGCCCGCATTGGACGAAACAGTAGAAGCAGTCAGGGGGTCAGTCTCATTGTAAAATAAGTAGGTTCAAAGCGCTTAGGAGAACAGCTATGCATGTCTTAGCAAGCAGAATCGGCTCGGTCGTCATGGAAACACTCGGAACGATAAACGCTAATTTCAGTATGCCTACTTGGTACGATTCCTTCCTGGAAATCTACAGCAACGACAGCGCCCTCCTTGGATATCACACTATTGCCGTTGCTCTGTTGATGCTGGTCTCCTGCGCTCACCTCCTGCAAAAACCAAAAGCGCCCACCTATTTTGAACTTTTCCCCAGATCCGGAGGGGACGTCTGCAAGCTCTGCAGCTTGCTTAATACGGCCATGTCGCATTACGATAAACACGGCAGACGCAACTAAGACTCGAAGCAAATCGCCGTCGTAGTACCAAAAACAGGAGGGGGAGCCTTGACCGCGACGCAGTCAAAGCTCCCCCTCTTTTTGTTTCCGGCCGTCGGCAGCGCGTCCTGCTGCGGTTACTGCGGCTACTTTTCCTTTGCCAGGGTGAGGGTGATCTCGCCTACCTTCAGCTGGGTTTTGATGCGGACGGGGATGTGCTGGTTGTCGTCGGTGAACCAGAAGGTGGGGTTGCCGACCTTGGCGGGGATGCCGTCTCGCGTCAGCTGCGACGTTACCATGATGGTTTTGAATTTGCCCAAAGAAGTGGTGATCTCCTCGCGATGCCCCACTTTCGCCTCAGCTTTCCATAGATGCTTGGTGTCGTAGATCTCGAAGGAGATCGACTGTCCCGGCGCCAACTGCAGCGAGCGCAGAAAATAGATGCTGGAGAGGTTGTCGTAAGTCCTTGCGGTTATCGCGTCCCGCTTGACAGTGTTGGTGAGCAGGTCCTTGCTCTCGGCCTGGTGGGTGGTGAAGTTGAAGGTCGCTTCCCTATGGGCGCGGAACTTCCCCTCGCTTATTTTCTCCTTGAAAGACTTCGGTTTCACCGAGCGGGAGACGGTTGATTCGGTCTTGTCATCGATGCGAAAGAAGACCGAAACGAAGGAATTCGATGCGATGGTATTGAGGATGCGGAAGTCGTCGCCTTGGGCTGCCACCTCGAGTACGGCCGTTCCGGCATTCAAACCGGACCAGCTGACGTCGTAGACCAGCCTCTCGGGACCGATCGCGGCGGCCGGGGAGCACCATATCGCGACAAGCAGTATGGATTGTATTAAAAGGGCGAGAAATTTCATCCTGCGAAGTGTACCACCGTAACCGGAAGATGACAGTAGAAATTGCAGTAGGTGGATGATTTGACACGACATTGCAGAAGTCCCGGGAGAATCGGACGCTGCGGGGCTCCAGTCGAGGTTGACGGCTAGGGTTCGATCATGAGGGTAGTTGTGCCGTGCGCCACCAGTTTGCCATGCTGGTTCGAAACGGTCACCGTGACGCTCGCCATCCTGCGTCCCAGGTGCACCAGTTCCGCGCGAGCGGTCAGCAGGTCGCCGACGGCGGCGGGCCTGACATAGGTGACGTTGAGGTTGGTGGTGGTGCATGGCTTGCCGGAGGGGAGCAGCGGTTCCGGGAAGAAGGAAACGGTGTCGATAAGGGCCGCGATGAGCCCGCCGTGCGCTCCGCCAAAGTAATTCTTGTGGATATCGGAGACCGTCACCTCCATCAAGGCGAAAGTCGGCCCGATCTCCTTCAGGTGAATGTTCAGCGTCTTCAGCATGGATATGGCGCTGCCGGATTCCACGGTCGCCGGATCGATCTTGCTAGCCATTGGGCACCCTCCCTCTAAGTCGGTGGTGATTTAACTCTTTTACCTCACGCCCGTCAAACATTTTGCTGATGCTGCGCACAAAAAAAAACGGCAGGGTGGCCTGAGGCCCCCTGCCGTCCTTATTCGCGATGCCTGGAAACTAGATGTCCCAGCTGTCGATCTTCATGGTCCCTTTCTGGGCCAGGTTCACCTGCATCTTGAAGACGCGGTCCAGAAGCTGCGGCTCGTGCCCTGCTTTGCGTGCCAGGCAGTCCTTTGCCGCGCGCTCGAAGTAGTCCTGCAAAAGCGGCTTGTAATCGGGGTGCGCGCACTTCTCGATGATGAGCTTGGCGCGGCTTTTCGGGTCGAGGCCGCGCAGGTCGGCAAGACCCTGCTCGGTGACCAGCACGTCAAGGTCGTGCTCGGTATGGTCGACGTGCGGCACGTGCGGAACGACGCAGGTGATGCCGGTCGGATCGGTCTTGGTCGGGCGCGCCGACGGGGTGTGCATGATGGAGAGGTACGCGTTCCTGAGGAAGTCGCCGGAGCCGCCGATGCCGTTGATCATCCGGGTACCGCCTACCAGCGTGGAGTTCGCGTGGGCGTAGATGTCGAACTCCACCGGGGTGTTCATCGCGATGCAGCCGAGGCGGCGGATCGGCTCGGGGTGGTTGGCGATGGAGAGCGGACGCATCATCACCTTGTCGCTGTACTTGTCCCAGTTGTCGTAGAAGCGCTTGAAGCCGTCGACCGAGAATGAAAGCGAGACCGTAGAGGCGAAGTCGAGCTTGCCGGAGTCGAAGAAGTCGAGCATGGTGTCCTGCAGCACCTCGGTCCAGACCTTGAGGCCGGTGAACGGGCCGTTGGCCAGCCCGCCGATGACCGCGTTGGCGATGGAGCCCACGCCGGACTGCAGCGGCAGCAGGTTTTTCGGCAGCCTTCCCACCTTCACCTCGTGGGAGAAGAAGTCGATGATGTTGTTGGCGATGGCTTCGGAGGTGTCGTCCTGCTCGCTGAAGGCGCGGCCGTTGTCGGGACGGTTGGACTCGACGATGGCGACGATCTTGTCGTTATCGACGCGGACGTACGGGGAACCGGCACGGTCGTCGACGCGGCAGATCAGGTAGGGGAGGCGGTTGGGCGGAGCGATCGGCTCGACGATGTCGTGCAACCCTTCGAAGCTCGGGATCGAGGTGTTGATCTCGATGATGATCTTGTCAGCGATCTGCACGATCTCGGGGACTGCGCCGCAGGAGGCGGTGAGGACCAGCTCGCCGTTCTCGGTTATCGCCGAGCACTCGATGATGGCGATGTCGAGGCGGCCGTCGTTGTGCTTGGTGTAGAAGCCGTAGCCAAGGTCCTGGGCGAACATGGAGAGGTGCTTGTCACCCATCCGGATGCGCCCTTCGTTGATGCCGGCTTGGATGTTCTTACCGGTCTGATAGGGCCAGCGGCGGTCGATCATGTCGAGCGACGCCCAGCGGTCCTCGGTCTCGACCCCGACCGATGCGCCGATGTACAGGTTGAACTTCAGCTTTCCCTGCAACTGGTTCTTTTCCACATGGTCCGCCAGGGCGATGGGGACCATCTTCGGGTAACCGGCGGGGGTAAACCCGGACCACCCTACGTTCATCCCGTTCTTGAACATCGGGATCACTTCATCGACGGTCTTGATCCTGCCGCGAAGGCTGGATTTCCTGATTCTGCTGTGCAATTCGGACATCTTCCGGAACCCTCCTGACGAGCTATTGTGGCATAGCTTCCATGGTAATAGGAATCGAACGTTCGTTCGAATACAACATAACAGCACGCTGTTTTGATTGCAATAAAATTGGTATTTCCCCTGCGATTTTGCTACTGTCTACGCGCCAATACCCAGTCTGCCGGAGTCATCATGGAAAAAACGGAATGTCACAAGAAGCTTATGGAGGTGGGAACGCAGCTGTTCTCGGAGAGGGGGCTAAAGGGGGTAAGCATCCGGGAGCTCTCGCTCGCGGCGGGGACCAGCATCTCAATGATCTCCTACCATTTCGGCAGCAAGGAAGGGCTCTATCAGGCGGTGTTGCAGCAGCAGTTCGCCTGTTTCAAGGAAATCCATGAGATCAGGCAGCGCGTGACGGACCCGGTGGAGATGGTAAAGAGCTATCTGCTCTGGACCTTCGGGCGCCACAGAAACAACCCGTACCTGCTCCGCTTTTACACGAGCGAGTTGACCAACCCGACGGCGTTTTTCGAGCCCTTGGTGATGCCGGTAATCGACGAGGTCATCGTGACCATGGCGGGGGCGATCGAGGAGGGGATCCGGCAGAAGAAGTTCCGGGAGGATGTCGATCCCACCAACGCGGCACTGGCGCTGGCGGGGATGGTGAATTACTTCTTCCTGAGCAGCCTGGCGACCAGGAACCTGATCAGCCATTCCCCCGAAAAGGACGAAATGCTGGTGCAGCAGTACCTGGACATCTTCACGCGGGGAATCGGCGCCTCAAGCGGATGACCCGACCGATGGCGAGGCGCTGCCTGCGGTCGGGTCGCCTCCCTCAGGAGCTGATCGTCATTTGCTGACTTTCGGGCACTCGACGGTGCAACGCTCGCAGCCCCCGGGGCAAGGTTCTATATGGACCAGGACGTGGCTGTACGGGAGATTTCTCTCGATGTCCTCGGAGATCTCGTGGCTTAGCGCGTGGCCGCTTTCGACGGTCATCTGTTTTGGGACGACCAGGTGCATGTCGATGTGCCGGATGTGGCCCGACTTGCGAGTGCGCAGCTTGTGGTACTCGATGATGTGCTCGCGGTGGTTCTGGAGCACGTCGTGGATGATTGCTTCCTCGTCCTCCGGCAGTTTCACGTCCAGGATGTGGAAGAAGGCGCTCTTCGTGAGGTCCCAGGCGGCCTTGATTATCATCAGGGCGACCAGGATGGCGACGATCGGGTCGAGCAGAGCGATCCCGGTCAGCTTGATGAGGATCAATCCCGCGAGGACACCGGCCGAGGTGTAGACGTCGGTGCGCAGGTGCATCGCGTCGGCTTCAAGCGCAACCGAGTCGGTGGCGGCGGCCACGTTCAAAAGGTGCCTGGAGACCAGGTAGTTGGCTATGGCGGAGACCGCCATTACCGCGGCGCCAAGCCCCAGGTTCTCGATAGCGACGACGCCCGTCTTCAGCTTGTGGACCGCTTCGTAGATGATGTAGAAGGCGGCGCCGAAGATGAGCAGGGCCTCGATGGTGCCGGCTACGTTCTCGATTTTGCCGTGGCCGTAATGATGATCTTCGTCGGCCGGCTTGCCCGACTCCCTCACCGAATACCAGGCGATTACGGCGGCGATGAGGTCTATCCCCGAATGTATCGCCTCGGAAAGCACCGAGACGGAGCCGGAAACGAGGCCGACCACCAGCTTCGCCACCACCAGCAACGAGTTGGAGAGCACCGAGAAGCGCGCCGCTCTCCGTTTCATAGCGTCATGTTCTTTAGAAACCATCTTTACCCTTCCTGCCGCCGGGGTCGCGTGGACCCGGCGGATTCGGCACGAAAAAAGGCCCCGGGACTACCGTGGCCTTTGCCTGGTTTTCAATACATCTGCCGTAAATGTAAATAAATGTCAACGCTTGTCGAGGATCTCCCTCGCCTTATCGATCTGGTTGGGGAAGAGGTCTTCCGGCACGTTTTCCTTGCCCGCTTCCTTTCGGACCGTGTAGCGCGCACATCCCTCGAAGTTGCCGTTGCAATACATCATTTTGAACACGTTGCTGGTAGAAGGCATGTTTGCCATCCGGTCGTTGAAGAAGATGCAACCGGAAAGAAGTTCGCAATCGGACATTTACTTTCACTCCTGTGTTGAATTGACCGCCGTCAGTGCAAATCTCGCAACGCGTACGATGGAGACTTTTTCACGTAAGCGATGCGGGAATATAAACGGAGGTCGCCTTTTGCGCAATAGGTTTTTTTAATGGAGGGCCTGCGCAAAGGCCGATGTCTCGACTGGAAACCTGCAGCAACTCGAGCGCGAGTGTTCATTCGGAGGGAGAGCGGCGGTTACCGGGTCTGCAGTTAACCGACAAGTCCCCCGACGCCGGATTTTCATTGACCGGCGGCTCAACAAGTTGTAGATTGCAACTATATGAAGAATTCTAGGTCACAATACCGGCTGGACAAATCACTGGGGCACCTTGCCTCCCGCCTGTCGCGGGTGGTGTTGCGGCGCTTCAACCTGGTGCTGGCGCAGCACGATCTGCCCATCACCGCGGAGCAGTATTCACTCCTGGTGCAGTTGTGGGAACATAACGGGCTCCCGCAGGGAGCTATTGCCGAGAAGACGGCCAAGGACAAGACCACGATGGCACGCCTGGCAGCGGGGCTGGAAGCGCGGGGGCTGATCGTGCGTTTGCCGAGCCCGGGGGACGGCAGGGAGCGGCTGCTCTACCTGACCGAGCAGGGTAAGCTTCTGATGGATCAGGCCACCGACCTGGCTCGCGGGATCCTTGAAGAGGCCCAGCAGGGCATCAGCGAGAGCGACCTCGACCTATGCCGCGACGTCCTGCGTCGTGCCTGCGCTAACCTGAACAAGTAATCTTTTTTTTCTGACATTAGTTGCCTACTGCAACTAAGGGAGCTTGACAATATGAAGCGTAGCGCTTCCCTTCACCCCTGCGACATGACAAAACGCCAACTGGCCGGGTTCGTACTGATCCTGGCTGCGCTTACCGCTTTCAGCGCCATGTCCATCGACATGTATCTCCCCGCCTTCCCGCAGATGGCGAAGGATCTCGGGGAACCACTCAGCACGGTGCAGCTCTCGGTATCTGCTTTCCTTTTCGGGTCCGCCGCGGGGCAGCTCTTTTACGGGCCGCTCGCCGACCGCTATGGCAGACGGGTTCCGCTCCTGGCTGGGCTCGCCCTCTATGTCGTCTCCTGTCTCGGATGCGCCGCTGTGCACAGTGGGGCGGAGCTGTTGTTCTGGCGGGTGCTGATGGCGCTGGGAGGGGGAGCCGGGATGGTCATCTCCCGGGCGGTGGTGCGCGACCTCTATGACACCGCCGAGGCGGCCAGGATGTTCTCCCTGCTCATGCTGATCATGGGGGTTGCCCCGATCCTGGCGCCGATAGCAGGCGGCCAGCTGCTCTTGCTTACGGGATGGAGGGGGATTTTCTGGTTCCTGGCTTTCTTCGGCGTCGTCTCGCTGGCGGGTGCCGCCGTGGGGCTGCCTGAGTCCTTGCCGGCGGAGAGGCGCCAGCGCCGCAGCCTTGCAGGCATGGTGAAGGTATACGGTCACCTGCTGAAAAACCGGCATTACCTCCGGTACGCGGTCGCCATCGGGTGCGTCGCCGGCATGAACTTCTCCTACATCTCCGGCGCCCCCTTCATCTTCATCGAGCTGCACGGCATCTCCCCGCAGCAGTTCGGGATCCTGTTCGGGGTGAACGCCTGCGGCCTCATCGGGGCCTCGCAAGTCAACCGCAGGCTCTTGCGCCGCTTCTCTCCGCAGCAGATAGCGTCCGCGGCATTCCTGGTCAGCGCGGCCGCAGCGCTTTTGCTCACCGGGGCAGGCGCCACCGGGGTCGGCGGGTTCCCTGCCCAAGCCGTCCTCATCTTCATCTGCCTATGCATGACCGGGCTCTTGTACCCGAACCTGACCGCGCTGGCCATGGCGCCTTTCGACAAGGCGGCGGGAAGCGCCTCGGCGCTTTTGGGGACCATCCAGTACACGCTGGGCGCCTCCGCCGGGGCGCTGGTGGGGGTTTTCCACGACGGGAGCGCCCTCCCTATGACCGCAGTCATGGCGGTGTGCGGCGCCCTCGGTTTGACGGCGGTGCTGGGTGCGGGGAGCGCCCCGGATGTCGTATGTACCAGCGCCGCGTGAGAGCGCGCCGCGCGGCAAGGTCGCCGGTTATGAATTAATGACCGGCGCCCCTTGAAAATTGCTGGATTTAATTTTGGTATTCAGGCACAGTTAGAAAAAATAAATGCTTCTGCACGTGTTATCCCGACACCCGATACTGAGTCAGGGGTACGAGGGAGGATGCCATGAGTACTAAATCTGTTTTGAGCCTTTACACTCCGGCAGAACTGCGCAAGCTGCACCAGGAAAATCCTGCACTGTTCGATCAGCTCGCCCAAGAGGCCATCAAGAATGCCTGCACCGCGAGAACGCCCGAGCAGAGCCTGAAGCTGCAGCAGTTGCAATGGACCATCGATATGCAGCTCCGCAAGGCGAAGACGCCGGTGGCGAGGATGCACGCCATGGAGAACATCTTCTACGGCAAGATCTACGGCGAGGATGGGCAGCTGTCCAAGCTGGTCTCCACTTGCAAGAAGCTGGTGCAGGCGGTGACGGGGGAAAAGGCGGAACCGGGAAGCGGCAAGGAACCTAAACTGAAGGACGTGGGCTGAAACGAAAACCGCAGCTGAAAAGACGCAAAAGAAAAGGGCACCCGGATAGGGTGCCCTTTCCTTTTTTTTAAGCGCGGATCATTGATAACCGGGCCGGTGCGCGACCCTAGTGGGCGTTGGGGCTCTGGCTCTTGGCGACCAGGAAGTAGACGATGCCCAGGATGAGCAGGGTCCCTGCCAAAAAGGCCTGCGTTTCCAGCGCGTCGTGGCGCAGCGTCGAGATCAGGATTTCGCGTATCAGCGCCACTATGATCACGCCGATGAAGATGAGGATGTTGAACTTCCCCCCCTTGAGCGTCTTGATCTCGTTGTCCATCAGCTCGATCATCATCCATAGGATGAGCAAAGAACCGAGTGCCGACAGGATCCCCTTCTCCATGCTCCCGCTGAAGACGTGCACCAAGTCCCAGAAGAACAACCCCACTACCGACAGGGAAACGATGATCAGCGCCACGACCAGGACGAGGTTGAGGCCATAGGTGAAACGCTCGGCGGCGTGGATGAGCTTTGACTCCAGCCGGTGCGAAACGAACACCTTGCGTAGCTCCTCCTCCTGGTAGGAGGTGCTCATGATGTCGAGGTTTATGTCGAGGATCTTTTCCACCGCGATGCGGTACTTGCGCCGCGCCTCGATCTCCGGGAAGTTGGCCTGGAGCAGTTCGATGAGGAATCTGCGCACCACGTTCATGGCGGCGTTCACGTAGTGCGCGCTCACCTTGATGCGGACATGCGCCTGTCCGATGCTCTGCAGCGTGATCATGTAGCCGTTGTCATAACGGCCGCAGAACAGCGAGAGGAACCACTGCGCGTGGGTCTTGCGCAGTTTCTGCAGTTCTTTGGGGTCGCGCAGGAAAGCTGCCGTCTCCGGTATCTTGAGAAGGTAGCCATAGAATTCTTCAACCATAGCCTCGCAGTTCTTCTCGGCAAGGGGAAGCAACTCTTCTAAAAGTTTCTCATCTGTATCGGTGAAGTAATAGTGGCTTTTTATTTCCTGCATTGTCAGCATTTGACGCTCCTGTTGCCTTGACTCCCTTATTTAATCCAATACATGCAGGCGTAAATACTAGCATGGCTCATGGCTTTTACCACCTTCGTATACGGGTGACGAATGGACAAGGCATCTGAAGCCGCTGTCCCTTTGGCCTTGGCGCGTTTGTTCTGGTGCCGGTAAGGCTGGTTTCCTCCTGGAGGGCAAATCAAAGCCTGTAAAGATTCCCGACATTCGGCCTCGCCGTCGGCCGCGGCCCCCAACTTTTTGATTCTCCACCGTTCTTGCCGCAGCAGCTCCGTCATCACCCGTCGGAATCACAGAATCACGACGATGGCCAACCGGCGGGGAAGCTGGCAAGTATTCAATAATTAAATATTATTAATTCAGGCATAATAGTTGCTCATACCCTCCGGTTCTAAATTCCAACGCACCAGGAGGGTTTTTGAAATGAAAGGGTTCGTCGTTGCCGTCCTTCTTCTTACCGCGGCCTCCGCGTCAGCAACACCCCTCACCGTCAATCAGGAAATGGATCTCGAAGAACTTGCCTCTGCTCCTGAGATATCCCAAGGGCTCGACACGAAGACAGAGTTCACCGAGCCGGGGGGAACTCCAGACTCTTACGCCCCCTCGGTTCACATTGGCGCCAGTAAACTCCAGCCGGCGGGGATCCAGGCGCCGGAACCGGCCACCATCGCGCTTCTCTCCCTTGGATTCGTCGGGCTCTTCATCGCGAGGACGATCAACCGGCGCCGTTCCAAGAAGCGGTAGCTCCAGCGACAAAGGGGGTACGGCGAGACCCTGCCCCCGCAGCTCCCTCACCTCCTTCTCCCTTCCTGCAGCAACGCATTGCCCCCTTCCTCTCAAGGCATTCATCGGTATAAGTAGCAGCCCCGGCAGATTCATTTCCGGTTCCCGCTCCCTTTGGCTGGGCCGGGTTTTTCTGCCTCCCCCCGGGCAGCCGGCCTAACTCGATGCTTTGTTTAATGTGACCAAAAAAAGGTGAACTCAAACGGAAAATATGCTAATTTCAGCGGCCTTTTGCCGCAGGCGTAAGCATGGAATCCAAAGGAGAGAGCACCTGAATGAAAAGATCCAGCCGCAATTCCCTGTCCCGCAGCATTAAAACCCTTACCCTTGCAGTCGCCCTGCTGCTGCCGTTTGCCGCGCCCCAGAAGGCGTGCGCCGGCGCCGCACTGTGGCAGGAGACGAACCTCCAGTACCTGTGGGGCAACAACTTCAGGATCGCCCCGACCAAAGAAAAGGACCACAACCAGGCGACCATCACCATCGAGCACGCCGATGCCTGGAAGTACGGCGACAACTTCCTCTTCCTGGACATCACCAACCCCACCGAGAAAGACATCGCAATGTACGGCGAGATCTCCCCGAGGCTCAGCATCGGCAAGATCACCGGGCTGGACCTTTCCGCTCCGTTTATTAAGGACGTGCTCCTCGCCGGCACCCTCGAGGTCGGAACCTACCCCTCCGGAGGGGGATTCCACAACTACCTCTACGGCCTAGGTCTCAGCCTCAACCTCCCCAAGTTCAATTTCGCGGACCTGAACCTTTACGTACGCAACAGCATGGATAAACAAGGTGTGACCTACCAGGTGACCCCGGTGTGGCAGGTGCCGTTCAATATCGGCAAGGCCAGCTTCGTCTGCGAAGGGTTCGTCGATATCGCGGGGGGTGAAGGGAACTCCGCCTTCAACATCGACGCCCAACCGCGTCTTTTGCTCGACGCCGGCAAGCTCTGGGGCTCCCCCGGCAACCTTTATGTCGGGACCGAGTTCATCTACTGGCGCAACAAGTACGGCTTCAGCGGCATCAACGAGTACGCGCCGCAGGTCATGGTGAAATGGGTGCTGTAGCAAGCTGATCCCATTCGTCGTACCGAGCATACTGTTAAAGATGAAGGCCCACAGGCAAAACGCCTATGGGCCTTTTTTAATTGTGAGTCTACAACCCATGCTTCACTGTATCACCGGCACGCCGGTTCTTTGAGCGCGGGATAATTCGAAGTATGAATTGCGAATTATCCCGTATGCGGCTGGCACTGTTTGAGTACTTTAAACCCCATATTACTTACTTGAGTTAAAAAATAAAATTTAAGTAAGACAAATCTCTCCCGATAAGTCATCTATCTCAATTCGGAACGCTGTTTCTGTTTTACCTCCGGCAATCATTCCCTCAGACATCTCTTGCCACTGACTTTGAGATACACAAAGCCAATCGCAGCATCACCGTATTCCCGAATCATAGACAGGGGGAAAGGTTGGAAACTACCTCGTCAGTCGCCGATATCCAGATGGTCACCTTCCTCCTCGGGAGCGAAGAGTATGGCGTCGACGTCATGGACGTCCGCGAGATCGTGGACATCACGGACGTCACCAAGGTGGCCAACGCCCCAAGCCACGTCGAAGGGGTGATCGATCTCAGGGGGAGTATCGTCCCCATAGTTTCCTTGAAGAAAAGGTTCGGCCTCCCCGAGGCCGCAGCCGGGGACTACAACTGCATCGCGGTCATGGATTTCGCGGGGGCACTCACCGGTTTCGTGATCGACGAGGTGACCGACGTGATCCGGGTCGCACGGCGCGACATCCTCCCCCCGCTGGAGCTTGGGTCCGAGCCCTGGATGGAAGGGATTCTGTCGCTGGGACCAAGGCTCATCGTGGTCATGAATCTGAAGCATCTCGCTTAAGGAGCGCCCTATGGAGACAAGCAGCAAAGAGAGGCTCGCCCTGCAGGATGCCATGGTGTTTTTGGGCGCCATTGCCTCGGGAACGGAGCAGGCGATCGGCGAATCGGCAAACAGCATCTCGTATCTCGCCGGGGTGAACCTGGGGAGGAAGCTCTCGCAGGGGGTCCCGAGGACCGGGGAGATAGACGAGGCATTGGCCGCGACCAGGCGGGTCCTGGAGCAAAACGACTACCTCTGGCTCTTCGAGCCTTTCAAGACCCACGACCAAAAAGAGCTGGTGCGGCAGGGGGAGGAGGGGCTGGAGGTGATGCTGGTCTTCAGGGACTGCATGATCCGCCAGTCGCTGTTTCGCTTCGGGCACGTGCAGAAGGGGTCGCTTTGCAACATGATGTACGGCTTTTTCGCCGGGGCGCTGCAGAACATAATGGGGCGCGAGTCGTCCCTGGAGATCGTGCACGCGGGGGAAAACGCCTGTTACAAGAAACTGGTGGTGCGCAATCCATAGTTTGCGCGGGAGGGGTTCATGGGTGAAGTTACCGTCAATACGGAATGGCTGAGCGACTGTTCCGGGTGCCACGTCGCCATCGTCGACCTGCACGAGAAGATCCTGAACGTGCTGGAGGCGGTGCGGATCCAGCGCTGCCCGGTCCTGACCGACATCAAGGAGTATCCGCACGCAACGGTGGGTCTCGTCTCGGGCGCCATCCGCAACGAGCATGACCGCCATGCAGCAGAGCAGATGCGGAAATCCTGCGACATCGTCATCGCCTGGGGCTCCTGCGCCGTCTTCGGGGGACCTGCCGGGGCGGGAAACGTCCATACCCCCGACGAGATAGCGGCGGCGGTCTACCTGGAGAACAAGACCACCATCCCGGCGCCTCCCCCCAAGCGCGAGGTCTCGCCGCTGGAATCTGTGGTGTCGCCTTTGGACACGGTCATCGACGTCGACTTCTACCTCCCCGGCTGCCCGCCGCACCCCGTCTTCATCTTCGAGGCGCTCACGGCGCTTGTGGCGGGAAGGGAGCCGGAGGTAAACCGCCGTTCGGTCTGCGCCAAGTGCAAGCGGAACATGGAGAAGACCGAAGTAACCGAGATCAGGTCGAGCTTCGACGGGATCCCGGACCCCGAGCGCTGCTTCCTGAGCCAGGGGTACACCTGCATGGGCTCGGTCACCATCGACCGCTGCCTCGCCCCTTGTCCGACCAACGGCGTCCCCTGCACAGGGTGCGCCGGGGCCACCATGCAGATCCTCACCGAGCCCAACCGCGACATCAGGACCGAGATCGCCGACCGGATGTCGCGGCTCACCAAGATCGACCGGGACGAGATAGTCCGCTCCCTGGAGCGCTCCTCCAAGTCCCATTACTCCTACACCATGGCCACCTCGATGATCGGCTGCAAGCCCACCTTCCAGATCAAGCGCTGGATCGAGGACGAGCAGGCGGATTACGAGGCCGGGGGATGCCGATGAAGCGAACTTTGAAGATTGACCCGGTGACCCGGATCGAGGGGCACGCCAAGGTGTTCATCAACCTGGACGAGGCCGGGGCGCTGGAAAGCGCGGGGCTCGTGGTGAACGAGCTGCGCGGCTTCGAGAAGATCCTGATCGGCATGGAGGCGGACCGGATGCCGCACGTGACGGCGCGCATCTGCGGGGTCTGCCCCACCGCGCATCACTTGGCCGCCTGCAACGCCCTGGACCACGCGGCAGGGGTCACGCCCCCCCCCGCCGCGCTCCTTTTGCGGGAGCTGATGTATCTCGGGCACATCATCCATTCGCACTCGCTTTCCATCTTCGTGCTGCAGGGGCCGGACCTGGTGCTGGGGCTCGACGCGGACCCGGCGATCCGGAACATCGTCGGCATCGTGCAGGCGAACCCGGAGCTTGCCAAGCTCGCCCTTGGCTTAAGGAGCATCGGCCAGAAGATCAACGAGATGGTGGGGGGGAGGGGGACCCACCCGGTGACCTCCGTTGCCGGCGGCATCGCCTTCGTGCTCGACAAGGAGAAGCTAAAGGCGCTCAAGGAGTGGGTGGACGAGGCGCGCGGGGTGCTGCCGCAGGTGGTTCCGGCCGTAAAGGGACTCCTGATGCGGGCCCTGGAAAAGCACCCGGAGATGGGGGAAAAGTGGATCGTCTCCAGCTTCGGCATGGGAACGGTGCAGGATGAAGCGGTCTCCCTGATCTCGGGAAAGCTTCGCGTCATCGACGAGACCGGCGCCACCCGCCTGGAGTTCGGCATCGAGGAGTATGACCGTTACCTGCGCGAGTCGGTGGTGGATTGGTCCTACATGAAGAAGGTGCAGGTGGAGCTGGACGGCGAGCTGCACGACTACCGGGTGGGGCCCATGGCCCGCATGAACGCGGCGCGCCGTTTCGGGACCGAAATGGCCGACGCCGAGTACGCCGAGTTCGCCCGCCTGGGGGGGGCGCCCTGCCACGCCACCGTCTTCCAGACCTACGCCAAGCTGATCGAAATCGTCTGGGCCATCGAGCGCGCGGGAGAGATCCTGCGCGACAAGGCGATCCGCGGGGAGACCCGGGTCCCGGTCCGCTTCCAGGGGGGAAGGGGGGTGGGGCACGTCGAGGCGCCGCGCGGCACGCTGATCCACGACTACCAGATCGACGAGCGCGGGATCGTGCGGGCGGCGAACCTGATCGTCGCGACCCAGCAGAACTACTCGCTCATCAACCGTTCCATCGAGCAGTCCGCCCAGTCCCACGTGATCGACCGCCCCGACGACCGGGCGCTCATGAATGCCGTCGAGTTCAGCATCCGCTGCTACGACCCCTGCCTTTCCTGCGCCACCCATGCTTTAGGGCGGATGCCGCTGGAGGTAGCGGTCAGGCGGGGCGCGGAGACGGTCAAGACCCTTTGGAGGTAAGAGATGCCAGTCGAGATCATGGTGCACGAGCAGTCCTGCCGGGGGTGCGAGCTCTGCATCGATATCTGCCCCACCAAGGTTTTCCAGCTGGATGAGGAAAAAAGGATCTGCAGCGTGGATCACGCCGAGGACTGCATCGCCTGCCTTTCCTGCGCCTACATCTGCCCCTCCGGCGCCATCACCCACCGCGACTTCCACCTGGTCAAGAACTTCTACCGGGACGAGGAGTTCTGCAAGAAGATGGGGAAATTCCTATGAACACGAGCGACCAGAACTACAGCGTCGACTTGAGCGCCGAGGACTACCTCAAGGCCCGCAACGAAGTGGCGTTCCTCCTGGATGCCTTCGCCAGCACCATAGACAACATCATGGGGGGGAACACGGCGCCGGTGGGGAGGATCGCCGGAAGGGACACCGCCAACAAGCTGCCGCTGGAAATACCTGAGCCGACCCTGGAAAAGGTGATCGAGGCGCTCGCCCGGCAGATGCAGGCGGGATTCGAGATTTCCCTTCAGGAGGAGCGCCTGCACTTTGGCAGGTGCATCCTGAGGGAGATGTGCGGACTGAGGAAACAGCAGCCGGGGGAGTCGCTCTGCCGCCTGTTCCATCACTATTTTGACGGCGTCGCCAACGGGCTCCTCTGCCGCCCGGTCAAGTCGGTAGCCGAAAGCGTGGGTGAGTCATGCATCTTCCGGACGACCGCGCAATAGTGGTCTGCATAGGGAACGAGCTCGTGGCCGACGACGCCGCGGGGTACGAGGTATACCGAAGGCTTCCCCCCCTGCCGGCCCGGCTGGAGTACTTGGGCGTCGGCGGTTTCGATCTCCTTCCCCTGTTGCATGGGGAGAGGCACCTGATCGTGGTCGACGCGGTGCAACTGGGGGAAGCGCCGGGGACGGTGCACGTGATACCGTGGCAGCGGCTTCCCGAGGCGGGGCCGGAGATATCGGTGCACGGGGTGGGTCTGAGGGAGACCATCGAGATCGGCAAGATCCTGTTTCCGGAGCAGATGCCGGAGCAGGTGACCCTGGTGGGGATAGAGGGGCGCTGCTTCGACCGGACCCGGGAGTTCATGACCGGCGCCGTGGCGGGCGCCATCGACCCTGCTTTGGAGGCGGTGCGAAGACTGGTACAGGGAGGCGTTCATGAGTAAGGCGGTCAACCAGGCGGTGAAGGAGTTGTCCGAGGCGATGATGGCGGGGAAGCTCGACGTGCGCGCGGACCTCAAGGGGCTCAAGGGGGAAGACGCGGAAACGGTCCGGCTCATCAACGGCATGATCGACGCTTTGGTCGCCCCCATGAGGCTCGCCGGCGGCGCGTTGCGGGAGATCGCCCACGGCAACCTCCCCCCGTTCGTCATCGACGAGTACCAGGGGGAGTTCCACCAGATCAAGCAGGACATCAACACGCTTCTGGCCATCCTCTACGGCATCCACGCCGAGGCGGTGCACCTGACCAACAGCATCAGCGAGGGAAAGCTTAAGACCCGGGGCAACGACTGGGATTACCAGGGGGTCTGGAGGGAGCTGATCGCAGGCTTCAACGGGACTCTGGACGCGGTGATCGCCCCTATCCATGAGGCGGGAGAGGTGCTGGAGCGCCTGGCGCGCTACGATCTGAAAAGCAGGATGAGCGGGAAGTACCGCGGAGAGCACGCCGCAATCCGCAAGGCGATGAACTCGACGGCGGTTGCGCTGAACGACGCCATAGCCCAGGTCAGCGAGGCGGTAGGGCTCGTCTCCGACGTGGGGCGACGCATTACCAGCGTCAGCTCCTCTTTCGCCCAGGGGGCCAGCGAGCAGAGCAAGGAGCTGGGGGAGACCTCGGTGAGCCTTACGCAACTCTCCCAGAGCGCCACCCAGAGTGCGCAGAGGTCGAAGGAGGCGAACGCCGACGCGAAGAAGGCATCCGATGCCATACGCCTGGCCAAGGAGGCGATGGGGCGGATGCTCGCTTCCATGGACGAGATCAGCGCTGCAGCCGAAAGCACCGTCTCCATAGCCGGGGAAATAGACGGCATTGCCCAGGAGACCGGGGTCCTCTCCGGCAGCACCATCGAGAAGGCGGCCCGCATGAGGATATCTGCGGGGGGCTTCGGTGTCGTAGCCCAGGAGATCCGCAAGCTTTCCCGGCAGTGTTCCCAGACGGCGGGTTCCATGAAGGAGTTCGAGAAGAAGCTGAGTGCGGAGCATCAGGAGGAATTCGGCGCCCTCATTGCGAGCCTGTTGCAGATCGCCAGGTTCTCGAACCTGTTGGGGGTGAACGCCGCGGTCGAAGCGGCCCACGTCGAGGGGGCCGGCAACGAGTTCAAGGCGATGACCGACGAGATCCACACCCTGGCGATCAGGTCGGCCGACGCGGCTAAAAGTACCGGCACGCTCACCAAGTCTTCCCAGGACCTGGCGCGGCAAGGGGTGGTGCTGTCGCGCGAGATCAACCTGGAGCTGGAAGGCGCGGTGGAGGCGGCGCAGGCGATAGCGCGCTTTGCCGACGAGATACTGGCCAGCATAGAGGGGCAGACAGCGGGGATCGAGGAGATCAACGCGAGGGCGGCCCATATCACCGGCGTCACCGAGAAGAACGCCTCAGGCGCGGCCGACTCGCTCGTGGCGGCGAAGGAGCTGGAGGCCCAGGTCGCCAAGCTCTCTACCATGGTGAACCGGTTCAGCTTCTGACAGGGGACTGGCTCCGCAAGGTGCCTGTCCCCCTTGACCCAGGTCGGACAGGTCGGTTCCGCCTTGCCCTGAACCCTGTAACTTGCTAGAGTGCCCGCCATGCCCGAAAGCGTGCGCCGCCATTACGAGCTTTACCCCTACCCGGACTACCCACTTTTGGCCTCGGTGCGCCGCTGCGACACCTACGCCAACAACCTGGACGCCCTCTGGGCCAGGTTCAACGGGGAACTTCCCCCCGACCGCCTACGCCGCATCCTCATCGCCGGCTGCGGCAGCTTCGCCCCCTATCCCTTCGCCCTCGCCAACCCCGACAGCGCCATCACCGCCTTGGACCTCTCCCAAAAAAGCCTGCGCCGGGCCCGGCTGCACTGCCTGCTGCACGGCATCACGCACCCCGAGTTCGTGGCGGGGGACCTGCTCGACCCTCTGGCCGCGCCGGGGCCCTTCGGGTTCATCGACTGCTACGGCGTGCTGCACCACCTGGAAGATCCGCTGGCGGGGCTAACTGCCCTGGAAAAGAGGCTGGGAGAGGGGGGGATACTGCGGGTGATGGTCTACAGCACCTACACCCGCTTCGAGGAGGACTCGATCCGGCGGGCGCTGCGCCTATTAAAGGTGCGCTCCCCCGAGCAGGTGCGGCAGATGGTGGCCCGTGCGAGGAAAGGGTCGCGCCTGCGGGAGTTCTTCGAGCAGTCGCAGGAGGTGTCGTCGCGCTCGGGGCTCGCCGACGCGCTGCTCCACCCGTTGGCCACCAGCTTCAAGATCGACCGGTTCCTGGGACTGGTGGGAGAGAGCGGCCTGAAGCCGCTTATATTCGCCCATCGCGGCGCCCTGTCCGATCCGGGCGCGGAGGCGGCCAGGATTAGGGAGCTGGAGGCACGGCGCGAGTCGCCGGGAAACTTCGTGCTGTATTTGGGGAAGGATGCCAAGGGGGGATGCGGGGAGGGAGGATCTTTCAGGCTCAATCCGTGCCTTGCGGGGGAGCTGTCACGGCCGCACCTGACACCCTTGCTGATACCGGGGCGCCTGGGGGAGGCGAACCCGCCGATTCCCCGCGGCGAGCGCAGCTTTTTGCGACGCTTCAAAAAGCCCGTCGCCGCAACCGCACTCTTAAGCGAGGATCTGACTAGGGCGAAACAGTACGCAGACAAGCTCTTTCTTTTGCGCTGCCGCAGCTGACCCCCCGGCTTTACCGCAGCAGTGCCGCATGGTTTTCAACTACCCCTGCCCAGCCGGCGGCTAATTTTGACGCCGCGACCAGTCGAAAGCAAACCGTTGTCAATTGTCAATCGTCAATTGTCAATTGATTCACTACCTGTCCAGCATCTCCCGCACCTTCTTCAAAAGCTCCAGGGGGCGGACCGGCTTCATGAGGAGTTCAGTCCCTTCCTCCAACAGGTCGCGGCTCTTGATGATGTCCATGGTGTAGCCGCTGGTGTAAAGCACCTTGGCCGCGGGTTCGATGGCGCGGATGGCGTGGCAGGCTTCCTTGCCGCTCATCCCCGGCATGATCATGTCCATCAGCACCAGCGCTATCTCCCCCCTTGCCCCGGCTGCGTACTGCTCGACTGCAACCTGCCCGTTCTCGGCCAGGAGGACACGGTACCCGGCGCCGGAAAGGATGTTCTGCAAGAGCAGGCGCAGATCCGGCTCGTCCTCCACCACGAGTATGGTCTCCACCCCGCCCGGAGGTGTGTCGGGGGCTTGGGGTTCCAGAGCCCTGTCGGCGCTTTTTTCGCTGAAGGGGAGGTAGATGCGGAAAGTGGTCCCTAGCTGCGGCTCGCTGTAGACGTTCACGAAGCCGTTGTGCTGCTGGATGATGCCGTAGACGATGGACATGCCGAGGCCTGTTCCCTTCCCCACTATCTTGGTGGTGAAGAAGGGCTCGAAGATCCTCCTGCGGGTCTGTTCGTCCATGCCGACGCCGGTGTCGGAGATGGAGATGACGGCGTAAGGGCCTGGGGCGCCGATGCCGTTGGCCTGGACGAAGGCTTCGTCGATCTGCAGCGACGAGGTCTCGATGGTGAGCAGCCCCCCTTTGGGCATGGCGTCGCGGGCGTTGGTGGCGAGGTTGATCAGCACCTGCTCAATTTGCCCCCGGTCGACGTCGACCTGCAGTTCGCGCGGAGCGAGCCGCGCCTTCAGCTGGACGTCCTCGCCGATGATGCGGGAGAGGAACTTTTCCACGTGCAGGATGATGTCGTTCAGGTTCATGGTGGCGGGCTTGATCACCTGCTTTCGGCTGAAGGCGAGGAGGTCGGAGGTGAGTTTCGCCGCCTTGTCCGCCGCGTTCATGATCTGCTCCACCTGCTCCTTTTGCCGCGCCGGCAGCGCCCCTTCGTTGAGCAGGATGCTCCCGTAGCCGAGTATCACCATCAGGATGTTGTTGAAGTCGTGCGCCACCCCGCCGGCCAGCTGACCGATCGCCTCCATCTTCTGCGATTGCAGCAGCTTTTCTTCCAGTTGCTTCCTTTCCGTGATGTCCTCGGCGATCCCCAGCAGGAAACGCTCCTTCCCCTGGTTGTCGAAAAGAGGGATCTTCTTCACCCGCAGGATGCGGTCGCCGTTTGCGGTGGTGATGGTCTCCTCCGGGACTTCCACCAGCTCGCCCTTGGCGAGGGTCTCCCGATCCATCTTGGTGAAGAACTCGGCCTGCTCCTTTGGAAAGAGGTCGTAGTTGGTGCGGCCGAGCACCTCCGCCCGGCTCAAGCCGAACACCTCCTGGCACGCCTTGTTGATGGTGACGAAGCGCAGCCCCTGCACCTCCTTGGCGAAAACCACCGCAGGGATGTGGTCCACGATGTTCTTCAGGAATTCCTCGCTCTCCCTAAGCGCCTCCTCCATCGCCTTCCTTTGGGTGATGTCGCGGGCGACCGCCAGCACGTAGGAATTCTCGCGGAACTGCATCCGGTTCAGGGTGATCTCGGCGGGAAAACGCCCGCCGTCCTTGCGGTGGAGTTCGGTGACGGCGAGCATACGGACGCTTCCCGTCTCCTCGGGGGAGCGGACGAGCGCTTCCGCGGCGGGGCTTTGCTGCAGGTTGGAGAGATCGAATAGGGATTGCTGCAGGAGCTCGTCGCGGCTCCAGCCGGTCTGGCGGCTGGCCGCGTCGTTCAGGTCGACGATGCGCCCGGTGGAGACCTCGATCAGGAAGATGGATTCGTTGCTGTGATCCAGCAAGGCCTTGAAGCGTTCCAGTTCCTCAAGGCGCTCCTGCAGCTCGGGGTAGTAGCTCTTGCGCATCGAGGATTCCCCAAGACCTGCGAGCTTTTGCTGCAGCGCAGCCAGGGCGTCCTGGGGGTCGGGTTGGGGCGGGTCAGAGGCTTTCTTCATACACGACCTCGATGTCCCTCTTGGAGGGGCGGCGCGGGTTCGTCGCCATGCAGGGGTCTTTGAGGGCATGCTCGCTGAACAGGGAGAGGTCGCTCACCCCCACCCCTACCTCGGCCAGGGTCCGGGCCACCCCCGCTTGGGCCTTCAGCTCCCTGACATGCCGCAAGAGTGCCTTTTTACTCTCCTGATCCCCCAGGCCCCGCAGGTCGAGCCCCATGACCTGGGCTATGCGCTCGAACCGCTCCGGCGACGCGGCGAAGTTGAACTCTATGACGTGGTCCAGCAGGATGGCGTTGCACTCCCCGTGCGCCAGGTCGAGCGCGCCCCCTAGACTATGCGCCATGGCGTGGGTGGCACCGAGGATGGCGTTGGAGAAGGCGAGCCCGGCCTGCAGGCTCCCCATCATGACGTCGCCGCGCAGGTTCAGGTCCTCGGGATTGCGTATGCTGGGGACGAGGCTGGCCGAGAGCAGGCGCAGCGCCTCCAGGGCGTGCAGGTCGGTCATGTTGGAGCGGGCCGTGGAAACGAAGGCCTCGATGGCGTGGGTCATGGCGTCTAGCCCGGTGCAGGCGGTCAGGTAGGGATCCATGGTGGTGAGGGTGACGGGGTCGATGAGGGCGATGTCGGGGACGACCGACTTGCTGATGATGGCGATCTTGACCCTCTCCATGGGGTTGCTGATGATGGCGAACTGGGAGACGTCGGCGGAGGTTCCCCCGGTGGTGGGGATGCAGATCAAGGGGGGCATGGGGGAGGTCACCATGTCCACCCCTTCGAAATCGAGGATGTGCCTCTTGTTGGTGCTGACTATGCCGATCCCCTTGGCGCAGTCGATGGGGCTCCCCCCGCCGACCGCGACCAGCAGGTCGCAGCGCTCCGCCTGGTAGAGCGCCACCCCGGCCATGACCTCTTCGACCTTGGGGTTCGGGGTGATGGCGGTGAAGAGGACATAGGAAAGACCGGCGGCCTCCAGGCTGTCGGTCACGTCCTTGGTCCACCCCGCCTCGACCACCCCGGGGTCCGACACCACCAGTATCTTGCGCCCGCCGAGGTTCTTGGCGTATCTGCCGGCCAGTTGCCGCGCTCCGGCGCCGCAAATAAACTCGGGGGCCAGAAATTTCCTCAGTTCGAGACCTTCCGCCATGCTCCCGTCTCCCCTGCTCCGTTGTTCATCGTTTGTCGACAAAAGCGCCACTGTCTGCTTCCAACTCGCCGACCACTATAACAATATTTCACAGGCATTACCAATAAGACGGCCGCATGGTTGGTTGTAGCTAATTTATCTCGATCACATGCTGCCACGGCGACTTGATCTTTCCCTTTGACCTTGCTCCAACCTGACAGTCCCGGTGATTTTAAGACAGTCGGGAGATTCTTGCAATCCGATGTCGACATCTCCTATGTAGCGATGCTGCCATGCACCGATACCGTTTGTTGTCACTGAATACTCACTCAAATAGAAGTGACAAAGGAGAGGCCATATGTCCACCATCAGGTCCAAGATCGTACTCAATCTCGTCGTTCTTTTCCTCACCGTTTTCGGGATCGTCGCCTTCGAGTACGGCAACATAGAAAAGCTCGGCCGGATTCAGGATGAGGGGGCGAAACGCTCCAAAGACGCGGTTCTGGCCAAGGAGGCCTCCATGGGAGGGCTCGCGCTGTACCGGATAATTGCCGACGCGGAGATAAACCGGAACCTCGACGAGACCGCGAAGAGCTGGAATGAGACAAAGACGGAGGTCTTGAAAAACATCGCAGCCGTAGAGACATCCGTCGATACGGCGGAGGAGAAGAAGATAACGGCTGATGTCAAGGCCGCTGTCAACGATGTGGTGAACCTGTTCGAGGGGCAGATGCTTCCTCTCCTGAAGACGACCGACGGCGTCACGCCGGAGCTGCGCGCGCTCGACGCTCAAATCGATGAAAAGGTCGCGAAGGTCGAGGTGGGAGTCGACAAAATTGTCGCTTCCATGCAAAAGGAGATGGAAGCGGCGGACGAGGAGTTCGACGCTGACCGCAGGATGGCGATTGTGGAGGCGGTGGTGGCCGGAGTCGCAGGTCTGCTGCTGCTGATGGTAGTGGGGCTCTTGTTGCTGAGGAGCATCATGCGCTCCATCGATGCCATGAGAGTGGTCATGACCGCGGTGCACGAGGGGGATCTGACCAGGCGGGTGGAGATCGACAGCAAGGACGAACTCGGCATCATGAGCCGGGAGTTCAACGGGATCATCGGGAGACTGCACGAGATGATCAATCATATTTCCGATACCTCCAACCAGGTGGTGGCCGCTTCCGCACAGCTGAGCGCGACTGCGGAACGTATCGCCAACGGCGCGGAGGAGGTCGCGGCGCAATCCTCGACCGTCGCCACGGCGGGTGAGGAGATGTCGACGACTTCAGGGGACATAGCTCTCACCTGCCAGAAAGCCTCCGAGGGAGCGAAGCTTGCCGCCGAATCGGCCAGCGGCGGCGCAAGCCTGGTGGAAAGAACCGTTTCGGTCATGGGCGAGATCGCCGCCAAGGTCCAGGAATCGGCCCGGACGGTGGAAACCCTTGGCGAACGCAGCGATCAGATCGGCGCCATCATCGTGACCATCGAGGACATCGCGGACCAGACCAATCTCCTGGCGCTGAACGCCGCCATCGAAGCAGCCCGCGCCGGCGAACAGGGGCGGGGCTTCGCGGTGGTGGCGGACGAGGTCCGCGCCCTCGCCGAGCGCACCACCCGGGCCACCAGGGAGATCGACGAGATGATCAAGGCGATCCAGAGGGAGACCAAGGGGGCCGTGGCAGCCATGGAGCAGGGGGTCGGGCAGGTGGAGGCGGGAACCAGGGAGGCGGCGAAGTCCGGAGACGCCCTGCGCGAAATCCTGGAGCAGGTGCACGACGTCGCCATGCAGGTGAACCAGGTCGCTACCGCCGCGGAGGAGCAGACCGCCACCACCAGCGAGATTTCCAGCAGCATGCAGCAGATATCCCAGGTAGTGCGGGACACCGCGTCGGGAGCCCACGAATCCGCGACCGCGGCGCATCAACTAAACGGGACTGCCGAACAGCTGCAAAGGCTGGTGCAGCAGTTCAGGCTCTGACGGACAAGACGACGAGTCCGTAACTTCGGAACACTAACCGTGACGTAAATACGGCGCTTCCCCCCGGAGGAAGCGCCGTATTCATTTCTTAGCAACCAACTCAATACCTTCGTGCGCCGCCCCCGCTGGTCCCTTCGTCTACGACCATTATCCTGGCGGGTCAGCCGTTACCTCCTGCATAGGGATCGGGAGGGGCTCCGCCGGGGGGCTGTGAGGCCGGTGCGGACGGCGCGTCGGCGGGAGGGGGCAGAGGGGTGCGGTCCTTCACCGCGAAGACCTCGATGGCGGACTTTGCTTCCAGCGGGCAGACGTTCTCGCAGATGCCGCAGCCGTTGCAGAGCTCGCTCACCACGTACGGCTGCTTCACCTGCAGCTTCTCCCCCTGGAAACCGGTCAGCTCCACCAGTTCGGAGCGGATCGCCTTTTGCGGGATCGGGCAGTGCTCCTCGCAGACGATGCAGTCCACCCTTTTGGCGAAGGGGAGGCAGTGGTTCTTGTCGAAGACCGCCTTGCCGATCACCTCGCGCTTTTTCGCCTCGACGGCAAGATCGGGGATGGCGCCGGTGGGGCAGACCTGGCCGCAGAGGGTGCAGTTGTACTCGCAGTATCCCAGGCGCGGCACCAGGACCGGGGTGTAGAGCGCCTCCGGCCCCGCCTGCAGGAAGGCAGGGTAAAGGGCGCTTCTCAGGCAGACCTTCATGCACTCCCCGCAGCGCACGCATTTCTCCAGGAATTCCCCCTCCTCCCGCACCCCGGGAGGTCGCAGCATCCTCGCCTTGGCTTCCGGCTCCCGGAAGCGGAAGGTCCTGGCAAGGACGAAGCCTCCTAGAAGCCCCCCCAGCAGGACCCGCCGCTCCATTACCGGCCCCGCCTCAGGCCGCATCCCCCTAAAATCGAATCGGACCCGTTGCGACGGGCAGTTGAGCGCGCATTGAAGACAGAGGATGCACTCGTCCATCTGCAGCAGCTCGCGGTCAAAGGAGGTCGGGCAATGCTCGCGGCAGGCGCGGCAGTCGGGGCAGAGCTTCGAGGGGACCCGCCGCAGTGGGCCGAAGCGGGAGACGAGGCCCAGCAGGGTCCCCAAAGGGCAGAGCCGGCGGCACCAGCAGCGCTTTTCGTAGCGCTCCAGGAAGAGGACCAGGAAGAAGAGGAACGCGGATAGGAAGGCCAGTGGGTAGAGCGTCTCCCGGAAAGGGAGGAGGTAGTCGCGCAGCAGGTGGTAGCCGGGGTCGAGGAAGTCCCGGCGCTCCTCGATCAAACCGTAGAGGGATTTCCAGCCGCCGCGCGCCGTCTCTCCCAAAAGCGGGTGGAAGAAGAAGGTGAGGGCGCGCAACAGGATGGCGATAGGATCGAAGAGCCCGGCCAGGTTGAGCCCGAACAGGGAAGCGAAGAGTAACGGGAGCAGAAGCCAGTATTTGGCGCTCCCCTGAAGCGCCCTGACCGGGCCGAGCTTCCCTATCCTGCCGGTCGCAAGGTCGAGGAGGGTTCCCAGCGGACAGATCCAGCCGCAGAAAAAACGCCCGAGGATCAAGGAGAGGGCCAGCACCAGGAGCCCGGGGAAGAGCAGCGGAAGGTAACCCTTCACCGCCAGCATGCTGCTAACGGCGGTGAGCGGATCGGCCCGGAAGAACCCGTTCACCGCGGCGACGATCCGGTCGCTGCCGCGGTACTCGGTCATCAGGAAAAGGATCAGGAAGAGGAGGAGGAAGAAAAGCTGCGAGATGCGGGGGGGGCGCGGAAACTTCATGCCTTGACCACCCTGATCCGGTCCAGGTTCATCTCCCCCAGCCCGCGCTGGTAGGCCGTCCTGGTGACGGCGATGTCGGAGGGCTTCAAACCGAAGAGCGTGGTGGCATAGGCGTCGGCCGCGACCATGTCGGTGGAGGCGATCACCTGGTTCAGGACCTTGACGTCTGCCAGGTTCCCCCCTTGGGGGCCGTGGGCGGTGAGTATCCTGGTGGCGTCTATCACGGTGAGCTGGGGCTTGAAGTAGCTGTTCACGTCTGCCAGCGCCTGGTCGAGGTTCTTGTGGATCGAGCCGCGGTTGCCCCCCATGATCCCCATCACGTTCTTCATCCCCAGGGTGAGGCGGCTCAGTCCGTGGTGCTTTGCCACCGGGACGTTGATGTAGACGTCGGCGGAGAGCGCCTCGCCATAGAGTTCGCAATCCTTGAGCGCCTTGCCGTTCAACGCCACCTTCTTGAAGCGCTCCTCTTCCAGGTGCTTTACCTCGACGTTTTCCATTCCCTTCAGTGCCGCCTCGATGCCGCTGCTGGCGTAGCAGCGACGGGCGTCGTTGCAGGTACGGTCGAAGACCTTTACCTTCTTGGCCCCCGCCTTCAGGCACTCCTCGACGAGGGCTTTCACTACGGCCGGATTGGTGGTGGCGGCGAATTCCGGCGTCCGGTCCCAGCCGATGTTCGGTTTGACCACGACGGTCTGCCCCGCCTTGACGAAGCGCTGCATCCCCCCCAGCGCGGCGATCGCCTTGCGCGCGGCGGCTGCGTGGTCGCTTCCTTGGGAAACGGCTACCACCGGACCTTGGGCGGCGAAAAGTTCCCGCAGCGAACCGGGCAGCAAGATCGAGCAAAGACCGAGCAGCTTGATGAAACTTCTTCTTTCCATAGAGCCTCCGGAGCAGGTTGGCGTGATTTTTTCCAGCTCTCATTATAGGAACAAATCGCGCCATGACAATCCGGGCGGAAAAAATGCTTGGCCTCATGTGGAGCCGGCGTACCAGCGGATTGGCGGCGGATGCGGCGGCTAAAGCGACAGCCGGCCTGCTCAGGAAAAGGGAGCTTTTACAGGTTTATTCGTTGAATTCTTCCGCTGCATGGTTAGAATTGGCTAATTGTTTCACGGCCAAACCACCAATTAACAGGAGAAGCTCAATGAAAACAATGGATATGCTGAACGCCCACCCGAAAAGGACCAGCCTGGATCTCACTGTCGTCACCGAATGCGTCAATGCCTTGGTCGAATGCGCCGATGTCTGCACCTCCTGCGCGGATGCCTGCCTCGGGGAGGAGCAGGTGCAGACGTTGGCCAGATGCATCAGGTTGAACCTCGACTGCGCGGACATCTGCCAGACGACGGCGCGGGTTTTGTCGCGCCAGACCGAGCCGGCGCCGCTACTTTTGCGGGCCCAACTGGACAGCTGCGCCATCGCCTGCCGGGCCTGTGCCCAGGAATGCGAGGTGCACTCCGAAATGCACCAGCACTGCAGGATCTGCCGCGCATCCTGCCTCAACTGTGAAAAGATCTGCCAGGAGACGCTTTCCCGCCTCTCCGAAGGGAGCAGGACCAGCCTGTTATAAAGAATTGGGGGGCGGCGCAGGCCGCCCCCTTCGCGGTTCAACTTTCGCCGGTGAACAGGAGGTGAATCCTATGACCAAGCTGGCGTGCAACGTGGTAGCCTACCGCCCCGACCCGGCTATGCTCGCCGCCAACTTCAGCCCATGGCAGGCCGAGGTGCTGCTTTGCGAGGCGGCGACCCTTTTGGACCGGTGCCTGGCCGATCTCAAAGTGTACGCATCCCTGGACCGCGCCTGGCAGGGGTACAGCAACGACCTCGACATCCTGGAGAAGGAGATCGAGCTGGACCGGAAGCGGGAGACAGTGGAGGAACCGGCGCAGGAGGCGGCGCAGGAGCCGCAGGCCGCCGAGGCGCCTGTCGAGCCTCAGCCCGGGGAGGAGGCTAGCCGCGGCAAAGAGCAGCGCGAGGAGCAGCAGGAGGCAGAGCAACGGCCGGAGGAGGGAGAGGGCGAGGAACTGCGAGAGCCCCCTGCCGCTGAGATCACCACCTTTTTGGAACTGCGGGCCGAGTCGGTGCGCAGGAAAAGGGATCTGGCGGGGCCGGGCCGCCCCTATGCGCTGGACGAACAGCGGGATCTGGTGTTGAAGCGGGTCTGCCGGGATTACGAGGAGGCGGTGAACCGGATCAGCGTGGCGGAGGACGGTATCCGGTTGATCTACGGCTATGACGGCGACCCTTCCCCCCTCACCGCGTGGGCGGAGACCCTTAGCGCCTCGATCACCAGCTTCTCCATCTGGACCCGCAACACGCTCGAATGGCTGGGTAAATACCAGCGCAGGGAACAGGCCTTCACCAGGGCCTTTTCGGTACGCGCCCTTATGAACCGCAACGCCTGGGGGCAGCTCCGGCACGCCAGGGACAGCTTCTCGGTGAAGCTGCAGGTCCCTTCCGAACTGTTCCAGGGTTTCGATAACTGCCGGTTGCGGGGAGTGAGCGCGTCGCTGATAGGGGAGGCTGGGACGGTACCCTGGTCCCTGATCCTGAGGCTCCCCGAGGCGGCGCTTTTTGTCCGCGAGGGGCAGAAGGTGGAGGTGGACCAGTCGCGGCTCCCCGCCTGCCTGTTAGGGCGGGTGGAAAACCGGCGCTCGGTGCGCCGTTCCGAGTTCTGCGGCATGGTCTCCCATGCTAACGCAAGTCCGGTCGGCAGGAACACGGCCGAGGGGCAATGGTCCCTGGAGCTATTCAGGCCAACCGGTTCGGCGACCGAGCTTTTCGCCCAGGTCGACGACCTGATCGTAGAGATTAAGATAGCAGCGGTGCCCCAGCCGCAGAGGGGCGACCGTTAACGAACTGGCGCCGCAGGTGTTGCGGTGCGGATGAAAGGTGCAGCACAAACAATAAAGGGGGGGAGACATGGAAAAGATGCGATTGATCAGCCCGGCCTTCCAGGACAACGAGAAGATCCCGCCTAGGTTCACCTGCGACGGGGAAAACATCAGCCCAGAACTGCTCATCGAGCACGTCCCGCGCGGGACGAAGTCGCTGGCACTGGTTATGGAGGATCCGGATGCCCCCAACGGGTTGTGGGTGCACTGGATAGTCTGGAACATCCGGCCCAACATCGGGAAGCTCGTCGAGCATTCCGAGCCGCGCGAGTCGGTGATAGGTAAAAACAGCTGGGGGCACAACCAGTATGGCGGCCCCTGTCCGCCTTCCGGCACCCATCGCTACATCTTCAGGCTATACGCCCTCGACGTGGTGCTCGATCTCGCCGGTACGGCCAGCAAAGGGCAGCTTGAGGTGGCGATGCACCAGCACATCAAGGCGGAGGCATCGCTGACCGGTCTTTGCTCCGAAAGCGACGGTGCTTCCTGAACTGCTGGCAACGCGAACTAAAAAAGGGGGGCAGGCTGCCTTTTCATTGGAAAAGTAGCCAGTCCCCCTTTCGTGTTTGCGCCGCCCTTCGTCTGGTCAGCCGGGCTTGATGCAGTCGGCCAGGGCCCGGTCGGTGCTCAGGATGTGCGCCACCAGCCATTCCTGCAGGAAGGTCAGCACTTCGATGGCGACGAAGGATTCCCCGGCGCTGGCCCTTTGGTCGAATTCGGCGATGGAGGCGATGAACTGCCGGTGCGCCTCCAGGTGCGCCGTCGCTGCGGGATAGCCGAGCTCGCTCATGATCCTTTCTTCGGTCCCGAAGTGGTACTGCGTGTAATCCTGCAACTCCCGTACGACCTCTTTAAGCTGACGCGTGTGATTGTGCAGCATCAGCGCCTGGTAGCACTGGTTCAATATCTCGATCAGCTTGCGATGATGCTCGTCGATCTCTTTAACCCCGAGTTCAAGTGTCCCGTCCCATTCAACTAACATGTCGTCGCTCCTTCCTTGGCCTGGTTTCCTTACCGACCCTATCGGCGCAGCCGCGGCGAGACTGTAGCGAAATTAAAGAGGGACAGGCTACTTTCAAAAGCAGCCTGTCCCCTTTGCGCCGGGTCACTTGAAGGCGATGACCTCGAGATTGCCGTAGTCGCCACGCTGTGCCTTCAAGACGCTCCGCTCGAACTCGATCTCTCTTCTTTCCCTGGCGGTGAGCAAGCGCCACCTCGGCACGGTCGGGCGCTTGGTTATCGTCTGCCGGAGCAGAAAGCCGGCGGCGCAGAGAGAGGCGAGCGCGAACCTGCGTTTGAGGAGCAAGGCGACTGCCCCGCCCAGAAGCAGCGTGGCCGGAGGGTCGGAAACGACCCCCAGCGCCGTCTCCAGGCCAAGCTTCAGGTTCATCCGCCGCAACTGCGGGGTGAGGTTCGACTGCTGGTCTACCGCGTAGTTGAGCGGTTCGTCGCTGTTTCGGGAAAGCCTCATCGTATCCCTCCTTTGGTTCGTGTCGCGACATGCTTTGTTGCACAAGCCGAAGGTTATCTTAGCAGTGTCGGCCCCTTCCTCAACGACTCGACGCTATTTTTAATGCCGCGTAAAAAGGCGCCGGACCCGGGGCTCACTTACCTCGGGAGAAAACGAATATGTCGGGAAATCAGCTGCTTTGCTTACCTGCTTCGCTGGACATTTCCCGATCAGCTTGTACCTTAATAGCACCAGCCTGCATAGCTCATGAGGAACCTTCCCCGGGAAGTTCTCTTCCCGCCGGGTTCTTTGCCTGAGTTTGCAGCCGTTTTGCTGAGGCGTCCGGTGTGTGGGGGGGGAATGTCATGATCGCTACCTTGTTGGAGGGGAACAAGCGTTTTGTCGAGGAGACCTTCGAGAAGGAAAAGGAGTTCTTCACCGTACTCGCCAAGGACCAGAAACCGACCGTGTTGTGGATCGGTTGCTCCGATTCCCGGGTGCCGGTGAACACCATCACCCAGACCAGGGCGGGAGAGGTGTTCGTGCATCGCAACGTCGGCAACATCGTGGCCAACAACGACTGGAACCTGAGCGCAGTGCTGGAATTTTCCATCAACCATCTGAAGATTCCGGACATCGTCATCTGCGGCCATTACGGCTGCGGCGGGATCAACGCTCTCATGGAGGAGGACGGCGACGACAAGTACATCCCCATCTGGCTGAACAACGCCTATAAGGCAAAGGAACGCGTGGACGAGAAGATCAACGCGCTGCACATCGACATGCCGCACGAACAGCGGATGAACCTGATCGTCGAGGAGAACGTAAGGCTGCAACTGGAGCATCTGCAGGAATATCCTTTCGTGCGGAAGGCAATGACGGACAAGAAGCTGAAAATCCACGGCTGGGTGTACGACATGAGTTCGGGGGAGATCAAGGTGGTGAAGAATTCGATCGCGGGGCAGTGACCGGTTGGGCGGTAGCCGGAGCGTCGGGTTTGAGCCAGGCGCCCAAGGAGGGCCATCGCGGTTGCCGGGTCTGGGGGGTACCAACAACGAAGGAGGGCGCAATGAGCAAGCCGAAACTGGTGACGAAGGATGGACGGAAGTTGTACGTCAGGCCGGACACGCTGGATTTCAGGGACAGGATGTTCGTGCCGACGCTGTTGGAGGTCCCGATGCGGATGGAGCTGGAAAGCTACCTCGAATACGAGGTTCCCATCCTGGACCAGGGAACCGAAGGGGCCTGCACTGGCTTCGGCCTGGCCACGAACGTCAACTACCTTTTGCGCAAACGCAGGGTTATCCCGGACACGGTCAGCGTCAGCCCCTGGATGTTGTACCAGCTGGCCAAGCGCTACGACGAGTGGCCTGGGGAGAACTACGAGGGGTCGAGCGCGAGGGGCGCCATGAAGGGGTGGCACAAGCACGGGGTCTGTGCCACCGGCCTGTGCGAGAAGGGGGGACGCCTGAGCGAGGAGGCGCTGAAGGACGCTCCCAAGCGCTCGCTGGGTGCCTATTTCCGGGTGAACCACAAGGACCTGGTGGCGATGCACAGCGCCCTGGCTGAGGTGGGGATCCTCTTCGCCACCTCGAGCGTTCACAGCGGCTGGGAAAACGTCGGCTCCGACGGGGTGATCAAGAGATCGGACACCGTCATAGGTGGGCACGCGTTCGCCATCGTGGGCTACGACGAGGACGGCTTCTGGATGCAGAACTCCTGGGGAAAGGACTGGGGCAAGGGGGGCTTCGCCCGCATCGGCTATGACGACTGGCTTGCCAACGGCGACGACGCCTGGGTGGCGCGGCTGGGGGTGCCGATGAACCTCCATGCGCCGGAGTCGACGGCCATCGGGAGCTCCGCGGCGATCAGCCATTCCGGCGCCTACTCCAGCACGGAACTGCGTCGCCATATCGTCAGCATCGGCAACAACGGGGTGCTGCGGCCGGGGGGAAGCTACGGCACCACCAGGCACGACGTGGAGGACATCTTCGCCAGGGACTTCCCTGCGCTCACGGCGGGGTGGAACAAGAAAAGGCTGCTCCTTTACGCGCACGGGGGCCTTGTGGACGAGGCGTCGGCGGTGCAGCGGGTGGCCGAATACTGCACCCAGCTCCTGAAGGCGGAGATATATCCACTGGCCTTCATCTGGCACAGCGACATGTTCACCACCATCTGCAACATCCTCACCGATGCCATGCACAAGCGGAGGTCGGAAGGGTTCCTGGACGACAGCAAGGACTTCATGCTGGACCGCCTGGACGACGCACTGGAACCGGTGGCGCGGCTGGCAGGAAAGCCGCTTTGGAGCGAGATGAAGCAAAACGCGCTCGCTGCCGGGACCGCCGAGGAGGGAGGCGCACGCTTGGCTCTCGAGCAGATCAAGCGGCTCCCCGCCGATGTGGAGATCCACCTGGTCGGGCACAGCGCCGGATCGGTCTTCCACGCCCCGGTGGTCGAGGGGCTGGCGAAGATGGGGCGCCCGATCAAGAGCTGCACCCTCTGGGCGCCGGCATGCACCACGGCGCTCTTCAAGCAGAGCTACCTCCCTTCCATCGACTGCGGCCACATCGGGTGCTTCACCCTTTTCACCTTGAACGACAAGGCGGAGCAGTGCGACAACTGCGCGCGCATCTACAACAAGTCGCTCTTGTACCTGGTGTCGAACGCCTTCGAGGCTGAGCCGCACATCCCGCTCTTCAAGGACGGCGTGCCGCTATTGGGGCTGGAGCGCTGCATCGAGAGCGACTCAAGGCTTAGCGATCTCTTCTCCGCAAAGAAAGCGGACTGGGTGAGAGCCCCGAACGACCTGAAGGACTCCCCCTGCGACTATTCAACGGCCCGCCATCATGGGGATTTCGATGACGACCAGGCGACGGTCAAGGCGACCCTTGCGCGCATGCTGGGGGGGAAAGCGGAACTCAAAGGGGAGTTCCGCTTCGAGGTCACCAAGTCGTCCTCGCGCCAGAGGCGGGCGAACATTTCGCGGTGATTGCTCCCCTATACGCAGTGGCTTTCTCTGCTACTCTTTCACGGTCTGGTTACAGCGTGCCCAAAGGAGGATGACATGGCAGAGGCAAAACGGATCTCGATTGAGGAAGCGCGCAGGAAGGTGCAGGGAGGGGAGGCCCTCTTCGTCTGTGCCTACGACAGCGAGGAGATGTGCGGGGGGATCAGGTTGGAGAAGGCGATGACCATGGGGGAGCTGAACTCACGGCTCTCCGAGATACCGAAGGAGAAGGAGCTGATCTTCTATTGCCAGTGACCGCAGGAACATACGTCTGCCGGTCGGGCAGCTGAGTTCGAGGAGAAGGGATACCGCAACGTATCGGCCCTCAAGGGTGGTCTGAACGCCTGGAAGGAAGCAGGGTACCGGTGATTGATCCTCGGCATGTAGCAGAAAAGGCCCGTCAACTGAAGTTGGCGGGCCTTTTTTTATTGTTCCCCTTGGTGCAGGGGTGCGGCGGCTTTGGCGCCGTCGAGGTTCTGCATGATCCCCCGGCTGTTCCAAAGGACCACCTGCTTGCTCCTGAACGGCTGCCGGAAGAAGGCCTCTTCAGGCTGCACCGCCTGGCCCGGAGGGGTGTAGCTGACCAGCGCCACCTTGTCGTGGGTCTGTGCGTAGCGCCGGATCTGGTCGCTTCCCTCCAGTTCCACCAGCGGCAGCTGCAGCCGCCCCATGAAATGGTACTGGCCGTGGTATTTCCCCTGGTGCAGCACTTGGTAGCCTTCCTGCTGCTTCTTTAGTACCGCCGCGGATACCGCGTGGAGGTCGTAGCGCCCGGAGAAGGTTTGGCAGCCGACCGCCACCAGGGCGCAGAAGGGGAGCGCTGAGACCGCCACCAGCCTGAGTGCCGCCGAAACGTCGCGTGGTCTTGGGAAGGAGAGCGCCGCGCCGAGGAGCATGAGGCCGGCAGCGGCGATTCTCAGCTCGCCGGGATCGAAATATTGCAGCGCGCCCCTCTGCTTCAGGAAGGTGAGCGCGACGATGGCTGCGCCGAGGATCAGGTAGAAGATGGCAATCGGGAGCTGGAACCTCCGTGCGGAATCCTGAGAGCAGGCGATCGCCTTCGCCGCCAACAGGCTGCAGGCGGGGATCAGGGGGATGAGGTAGTGCACCTGCTTCCCGCTCAAAAAGGAGAAAACGACGAAACCGGAAACGATCCAGGTGAACACCACTCTGGTTCCGGCATCCAGGGTCAGGCGGCGGCAGCCGCGCCAGAGGGGGGCGAAGAAGATCCAGGGAGCCAGCAGTGCCGGGACCCACTGCAAATACCACCAAAGCGGCCTTTTATGGGCGAAGGAGTTGGCCATGCGGTTCACCGTCTGCCCCCACAGGATCGCCTTGCGGTAAACCTCCCCCCCCGTGAGCGCCGCCGGGATGAGCCAGGCGAGGACAACCGCGATACCTATCAGCAGGGAGAGGAGCAAAAAGCCGTACCACTTGGGAGTGACCTCGCCTTTGGGCTGCCACCAGAAGGCGAAGAGCGCCACCGGGAGGATGTAGACCAGCACCACCGGCCCCTTGGTAAGGAACCCCCCTCCTATGGCCGCGCCCGCCAGGGCGAAATCGGCGAATCTCCTTTCCCTGCCGGCGCGGATGAAGGCGGAGACGGCTACGAGGACCCAGAAGGAGAGGATCACGTCGAACATGATCACCGAGGACCAGAGGAGGTAAGAGAAGGTGGAGCCTAGGATCACGGCGGCGTTCAGCGCGAGCTTGCGGTCCTCCCAGAGCTGCAAGGCGATCCGGTACACCAGGCAGACGTTGAAAAGGCTGAAGATGAGCGGGATGAAGCGGAGCGTCCCCTCATTGACCCCGAAGAGCAGCCAGTCCAGATTGATCAGCCAGAAGAGCAGGGGGGGCTTGTGCGAATAGGGGAGCGCGTTCTGGATCGGGACGATGAAGGAGTCGTGCACCCTCATCTCCCAGGCCACGGAGAGGTAGCGGGTCTCGTCCACGGGGAAGAAGGGGAGTGCCAGCGAGAAAAGGAGGCAGGTCCCGGCCAGGATCAGGAAGGGGAGCCAGAGCCCCTTAGCTTGTGGCGCATGAGACATCTTTCTTTTCCTTGTGGATGAAGAAGAGGTTTCGGAGGTAGACCGTGGTGCCGAAGGCCTGTCCCAGGATGAAGACCGGGTCCTTGCGGTAGAGCGAGTACACCAGCAGGATCAGGGAGCCGAAGATGCTGAAGTACCAGAATGATTCGGGGATGACGCTCCTGCGGTTCCTTTCGGTGGCGATCCACTGCACCACGAAGCGCATGGTGAAGAAGAACTGGCCGGAAAGCCCTATCCCAACCCAAATTTTTTCGGACATTACCATCAGTCGCACCTCGTGATCTTCACGTTCTTGGCCCTCATGCGCAGCCAGCAGACGCCTAAGATGTCGACGATGCCGACCCAGAGCCGGTTCAGCGTCCCATACTTCGAGACGCCGTGGGTCCTGGCGCGGTGCTCCACCTCGACCGAGACCACCTCGCCCCCCTGCATCTTGATCAGGGCCGGGAGGAAGCGGTGCATGTGGTCGAAGAAGGGGAGGTTCAAAAACGCCGAGCGGTAGAACACCTTGAGACCGCAGCCGGTGTCGGGGGTCTCGTCCCTCAAGAAAAAGCGGCGATAGGCGTTGGCGATCTTGGAGCAGATGATGCGCCAGGCCGCGTCGTCGCGCTTTTTGCGGAACCCCGCGACCATCCTGAGGTTTTTGTCGCCGCTTTTCATGAGCGCCTGCACCATCTTCGGGATGTCGGCCGGGTCGTTTTGCCCGTCGCCGTCCATGGTGGCGATGAGCTCTCCGCTGGCATGCCTGATCCCGGTAGCGACGGCGGCGCTCTGGCCGTAGGAGCGGTCGTGCTGGACGATCTTCAGCGAGGGGACCGTCCTTTTCAGCGCGAGAAGCGTTTGGTGGGTTTCGTCGGTACTGGCGTCGTCGACCACGATGATCTCGCATTCGAGCCGGGTGGCAAGAATTTCCTGCACCAACGTTCCTATGTTGCCTTCCTCGTTATGCGCAGGTATGACGATGGAGATCGTGCTCATTAAGTCCTCGGTCCTTGGTCGTTTACCATTGTCTTGCGGGGAAATCGGCAACTCGGCAAAATAACACAACCGCCACGGACAATACTAGAATTTTCTCACCTTCGTGCGGTAACTGCGAAAAAACGCCCAGGTCCGCGGGAAGATAGGGACTTTTGCGGTATACACCATTTGGTTTACCGCTGAATGGTGCTAGTCTTTCCTGTATGGTCACTTCACTTCTATCCACCGACGATTTGTCGCAGGCGCAGGCGCTGGTAGCCGAAAGCGGCCTGCGCTTCGAGCTTCCCTACGACGATCTGGTCGGGGTGTTCGAGGCCGGGCGGCTGGTGGCGGTCGGCGCCAGGCAGGGGCGGGTACTCAAGATGCTCGTCGTGGCGCCCGCGCACCAGGGGGGGACCCTGCTCGACGAGGTGGTGACGGAGCTGGTGGGACGCGGCTATCAGGAAGGGATCGATTCCTTCTTCATCTTCACCTCGCCGGCACTGGCACCAAGCTTCGAGTCGCTCAACTTCAACCTTTTGGTCGCCTCGGGAAAGACCGCGCTTTTGGAGTACGGCGACGGGCTGAGACGCTACTTGGCCCGGTACAGCCGGCAGGTGTTCCCCGGCAGCAACGGCGCCGTGGTGGCCAACTGCAACCCCTTCACCGTGGGGCACCGCTACCTGGTGGAAGAGGCCGCTTCGAGCGTCGACCATCTCTACCTCTTCGTGGTGCGCGAGGAGCGCTCATTGTTCCCCTTCCCGGCGCGCCTTAGGATGGTGCAGGAAGGGACCGCCGATCTCGAAAACGTCACCGTCCTCGATACCTCCTGGTACGCCGTCTCCAGCGTCACCTTCCCCACCTACTTCCTGAAAGACGACGACCCGGCCTGCGCCATCCAGATGGAGCTCGACCTGCTCCTCTTCGCCACCCGCATAGCACCCTATTTCCATATCGCCACCCGCTTCATCGGCTCCGAGCCGTTCAGCCGCACCACGGCGGAATATAACCGCGCCATGCACAGGATCCTCCCCCCCATGGGGATCGGGGTGCGGGAGCTGGAAAGAAAGAGCGCGGTCGGCGCGGCAGTGAGCGCCTCAAGGGTGCGGGAGATGCTGATGCGCGGCGAACTGGAGGGGATCGCCGAGCTGGTGCCGGTGAGCACGCTCGACTTTCTCCTCTCCAGCGAGGGGATCAAGATCTGGGACAAAGGGGGGGACAAATGAAGATCAAGAAGAAGGTGCAGGCGGGAACGCTGCAATCTAGCGACCTGATGGTGTTCCTGGAGCCGGCCGAGACCCTGACCGTGACCATCGAGTCGACGGTGCTGAAGCAGTTCGGGGGTCTCATCCGCGCCAAGGTCGACGAGGTGCTGGCCAAGCATGGGGTGGAGGCGGGGGAGGTGCGCATCACCGACCGGGGCGCACTCGACTACGCCATCGAGGCCCGCCTGGAAACGGCGTTGATGAGGGCGGAGGGTTAACATGGAAGGTCTCTGGTACAAGGAGTGCTCCAACGGCAGGCGTTTCATCATCAAGATTACGCCGGGCGAAAGCCTCACCACGAGGCTTTTGCAGTTCGCGCACTTAACCGACGTGCGCTACGCCATGATCGTCTCGGCCCTGGGGAGCGTGAAGAACGTGAGGCTGCGCGGCATCAAGACCGGCGCCAGGCTTCCCATCACCGAACCCCGCATCACCATCCACGACATCGAGGGGCCGTGCGAGCTCTTGGGGCTGCAGGGGAACATCGTCCCCGGCGAGAGCGACCTTCTCGACTACCACTTCCATATCATGATGTCCAAGTCCTCCGGGGAGGTGGTCGGGGGGCATCTCTACGACGCCGAGGTCTTCGCCACCTGCGAAATCGTCCTCACCGAACTGGACGTCTCGGGGGTCGAACGCCACGTCTCCAAGGTGGGAGGAATCCCTACCATCTACATCGACGAGGAGGCACCTTGATGCCGGATTACAAGCTCAGGCGCTCGCTTTTGTACGTCCCGGGCAACATGCCCTCCATGCTGCAAAACATCCCCATCTTCAACTGCGATTCCGTGATCATCGACCTGGAGGACGCGGTTCCGCTCTCCGAGAAGGACGCGGCGCGCCACCTGGTGAAGCGCTTCCTCATGCAGTACACCGACCGCAACAAGGAGCTCCTGGTCCGGATCAACCCGCTCGATACCCGCTGGGGGTACGAGGACCTGAAGGTGGTGCTCCCGGCCATGCCGGATGGCATCCGCCTCCCCAAGGCCGACACCCCGGAGATCGTGGAGCGGCTGGACACGCTTTTGACCGAGTTCGAGGAGGAGCTCGAGGTCGAGATCGGCCGCTTCGGCATCCTTCCCTCCCTGGAGAGCGCGCTCGGCGTCATCAACGCGGTGGGGATCGCCCGGAGCTCGCAGCGCATCTTCGCCCTCGCCTTCGGCGCCGAGGACTACACCGCCAGCATGGAGATCGAGAGAAGCCGCGGCGGCGAGGAGCTCTTCAACGCCAGGACCCGGGTCCTTTGGGCCGCCAAGGCGAACGGGATCCAGGCGCTCGACACCATCTTCGCCGACGTGGGGGACATGGAGGGGCTTAGGGCCGAGACCGAGCTGGCCAAGAGGCTCGGCTACACCGGCAAGTGCCTGGTGAACCCGCGCCAGATCGAGGTGGTGCACGAGGTCTTCGCCCCCAAAAAGCACGAGGTGGAGTACGCCCTGCAGGTGATCGAGGCGATCCAGCGGGCGCGGCAGCTTGGTACCGGCGTCATTTCCCTCGGGGGGAAGATGGTGGACGCCCCGGTGGTGAAGCGGGCGGCGCGCGTGCTGAGGACCGCCTACGCCCACGGCATGGTCGACACCCTGATAGACGAGGAGGCGATACATGGCGCTCAATAGCCTGGGCCGCGAGATCCCGGAAAGCTACGCGGGGAGAAAGCTCGTCCCCTACGGCGACCCCTACTCGATCACCCCGAGTGGGAGCGTCGCCGCCCGCCGCCTAAGGCGCGTCAACCCCGGCGCCTCGAAGCTCCTGTCGAGCTTGAGGGAAGCGATCGAGGCGAGCGGCCTGAAAGACGGCATGACCATCGCCACCCACCACAGCCTCCGAAACGGCGATTTCCTTTTGAACCGGCTGGTGGCCGAGATCGCCGACATGGGGATCCGGGGGATCTGGATCGCCTCCTCCTCGGTGCACCCGGTGCACGCTGAGATCATCCCCCACATCAAAAGCGGCGTAGTCGCCGGCTTCCACTGCGGCGTGAACGGGCTGATCGGCGAGATGGCGAGCCGCGGCGAACTCTCCTGCCCCATCGTGGTCAGGACCCACGGCGGCAGGGCCCGCGCCATCATGGAAGGGTCGGTGCAGGTGGACGTGGCCTTCATCGCCGCACCCTGCTGCGACGAGTACGGCAACATGAACGGCTACAGCGGCCCCTCCGCCTGCGGCAGCCTGGGATACGCCCAGACCGACGCCCTGCACGCCGCCTGCGTCGTCGCGGTCACCGACAACCTGGTCCCCTTCCCGGTGGTGCCGGTCAGCATCCCCCAGACCCTCGTGGACTACGTGGTGACCGTGGACCGGCTGGGGGATCCGGCAAAGATCGTCTCTACCACCACCAGGATCACCACGGATCCCGTTGGGCTCCAGATCGCCAGCTTCGCCTCCCAGGTGATCGAGGCCTCCGGGCTCCTGAAGGACGGCTTCTCCTTCCAGACCGGCAGCGGCGGCATCTCCCTAGCCGTCTCGGACAAGGTGAGAAACGCCATGCGCCGCGGCAACATCAAGGGGAGCTTCGGCTGCGGCGGCATCACCGGCTACTTCGTGGAGATGCTGGAGGAGGGGCTTTTCGGCGCGCTGATGGACGTGCAGTGCTTCGACCAGGAGGCGGTGAAGTCGATAGCGAAAAACCGCGCCCACCAGGAGATCGGCGCCGACATGTACGCGAACCCGTTCAACGCGGGGGCCGTGGTGAACCGGCTCGACTGCGTGATCCTCGGGGCGACCGAGGTGGACACCTCCTTCAACGTCAACGTGAACACCGAGTCTAACGGCTATCTGCTGCACAACACCGGCGGCCACTCGGACACTGCGGCCGGCGCGAAACTTTCCATCATCGTGGCCCCCTCCATCCGCGGGCGCCTCCCCATCGTGCGCGACCGGGTCACCACCGTCACCACCCCCGGCGAAACCATAGGCGTAGTGGTGACCGAGCGGGGGATCGCGGTGAACGACCGGCACCCCGAGCTCAAGGAGGAGCTGATCAGGAGGAAGCTGCCGGTCAAAGAAATCGGCGAGCTGCAGCGCGAGATCTGCCGGGTGACCGGCACCCCGCAGCCGCTTCAGTTCGAGGACCAGGTGGTGGCGGTGATCGAGTACCGGGACGGGAGCATCATAGATGCCGTTAGACGCGTTAAGGAATAGCCTTTTGGAGGCGAGGGACTGCCGGCAGGCCCTTCTGGACGGGATGTTCCCCACCCAGTTCCCGGCCACGGTGATGCTCTCCTTGAACCTGCCGGGGACGGAGAAGACCGGGGAGCGGGCGGAGCGCCTGTTCCAATGGGGCGAGAAGGCGCTTCTGGGCGCGCTGAAGACGACGGACGCCGTGCGCGGATGCGACGACCTCGGGCCCTTCGCCATCTACCGCACCCGCCTCCCTTCGAAACAGGTGAAGCGGCTCGGGATCTCCCTGGAGTCGATGCATCCGGCGGGAAGGCTCCTAGACCTCGACATCTACGACCATGCCGGCCGCCCCGTTTCCCGGGTCGGGCTGGATATCGCGCCCCGCGCCTGCCTCATCTGCCCCGAACCCGCCCTCGCCTGCATCCATGCCAGGCGCCACCAAAGCGAGGAGCTGATGCTGCGCGCCCGGAGGATCATCGATGCGCTCTGAGCTTCCCACGCTCTCCCTGAACCTGGTGCGCGGCGCCTTCATGGAGCTCTACCTTACCCCCAAGCCGGGACTGGTCGACCTGAACGATTCCGGCTCCCACCGCGACCTCACGCTGCACCGGATGGAAACCTCCCTGAAGATCGTTTCCGCTTACCTCGCCGAAGTTGCCGACAGCCTCGCGCGGGGGGAGGAGCTGGCCGCCCAGGTGCGGCTCGGGGTGGCGGCGGAGGCAGCGATGCTTCAGAGGGCGGGGACCAACTGCCACAAGGGGTACATCTTCCTCTCCGGGCTCCTCCTTTGCGCCGGCTCGCAGGTGGCGCGCCGCGACGAGGGGGAGCTCAGCGCCGCCGTGGGGCGCCTGGCCAAGCGCTTCTTCGACCGTCCGCACCCCCAGCCGACCAACGGAAGCCGCATCCGCAACAGCTCCGAGGCACAGGGGGTGATGGGGGAGGCGCTGGCGGGGTTCCCCTCGCTCTTCGGCGCCGCACTTCCCGCCTTCAGGCACGAGATCGCCAGGGGCGGAAACCGCGGCACGGCGGTCTACGCGATGCTTGGGCGCCTGATGGCCACCGTCGAGGACAGCACGTCCCTGCACCGCTGCGGCAGGGAAGGGCTCGCGACGGTCAGGGAGGACGGGCGGAAGCTGGAACTCCTGGTGCTGCAGCGGGGCGACTTCCTCGGTTTTCTTGCCGAAAGGAACGAGGCCTACATCAGCCGCAACTTGACCATGGGAGGGGTCGCCGACCTCCTTGCCCTCTCCTTCGCCTGGCTCGCCCACACCGGCGAGCTTGATCTCGCCGCTTCCTGAAGTCCTCTAACACAGATCCCCGTTTGACAAAGGCAATTTTGGCGCCTTTTTAATATCGCCTCTGCTTTCACAGCTGCCCATTAATTAACCCGGCTCGACCGGACTCTCCTGTTTATGATTCTCAGGGAGGCGGCATGGATCTCAGGGAAATGAGCGACGCGCAGGTCTGCAGGCACCCTTGGGAGACGGCCCGTGCCGCGGCCGTTGCCAAACTGCTGGAGCCGTACCTGCGCCACGGGTTGTCGGTTCTGGATCTGGGTTGTGGCGACGGCTATCTCAGCCGTACCGTTTTTCAGGATGTTGCAGGGAGCCGGGTGACGGCGGTCGACCCGAACCTGAGCCCGGAGCAACTCGCGATGCTGCGGGAAAAGGGGGACGGCATCGCCTACCAGACCGAGCTTCCCCCCGAGAAAAGCCGCTTCGACCTCACCTTGCTTTTGGACGTTCTCGAACACGTGCCGGAGGACCGGGCCTTCCTGGCCCAGGTCGTGGCGCGGCACGCGGGAGAAGGGGGACGCGTGCTGGTGACCGTCCCCGCCTTCCCGGCCCTTTACAGCGGCCACGATTTTTCGCTGGGGCATTACCGGCGCTACCGCTTGCAGGAGCTTACGCGGCACTTGACTTGCGCCGGGCTCGCCGTCCTCGCCTCGGGGCACCTCTTCGGTTCGCTCCTTCTCCCCAAGTACCTTCTTTTCAAGGTGGCAGACCGCGCCCGCGGCTCGGAGGGGGTCGGCTCTTGGAGCGGGGGGCGGATGCTCACCGCGCTCCTTAAAAACTGGCTTTGGCTGGAAAATTCCCTGATGATCCTCTTGGCGCGCCGAGGGGTGAGGCTGCCCGGACTCACCGCCTGGGCGCTGTGCGAAAAACAACCTGGCGGGCCTTGAGCCGCGCCGCCCCCTACCCGCCGCAATTCCCCGCACCCCTTGCTTGCCCCGCAGTTTCCCATATCATGTTGGCCAAATTGAACGCTGTTTTAATTGACAGCGAGGCGTGTAATGACGTATACAAGTTGGACTTTTTACCCGGCGTTCCGCGTCTTAGCGGCAGCTGCAGGGGAGATCACTTCGGCCCGGTACGCTTTTTCGCGTCCCGTCGCCACCACACACAGGATGGAAACAGCACATGTTGAATCTGAAACCGGAGGTCGTTGCCCAGCTTGAGCGAGTGCTCAGCTCTGTCGAAATGCTGCTCCCCAGGGCCGTGAAAGCGGTGGACTGGACCAAGTGCCACGCCGCGAATTGGCGTCGCCATTCCTTCTCGGGATACCTCGAGGCGGTAAAGGTGACTGACAACACCAGGCTGGAAGAACTCTTAGGCTGCGAGAAGCAGAAAGAGGTGATGATCAACAACACCCGCCAGTTCCTTAAGGGGCTCCCGGCCAACAACGCGCTTTTGTGGGGTTCGCGCGGGACCGGCAAGTCCTCCATGGTGAAGGCGCTCCTGAACGAGTACGGGCGCGAGGGGCTGCGCGTGATCCAGGTGGAGAAGGAAGACCTGATCTATCTCTCCGAGATCTTCAGCGCGGTCGAGAACGAGCCTTACCGCTTCATCCTTTTGTGCGACGACCTCACCTTCGAGGTGGGGGAGCTTTCCTACAAGATGCTGAAAAGCGCGCTGGACGGCTCCGTTTATTCGGCGCCGGAAAACGTGCTGATCTACGTAACCTCCAACCGCCGCCACCTGCTCCCCCAGTACGAGACCGACCTTTTGGGGGGCAAGTACGTGAACGGCGAATTGCAGCAGAGCGAGGCGATGGAGGAGAAGGTCTCCCTTTCCGACCGCTTCGGTCTCTGGGTTCCCTTCCACGTCTTCACCCAGGACCGTTACATCGACGCGGTGCGCCAGTGCGTCGAGCGGGAGGCGGCGACCCGCAACCTCACCATCCCCTGGACCAAGGAGCTGGAACTCGATGCCATCCAGTGGTCGCACGACAAGACCAAACGCTGCGGCCGCACCGCTTTCCAGTTCTCCAAGAACTGGGTCGGGCGCTATCTGCTGACTCAGGCGGGAGCGTAACAAGGATAAAATTCGGAGCCACTGGCTCAGCAGCTTTACTATGAAAGAACACGACCGGCGTCCATCGTTATCGATGGGCGCCGGTTTTTTTTGATACAGGGAAGTTTCTGCATAGGTTTAACGAGAGATCAGGTCCTTCTGCGTAAAGACAAAGAGGGCCGACCTGTTACACTTGGTATTTTTCTGTGTGACCGGGACAGACGCTTCTTTGACGGCTCTGGGTGTCTCTCACTCAGATGGGGCTGCTATCCGGAAGCGGATGCGGAGCAAGGGTTAGTAGCTGTCGCTGTGGGAAGCTCTCCGGGAGATGACGGCTGAACAGAAATTGCCTTGACATACCCCAGTGGAGTATTTATATTCAGCTTCACATATATATTAATTCAAGGACGAAACGGTTCCAAGGAGGGATGCCGGGTGAGCCGAAAGATAATGCCGCTGATCGTAATGTACTTCGCACTCCTCGCGGCGCCGGCCTTGGGGGAGACGGTCACCCTGCGCGAGGCGGTGCACCGGGCCCTCGAGAGCAACAACCTGCTGAAGGCGGCGTCGTTCCAGCGGGGCGCGGCGGAGCAGGAGGTCGCGGTCAGCAAGAGCCGCTACCTTCCCCGCGTTCAGGCCGAAAGCGGCGTGGTTCTTTCCAATACCCCATCGAGCGTCTTCATGATGAAGCTGGACGAGGGGCGCATCAACCCTTCCGGCGACTTTGCCGCCGACACCCTCAACAACCCGTCGCCGCGCGCGGATTTCCGCACCTCGGTCTCGCTTGAGCAGCCGCTTTTCGATCTCGGGATCGGGAACGGCGTGCGCATGGCGGACAAGAACGCCCAGGCGGCAGATCTCTCCCTCCAGGGGAGGCGCGAGGAGGTTGCCTTCCGCGTCTACCTGGCCTATCTCGGGGTGCGGCGCGCCCAGGCCTACTGCAGCATCGCAGACCAGGCGCTGGCCAACGCGAAGGAGCATGATCGCCTGGCCGGGTTGCGGGAAAAGGACGGCCTGGGGCTTAAATCCGACCGGCTGCGCACCGCGACCGCGCTATCCGAGGCGGAGCAGCGGCTGGTATCGGCGCAAAACGACCTGTTGCTGTCACGCATGAGGCTGAACCTGGCGGCCGGCGGCGAGCAGGGGGGAGCGTTGGATATAGGCGAACTCCCCGAGATAAAGGAACCGGCACTGCCCCAGCAGGACCTGGTGGCGCTGGCCCAGCAAAGCCGCCCGGACCTGAAAGCGGACGAGACCTCGGTGCAACTGGGGGAACTCGCGGTACGACAGGCAAGGGACGCCTACTTCCCCACCGTTTATGCCCGGGGGGCTTACCAGATAAACGACCGCGACCTCCCGCTGGGGATGGACAAGGATTCATGGAACCTGGGGGTGAATCTGCGTTGGGAGCTCTTCGACGGCGCCAGGCGCTCCCATGAGAAGACGAAAGCCGAGCTTAGCCGCAAGGCTGCGGCGGCGGTGCTGGAAAACGACCGCAGAGAAGTGGCGCTCCAGGTGACCGAGAGCGTGCTCAGGCGCCAGGAGGCTCTGCTCAGGTTGGAGAGCGCACGGCGGGCGGTGCAGGACGCCGAGGAAGGTGTGCGCCTGGTGGCGCTCCGCTTTGGCAACGGGCTCTCCCCGCTGGTAGAGCTGATGGATGCCGAAGCGGCGTTGAACCGGTCCCGGGCCAGCCTGGTCGAGGTGGAGAACAACCTCCTCGCCTCAACCGGCGAGGTCTATTTCCGTGCGGGGGTATTTCTGAAGGAGGTCATCCAATGAGAAGCTACCGGGCCGCAGTTCTCGCCCTCATGATAGCGTCGGCTCTCGGCTGCGGGAAGAAGGAAGAGCATGCCGTCCAGCAGAGTACGCCGCCGGTGGTGCGCGGGGTGACGGTCGCCGCCGTGGCGGCCGAGGAGCTCCCCGAGGTGCAGGAGGCGGTCGGCACGGTCCGGGCCCGCTCCAGCGCGGCCATCTCCGCCAGGCTTTCGGGCAGCGTGACCGCTGTCTATGTCCGTGAAGGGGACCGGGTCGGCAAGGGGAAGCTACTGGTTGCCATCGAGGCGGTTGAAAGCGGCGCGGCGGCGGCGGGAGCGTCCTCCGGCGTCGACGAGGCGTCCCGCGCCCTCTCCGAGGCCCAGGCGCGGAAGAAACTCGCCGACGTCACCTTCGAGCGCTACAGCAGGCTCTTCGAGCAGCAGGCGTTGACTCGGCAGGAACTGGACACGCGGAGAACGGAACAGGAGGTGGCGGCGCAAGGGGTCGCCCGTGCCGAGGCAAGGCTCGCGCAGGCGCGCCAGAGCGCAAGAGCGGCAGGCGCCGTTGCCGGATATGGCCGGGTGACCGCTCCTATCTCCGGCGTGGTGGTATCGAAACAGGCGGAGGCCGGGCAAACCGTCTTTCCGGGAACCCCGCTTCTGACCGTGGAGGGGGAGAGCGGGTTCCGCCTCGAAGTTGCCGCGCCGGAAGGGCTGCTCGGCAAGGTGAAGCAGGGAGACCGGGTGCCGGTGTCGGTCGAGGGGGTCCAAGCGGTGGGGACCGTCTCCGAGGTGGTGCCCGTAGTCGACCCAGCCAGCCGCACCTTCACCGTAAAGCTTGACCTTTCGACCGGTGCGCTTCGCTCCGGCAGTTACGGCAAGGCGTTTTTCAAGACAGGTTCCCGGCAGGGAGTAGCCGTTCCCGCCCAAGCCGTGGTGGAGCGGGGCTCGCTCACCTCCGTGTGGGCCGTATCCCCGGAAGGGATAGCGAGGCTCAGGTTGATCCGGCTGGGGAGGAACCTGAACGGCCGGGTCGAGGTGATCTCCGGGCTTGCCGCCGGCGAAAAGGTGGTCACCCAGGGCACGGAGCGCCTGGTGGACGGCGCCAAGGTGCAGTGACCCATCAGAGCGGCAGTAGATAGCTGGTTGTTGCCGGGTTCACGCCTCTGGTCCCCCTCCCTTGACGGGAGGGGGTTAGGGGGTGGGTGCAGCTGCCACGAAGTATCGCCCAACCAGAATTGGCGCCCTCCCCCACCCCCCGGCCCCCTCCCGCAAGGGGAGGGGGAGTAATGTACGGCCGGTTCACTGCCGCGTCTTGTTAACCACTGGAGAAACAGATGAATAACTTGGGCTTCGCGGGGAAGATCGCCCGCGCCTTCATAGACTCCAAGCTGACGCCGCTCATCGTGGCCGCCTCGCTGCTGCTGGGCCTCTACTCGATCGTCGCCACGCCTCGAGAGGAGGAACCGCAGATCGTGGTTCCCATGGTGGACATCTACTTCCCCATGCCGGGCTCCTCGCCCAAGGAGGTGGAGGAACGCCTGATCAACACCTTCGAGAAGAAGATCTGGGAGATCAAGGGGGTCGAGTACCTCTACTCGGTGAGCAAGCCGGGCATGGGGATGATCACGGTCCGCTTCCTCGTGGGCGAGGACATGGAGAACTCGCTCGTCAAGCTCTACAACAAGGTGATGAGCAACCGCAACTTCCTCCCCCCCGGCGCCGCCGAACCGCTGGTGGTCTCCAAATCCATCGACGACGTCCCCATCCTCTCACTTACCCTCTGGTCGGACCGCTACGACCACCATGCCTTGAGAAGGGTGGCGAGGGAACTCTGCGACGACCTGCAGAAGGTGGACAACGTCGCCAACTCGGAAATCCGCGGGGGAGTCTCGCGCGAATTGAAGGTGAGACTGGACGCCGCCCGGCTCTCGTCCTATGCCCTCACGCCGGTCGCCGTCATGGGCGCCCTGGAGCGGGGAAACGTGGCCCAGCGCGCAGGCGCCGTCTCCTCCGGAAACCGCGACTACAAGCTCGACGCGGGGAGCTTCATCTCGACCCCGGAGGACGCCCGCAGGCTGGTGGTGAGCGTGAAGGACGGCCGCCCGGTCTACCTCTCGGACGTGGCAACGGTGACCGACGACGTCCAGGAGCCGAAGGATTACGTCTTCTTCGGCCTGGGCCCGGCGGCTGCACACAAGGGGCTCAAGGGGGGAGCGGCGGATTACCCGGCGGTCACCATATCGATCGCCAAGAGGAAGGGGGCCAACGCCACCTGGGTAGCCGAGGACCTGCTGAAACGGGTCGAGTTCCAGAAGGGTAAGCTCATCCCCTCCGAGATGCAGGTCACGGTGACCAGGAACTACGGCGAAACCGCCAAGGACAAGAACAACGAACTCCTCTTCCACATGTTCCTCGCGGCCATCTCGGTCACCATCCTCATCGCCGTCTTCATGGGTTGGCGTGCGGGCGCCGTAGCGGCCATCGCCATTCCGGTTACCCTCGCCCTCACCATGTTCATTTTCAACCGGATCGGGTACACGCTGAACCGGATCACCCTCTTCGCCCTCATCTTCTCCATCGGGATTCTGGTGGACGACGCCATCGTGGTGGTGGAGAACATCCACCGCTACTTCACCACGACCAGGCTGAAACCTCTGGAGGCCGCGGTGCGGGCGGTGGACGAGATCGGCAACCCGACCATGCTGGCCACCCTGGCCGTCATCGCCTCCATCCTCCCCATGGGGTTCGTGGGTGGGCTCATGGGGCCGTACATGCGCCCCATCCCGGTGGGGGCCTCCATGGCGATGGTCTTCTCGCTTTTGATCGCGCTCATCGTCACCCCCTATTTCGCCTACCGCTTCATGAAGGGTGAGTCCCACTACGGCAGCGAGGCGCCGCCCGACGAAAGCTGGATGACCCGCTTCTACCGGCGCCTCATGGGGAGGCTTCTGCACGACAAGAAGGTCCGCTACGGTTTCCTGACCACGGTGGTGCTCCTGCTGCTCCTCTCCCTTTCGCTGATCTACTTCAAGGCGGTGACGGTCAAGATGCTCCCCTTCGACAACAAGAGCGAGCTGCAGCTGATCGTGGACGCGCCGGAGGGGACCACGCTGGAGGAGAACGCCCGCATGGTGGCGGAGCTGGGGGAGGCGCTCAGGAAGGTCCCCGAGGTGACCGACTTCCAGAGCTACGTCGGGACCAACTCCCCCTTCAACTTCAACGGCCTCGTGCGCCACTACTACCTGCGCAAAGGGCCGAGCGTCGCCGAGATCCAGGTGAACCTGGTAGGAAAGGACGAGCGAAAGGGGCAGTCGCACGACATCGCCAGAAGGATCCGCCCGGCGCTGAAGGCGATCACGGACCGCTACCACGCGCGCATCAAGGTGGCCGAAATCCCCCCCGGGCCGCCGGTCATCTCCACCCTGGTGGCGGAGGTGTACGGCCCCAACCAGCAGAGCCGGGTGGAGATCGCCAAAAAGATCAAGGGGATCTTCGCCTCCACCCCGGGTGTGGTCGACGTGGACTGGTACCAGGAGGACGACCAGCCGAACCTGCGCTTCGAGGTGGACCGCGAGAAGGCCGCTCTCTCCGGGGTCGACGCGGCCCAGGTGGTGCAGACCCTGAAGATGGCGGTAGGGGGGACGGACGTGGGGATCATGCACGTCCCGCAGGAAAAGGAACCGGTGCACATAAACCTGAGGCTCCCGCTTGCTTCCAGAAGCGACATAGCCTCGCTCTCCTCCATCTATCTCGCAGGGAGCAAGGGTAACGTCCCGCTTTCGGAGCTGGTGCGCGTGGTGAAGGGGGTGGAGGAAAAATCGCTCTACAGAAAGAACCTGAAGAGCGTGGTCTACGTCACCGGGGACGTCGCCGGTGTGATCGAGGCGCCGGTCTATGCCATCCTCAAGATGCAGAAGGATATCGACAACATACCGCTTCCCGGCGGCTACCATATCGAGCAGCGCGCAGCAACGCAGCCCTGGAGCGAGGAGCGCCCCGGGATCAAGTGGGACGGCGAATGGCACATAACCTACGAGGTCTTCCGCGATCTGGGAGCGGCGTTTGCGGCGGTCATGGTCCTCATCTACGTCCTCGTCGTGGCCTGGTTCCGGGACTTCACTACGCCGCTCGTGATCATGGCCCCCATCCCGCTCACCCTGATCGGGATACTGCCGGGGCACGCCCTGATGGGAGCCTTCTTCACCGCCACCAGCATGATCGGCTTCATCGCGCTCGCCGGGATCATCGTCAGGAACTCCATCATCCTGATCGATTTCGCGGAGCTGCGCCGACGGGAGGGGATGGCGCTCGACGAGGCCATAATAGACGCGGGCGCGATACGCTTCCGCCCCATGCTGCTGACGGCGGCGGCGGTTGTGGTGGGGAGCTTCGTGATACTTTTCGACCCGATCTTCCAGGGGCTGGCCCTGGCCATGATGTGCGGCGAGATCGCCTCCACCACCCTTTCCCGGATCACCATCCCCATCCTGTACTTCATGGTGGAGTCCTGGAAGGAGAAGCACAAAAAGGGTGGCGAGGCGGAAAAACAGGTTGAGGCTCAGGTTTAGCTTGAGAAATGGTAGATAGAAATATTAAGATATAGCGCTGACGCAGCCAAGGCGGGGCGAGCATCTTGTACCCGACCTTGACCTGCCTTAAAGGAGGCTTCTTGTTACAGAACACAGCGGGAAAAATCGATCAGACGGTGGCCGGCAAGGTCGCCACGGATGCCGAGGGGCTCTACCGCTCGGGTAAGATGCATTGCGCCGAGGCGGTGCTTGCGGCCGTGAAGAACCAGTTCCTGCCGGAGGCGGGAGACGAGCTGTTGCGGTTGGCCGCCGGTTTCGGCGCCGGCTCCCGCTCCGGCTGCATCTGCGGCGCGGTGGCTGGGGGGACCATGGGGCTTGGGCTTGTCCTCGACGGCGACCGGCGCACGACCGCGGAAGTGACCCACGAGCTGCACCGCTGGTTCAAGGCACAGTACGGGGCCACCTGCTGCAAGGTGCTCTCCGCCAAAGGAAAAAGCGGCTGCCCCGGCATCACCGCGAGCGTGGCGGCAGCGGTGGCGCAACTCTTGGAGCGAAGAACCTGCGCCTAGGCAGGGGATAGGAGGAACACCATGTACATCGACAGGCTTTTAAGGCTCATTGCCGGGAGCTTCACCCTCATCTCGCTGGCTCTGGCCCATTACCATGACCCCCGGTGGCTCTGGTTCACCGCCTTCATCGGGCTGAACCTCTTGCAGTCCGGATTCACCGACTGGTGCCCGATGATGACCATCCTGAAAAAGCTCGGGGTGTCGAAGCTCCCGCCGCAGGCTTCCCCCAAGTGAGTTGCCGGATCAGGATACTCTGCGACAACAGCGCCGGGCCGCTCTCCGGGACCCTCGGGGAGCACGGTTTTGCCGCCTTGGTGCAGCAGGGGGAAGAGTCGCTCCTCTTCGACACCGGCGCCGGGGAGACCCTGTTGCACAACGCCCAGCGCATGAACGTCGACCTGCGGAGCGTCGAGCAGGTGGTCCTCTCCCACGGGCATTACGACCACGCGGGGGGGCTCTGGCCGCTCCTGCAGGCGGCCGGCCCCAAGAAGGTGCTGGCGCATCCCGACGTCTTCGCCAGGCGCTACGTGTTCCGCGAGGGGGCGGCCCACTCGGTCGGCATACCCTACTCCGAGGATTTCCTCGCCGGCCTGGGGGCCGCCTTTTCCTACGGGGATGCCTTCAGGGAGATCCTGCCGGGGGTGTTCCTCACCGGGGAGGTGCCCAGGCTGTCTAGCTTCGAGGAGGGGGACGCCGGCCTTTTCTGCGACCTCGCCGGCTGCCGGCGCGATACGGTCCCGGACGACCAGTCCCTGGTCATCGTGACGGAGAAGGGGCTTTTGCTCCTTCTGGGGTGCTGCCATGCCGGGGTGGTCAACACCATCGAGCTCGCCCGGGAGAAGACCGGGGTGGGGGAGGTGTACGGGGTGGTGGGAGGATGCCATCTCGCCTTCTCCTCGCAGCCCCAGGTCGATGCCACCATCAAGGCCCTTAAGAAGTACAAGGTTAAGAAAGTCTCCCCCGGCCACTGCACCGGTTTCCACGCGGCGGCGCGTCTGGCCCGCGAATTCCCTGGCGGATTCAAGCCTCTGCAGGTAGGATACCTGCTCGAAGTCGAATAAATTAACAACGAAGGGGTTCATCGATTATGAGAGTCTTTGCCGTACTTTTTTCCCTGGTGCTTTTTGCCGTTGCCCCCTCCTTTGCCACCGGTGCGGTCAACGTCAGCTCCGCCCAGGCCCGTGCGCTCCTGGCGAAGAACGCCAAGATGGTGGTCCTGGACGTCCGCACCCCAGAGGAGTACCGGCAGGCGCACCTGAAAGGATCGCTCCTGATACCGCTGGGCGACCTCGGCAAAAGGGTGCAGGAGATCCCGCGGGACCGGCCGGTGCTGGTATACTGCGCCGTCGGCGCCCGCTCGCAGACCGCAGCCAGCTTCCTTGCCTCGAAGGGGTACCGCGACGTGTACAACATGGCCGACGGCCTGGTGGGATGGTACAAAAACGGGCTCCCGCTGCAGACCGGCTCTTCCCGCTGACAAGCCGCCGGGGCAACCCGGCGGTCCTCTTTTTTCTTCCCCGCTACTTCTTCCCCTCCCCTGGAACCTCTCCACAATCTGGTAGAATTTTGCAGGCCTTTTTGGCTCAAGATATGCACACCTATTTCCGATAAGCCAAGGACGGCTTTAAGGTCCAGGCGGAGGTGCCATGCAGGTGGAACCTGAAAAAAACGCAGCCATGCTCCTGGAGCGGCTCGACTGCGGCGTCGTGCATCTGGACGACACCGGAAAGGTGCTCCTCGTCAATAGCAAGGCAGAAGAACTACTCCACGTCCAGCGCGGCCGGGTGCTGGGGCGCAGGGTCGACATGCTCCCCTTGCGTACCCCGCTTTACCGTGTGTTGAGCGAGGACTCGCAGGACGCTCCGGTGGAGATGAGCTTAGAAGGGACCGTGATCCAGGTCCGCTCCTTTGGCCTGCCGGCCGGATGCGGCGGGGGGGAGCTGTACCAACTGCGCGACGTAACCGCTGAAAGAAAAGAGAGGCGGCAGCGCGAGGAGTTCGTGGCGATGATGACCCACGACCTCAAGTCGCCGCTCACCGTGATCATGGGGTACATCCAGGCCCTTGTGGGGGAAAAGGCGAAGATCGACGCCTCGCTGCACCTGTTCCTCGGGGAGATGGACAAGAGTTCGGCGAAGATGCTCTCCATGATCGACGACGTGCTGGACGCCTACCGGCTGGAGGCGGGTCTTTTACAGATCGACCGCTGCCGTTGCGACATCCGCCCCTTGCTGGAGGGTTGCAGCCGCGACGGCGAGCGCGAGGCGGCGGTGCACGGCTCCTCATTCCAAAGCGAGCTCTGCGACGAGATCCCCCCGCTGGAATTAGACTCGAAGCAGATCAGCCGGGTCTTCGCCAACCTGATCGGCAACGCGGTGAAATTCACCCCCAGGCGCGGCACCATCACCTTCAGCAGCGAGGTTCGGGACGGATTTCTCCGGGTACAGGTCGCCGATACCGGTATCGGGATTCCGCCCGAGGAGTTGCCGCGGATCTTCAACAAGTATTTCCGGGCTCAGGGCGCGCACGGTTTCAAGGGGACTGGCCTCGGCCTCACCATCAGTAAGGCGATCGTGGAAGCCCACGGCGGCAGCATCGGCGTGGAGAGCACGGCCGGCAAGGGGAGCCGCTTCTCGGTCCTTTTGCCGCTGCGGGAGGAAGGAAGTCATTTAAGCGTTAAAGTTCAGGGCCAAGAAACCGATTAGCCTAGCATCGAGCCTAAAACAGCAGCAAAAAGACGCTGTTGCGACCGATACCACCTATCAGCCAAGGAGGAGCAAAACATGGGCAACGTATTAATAGTGGACGATTCCTCGACCATGAGAAAGATCATCTCCCGCAGCCTGCGCCAGGCCGGTCTTGCCGTGGACGACATCTACGAGGCGGGCGACGGCATCGAGGGACTTGCCGCCATGGAAGGAAAGAGCATCGACCTCATCCTCTCCGACATCAACATGCCGAACATGGACGGCCTCGAGTTCATCAAGAGCGTCAGGGCCAAAGGGGTCAAGACCCCCATCGTGATGATCACCACCGAGGGGGGCGAGGACATACTCAAGGAAGCCATCAGCAACGGCGCGAGCGACTCGATCAAGAAGCCCTTCACGCCCGATCAGCTCAACGAGAAGCTGGGAGGCTTGTTATGATGTCGCTGAACCAGGAAATCGCGCACGCGACACATCTGGAGGAGGCGGACCTGGCCGGCTACGTGATCAACGCCACCAAGGAGGTCTTCGAAACGATGGTGATGATGGCCTTGGAGGACAGCTACCCCCTCAAGGAGCCGGTCACCGCGTTCCACTGCTCGGTCACCGGGATGGTCGGCTTGGCCGGCACCTACACCGGCATCCTCTCCATCCACTGTCCGCAGGAGTTCGCCCTGCGCATCACCTCGAACATGCTCGGCATGGACGTGGAGGAGGTGGGGGAGGACGTGAACGACGCCCTGGGCGAGATCGCCAACATGCTGGGGGGCTACGTGAAGCAGATACTCTCCAAGGGGGGGCTGGACATCAACCTCTCCATCCCGACCGTCATCTCGGGCGAGGATTATACGGTCAACTCGATGGCCGACAGCGACTGCGTCATCATCCCGTTCACCAACGAGGGTGACCGCTTCCTGGTCGGGCTGAAGCTGAGAAAGGAACTCTAGGCGGTAGGCGATGGCTGCATACGAAAAGCTACAATCCATGTTGGACGCCGCCATGAAGCAGGCCGGCGAGGAGAGCAGCATGCTCCTCGGCCAGAGCATGACGGTGGCAGCTTCCGACGTCTTGAACACGGACCGCAAGAGCTACCTGGGGGACGAGGACAACCCCATCTACGTGGTCGGGGTCGAGTCGCGCGAGGCCTATCCCGGGCGCTTCTACCTCCTCTTCTCGCTGGGCGACACCATCGTGATGAGCTCCATCCTGCTCGGCATCCCCGGGCCCAGGATCCAGGAGAAGCGCAGGCTCAGCATCCAGGAGCCGGACGACGTGGACGCCTTCGGGGAAATCGCCAACCAGATCATCGGCTCTTTCAATTCCGTGTTCCAGCCGAACCTTCCAGAGAAGGTGCACCTGAAGCTCCTCCCGCCGCAGAAGTACGTTCCCGGAACGGACGAACTGAGCGACGAAGCCCCCTTCCCCGACGGCGAGTACATGATGTACCGCGCCCCCCTGGAGATCGAGGGGCACGAGATGAGCATGCTGGACATCATGGTCCCGCACCCGCTGGCGAATCTCTTCGACCCGCAGCCCGAACAGCCGGCCGAGGAGGTGGCGGAGGAGACGGCCGAAGCCGCGCCGGAGGATGAGGCCGTAGCCGACTCCATCCTGGTGCTGGGTGACGACGAGTCGCGCCACGAACTGGTGCTGGGGCTCGCCGGGACCGGCCTCAACCTCATCGACGCGCCGCTTGGCGCAGACCTTCCGGGGCTCTTCTCCCAGGGGGAGGTCAAGATCGCCTTCATCACCTTAAAGCACACTACGGACCGCGACCTGGCCATCTGCAAGAGGGTGGTCCCGATGGTGGACCGCAAAGGGGGCGCCGTGGTGCTCTGCGCGCCGGAGTGGACCCGCAGTTCGGTCCTGAAGGCGCTCAAGGCGGGGGTGAAAGGTGTCCTCATGCCCCCCTTCGATCCGCAGGAGCTGAACTCCAAGGTGGGAGAGATCCTGCACATCCCGTAGCCGAGTCAAAAAAACATCCCGGCCGGCAGTTTTTTTGACTGCCGGACCGCGCAGGACCCCCTCTTTCCCCGACCGGATCCGCATCGCAGTTAAAACCCCTTTTATTTCGAAGACTTAAGATCATGCTCGCGGGAGTGCATTAACGGCATGCCTTTTGCCTTGCTCCCCGCTATGATCTACACGTTGCGCACACCCCGCCCAGGGCTCACCCTGCTGCTCCTGCTCGTTGTCGCCTGCGCGCTCCCCGGCCGCGCGGAGGGAGAGCAGGAGAACCGTCTGCGCCGTATCGCCGTCCGTCCCCACCAGGAATTCACCAGGATCAACCTCTATTTCCAGTCCCCTCCCGATTACACGCTCAGGCTCTCTCCGGGACGGGTCCGCCTCGAGGTGAGGGGGGCCGACGCCCCGAGCTTCAGGAAGCTGCGCGGCTACGCGGATGCCAGGCTCTCCGGCATCTTCACCGAGCTGCGAGCCGGGGTCCTGAGCGTCTCCATTCCGGTGCGCGAGTCGGAGCCGGGGGTACAGGCGGTTTCCTACGGCAACCCTTCGGTCCTCTCGCTCGACATCGGGCCGGGGGTGAAGCGGGCAGGAAGGGTCGACATTGCGCCGGGGCGCGAGCCGATCCTCGCCGGGACCGAGCAGTTCGTGCGCGCCTTCGAATCGGATCCGGGAGGGGTTCCCTTCGCCCCCACCGACGCGAAGCTTTTGAAGGAGCTCTTCACCCCCGAGGAGCTGGCGCTCTTCCAGCAGGGGGAGAGCCTCCTTTACGAGGAGCAGGCCGAGGCTGCTGCAGGGGTCTTCACCACCTTCCTGGGGAAGCCCCGGGGGGCGCGGGCGCTCGCCTTTTACCGGCTCGGGGAGGCGCAGTTAGGGCTTGGGCGCGTCAAGGAGGCGCTGGACGCCTTCAAGCGGGGGGAGGCGGCCTGGCCGCAGTACCTGGAGCAGGCAGACGACATCCAGCAATCCTACGCCGACGCCCTGGCCCGAAGCGGCGACTTCGCCGCCGGGCGCCGCAAGCTCCTGCAGCTCATGGACCGCTACGTCGGCACCCCCTACCAGGCCGAGCTGATGAGCCGCCTGGCGGACCTGTCGCAGCGCCAGGGTAGGAAGCTTGCGGCGGCGGCCCTGTACCGAAGCGTCGTGGTGCACGCGCCCGGTAGCGCCGCGGCGGCAAGGGCGCGGCTGAAGCTTGCCGACCGTGAACTCTTCACCCTTTCCCGTGACCGTTACCGGGAACTTCTGGCCAAGTACCAGGGGATCTACCAGGCGCCGGGCGACTTCGCCACGAGGGACGAGGCGCTCTTCAAGACGGCGCTTCTGCTGGCCCTTTACGCCCCCCCCCGGGAGGCGCTGGAGGCCGCCATCAGCTACGACCGGCGCTACCCGCGCGGCATCTTCAGCACTATCGTCAAGCAGATGCGCGAGGAGCTGCTGCTCCCCTCCTACCGTGAGCTCGCCGCGTCAGGAAAGGACGAGGCCCTGGTGCAGCTCGCGCGGGAGAACCGTGAGCATCTCGCCCGGTGCTTCAGCGACCCCGCCTTCCCCGAGAGGCTCTCCCAGGCCTTCGACCGTACCGGGAAGCTGACCCAGGAGATGGAGCTTTTCGGTTACCTGGACGAGAAGAACTGGGCCGCGGCGGGCGCCGCGTTCATGCTCTCCCGCGTGGTGGACGATGCCGCCACCTTAGGGAACCAAGCGCAGGCTGAGGCGGTGGGGCGCAGGTTCCTGCAGCGCTTCCCGGCCGACGTGCGCGCCGCGAGGGTCAGGGAGCAGCTGGGGCGGATCGCCTTCGAGAAGGGGGACCTGCCGGCGGCGGGTGCTGAGCTTCGCTTCCTCGCCACCAAGGGAGGGAAGGCGCAGTTTCCCGACAGCGACTATTATCTCGGCAAGGCGCAGCTGGCCGCCGGCGACCACAGGGGCGCGGTGAGGAGCCTCGCCCGGTTCACCCAGAACGTGAGGGAGGACTCGGCGCTTCTTCCCGACGGCTACTTCACCCTGGCCGGGGCGCTTGCCGCCTGCAAGGATTACGACGGGGCGCTGGCGGCCTGCGAGGTCGGGGGTAGGGTCGTAGCCGGAGAGGGCGCCGCGCAGTTCAAGTACAAGGCCGGCGAACTCTTCCTGCAGCGGGGGGAGGTGGCCAAGGCTCAAGCGAGCTGGGAGAAGGCGGCAGCTTCCGGGGGGACCTGGGGGAAACTTGCCGGCGAGGCGCTTGCTGACCTCAAGTGGCGCATGAAGATCTCCAAGGAGCTCCCCTGACTGTCAAAAAGATGACTTTACGCCCCGCGGCGCGCTTAACCGCTCGATAACACACGGCTGTGACAATGGTACGGCTTTTGCTGTCAGACCCTTGCCACAAGGAGGTAGCCATGCCGGTACAAGGAATTTTCGGAAATACGGTGGAACTTTTGGGCAAGACCCTGGATCTCAGGGCCAAGAGGCAGTCGGTGATCGCCTCCAACCTCGCCAACGTCGAGACCCCCGGTTACACCCCGAGCGACCTCTCCTTCGAGGGGAGGCTGAAGGACGCGCTGAAGCAGGGGGCGACCCCGACAGCAACGCCGCACCCGAGGCACATCCCGCTCAAAGGGGCGTCGGTCTCCCTCGACCGGGTGCAGGGTGACCTGGTCCAGGTCACCGGGAGCAACATGGGCCCGGACGGCAACGGCGTGGAGCTGGAAAGCGAGATGGGACGCATGGCCGAGAACCAGATCATGTACAACGCCACCGTTCAGCTCCTCGCCAAGAAGTTCGAGGGGCTGAAACAGGCTATCAGGGGTACCTTATAATGGACTTTTTCACCTCGATGGACATCTCCGCCACGGCGCTCGCCGCCGAGCGCACCAGGATGAACCTCATCTCCAGCAACCTGGCCAACGTCAATTCGACCCGGACCGCGGAGGGTGGGCCGTACCGCCGCAAGGACGCCGTCTTCACCGCCACGCCGCTCAAGGAAGGGGCCTCCTTCGGGGCCGCTCTCTCCCAGGCCACCAGCGCCAGGAGCGTGCAGGTGACCCAGATCAAAGAGGACCCGCGTCCCCCGAGGCTGCAGTACGAGCCGGGGCACCCCGACGCCGACCCGAACGGCTACGTCGCCTACCCCAACATCAACGTGGTGGAGGAGATGGCGGACATGATCACGGCCAGCCGCAGCTACGAAGCCAACATCACCGCGACCCAGGCGTCCAAGAGCATGGCCTTGAAGACGCTCGAGTTGATGCGCTAGAACATCAGGAGGCATTAGATGGAAATTTCCGCACTTACCAAGGTCAGCGGCCTCTCCGAGGCCTTTCCCGCCGCCGGGGCAACCGGCGCTGCGGGCGTGCAGCAAAACCCCACCGTCAGCTTCGGCAACTTCCTCGACGACATGGTCGGAAAGGTGGGCGAGCTGCAAAAAACAGCGGACCAGTCGATCCAGGGGCTTGCCACCGGCGAGTCCAAGGGGCTGCACGAGGTGATGCTGGCGGTGGAGAAGGCGAGCATCTCCTTCCAGATGCTCACCCAAGTAAGGAACAAGGCGGTAGAGGCCTACCAGGAGATCATGAGGATGCCTGTCTAGAGGCAGATTGAGATTGAGATTAAGATTAAGATTGAGGAAAACCTTGGTTGGGCTGGTGCCTGAAAGGTTTTCTCTTAATCTCAATCTCAATCTTGATCTGTAGTTTTTGGAGACACCATGCCGGAAGGCCTTAAAAAACTGCTGGAACCTTTTCTCGCCCTTTCGACCGCCAAGCGGCTCGTGGTAGGCGGGGTGGCGCTCGCCTCCCTGCTCGGCTTCGCCGCGCTGATCGCCGTGGCCAACAAGACCGATTACCGGCCGCTGTTCGCCAACCTGACCCAGGAGGACGCCGGCGAGATCGTCAAAAAATTGAAGGAGCAAAAGGTCCCGTACCAGATCTCCCCGGACGGCAAGGCGATCCTGGTCCCCTCGGACAACGTCTACGACCTGCGGCTCTCTCTGGCCAGCGACGGGCTCCCCCAGGGAGGGGGCGTCGGCTTCGAGATCTTCGACCGGAAGAACTTCGGCATGACCGAGTTCGTGCAGAAGCTCAACTACCAGCGGGCGCTGCAGGGTGAGCTTGGGCGCACCATCGCCCAGATCGCCGGCGTGGAGTCGGCCCGGGTGCACCTGGCCCTGCCGGAGAAGGCGCTGTTCAAGGATCAGGAAAAGCCCGCCACCGCCTCCGTGGTGCTCAAGATGAAGTCGAACCGGCAGCTTAGGGAGGGGGAGGTGCAGGGGATCGTGCACCTGGTCGCCTCCTCCATCGAGGGGATGGACCCGGAGCAGGTGACCGTCCTGGATACCCGGGGCAAGGTCCTCTCCTCCCATTCCCCCAACGACCCGACCAGCAAGGTGGCCGGCGCCCGCCAGGACACCCAGCGCGCCTTCGAGAAGACCGAGGAGGAGAAGCTGCAGTCGCTTCTGGACCGCGTGGTAGGCTCGGGGAAATCCGTTGCGCGCGTCTCGGCGAGCTTCGACTTCAAGCAGGTCGAGAAGTACGAGGAGCGCTACGACCCGGAAAGCGCCGCGGTGAGAAGCGAGCAAAGAAGCGAGGAGAAGGGGGGGGGCAGCAGCACCGCCAGCGGCGTCCCCGGCGTCCAGTCCAACATGGGGCGCGCCCAGGGTGCCGCGGGGAGCACCACCGGCGGCGGTTCCAAGACCGACGAGACGCTGAACTACGAAGTGAGCCGCTCCACCGCGAGGATCATCGAGCCGGTGGGGTCGCTCTCCAAGGTGTCGGTGGCGATCCTCGTGGACGGCAAGTACGAGCTCTCGCCGGGGGCCAAGCCGGGCGCCACCCCGAAGTACCAGCCGAGGAGCCCCGACGAGATGCAGAAGATCGAGTCGCTGGTGAAAAGCGCGGTCGGCTTCAACGCCGAACGCGGCGACCAGGTCACCGTGGCCAACATCCCCTTCCAAGAGACCGGGGACCAGGGTGGGGAGCAGCCGTCCTGGTACGACGCCCCCATCGTGCAGACGCTGATCAAAAACGGGCTGATCGGGCTCGCTTTCCTGGCGCTGCTCTTTTACGTGATCCGTCCGCTCATGAAGATGCTCAAGATCGAGAAAGCGGCCCACCACTTCCTCCCCATCCAGGACGACGTGGAGCAGCAGCAGATGCTCGAGATGCAGAAGGTCGAGCACGAGAAGATGAGAGTCACCCAGCTCGAGCTGGTCGAGAAGGTGAAGCAGGACCCCTACCAGGCAGCCCAGATCCTTCAGAACTGGCTAACGCGCAAGGACTAGATGAAAGCCATTAGCAGAGGTGCCGCATGACCGGAGCGGAGAAGTCCGCCATACTCCTTTTGTACCTGGGCCCCGAGGCGACCGCGAAGGTGTTCTCCCACATGGACGACGGAGACATCAAGAGGATCAGCCAGAGCATGTCCAAGCTCGGGCACGTGCCGCGCGAGGAGATCGCGCAGGTGGTGGCCGAATTTACCGATATCACCAACCCGGAAACCGGGTTCTTCTCGCAGGGGGAGGAGTTCGTCAAGAAGATCCTCGAGAAGGCGCTGGGACCCTTGCGCGCCGAGACGCTTCTGCAGGAGATCCGCACCTCCGGCATCGGCGACATGGCGGACATCCTCTCCACCATGGATGCGCGCACCATCGCCAACTTCTTTTCCCAGGAGCATCCCCAGACCATCGCCGTGGTTCTCGCCAAGTTGAAGCCCAAGCAGACCAGCGAGATCATCTCCCTCCTGCCGCAGGAACTGCAGGCCGAGGTGGTGATCAGGATCGCCGAGGTGGACCAGGTCTCACCGGAGATCCTGGCCGAGATCGACGAGGTGATCCGAGTCGAGCTCACCGCTTTGGGCGGGGTGCAGCGGTTCAAGGTCGGCGGCGTCGAGAAGGTGGTCGACATGTTCGCGCACCTGGACAGAAGCCGCGAGAAGAAGATCCTGGACAAGCTCGACACCATGAACCCGCCGCTGGCGGAGGTGATCAGGAAGCACCTGTTCACCTTCGAGGACATCTTCAAGCTGGACGACCGCGCCATCCAGTCCATCATGAGGGAGATCTCCAACGACACACTGACGCTCGCCATGAAGACCTCGGTGGACGAGGTGAAGGACAAGATCTTCCGCAACATCTCCAGCCGCGCAGCCGAGATGATCAAAGAGGACCTGGAGGTCATGGGGCCGGTGCGCCTCTCCGACGTTGAGAAGGCGCAGAGCGAGATCATCAAGATCGTCCGGAAGATGGAGGAGGAAGGGAAGGTGGTCATCGCGGGACGCGGGGCGGAAGATGTCCTCGTCTAAGATCATCAGAAGGGGTTGCGAATCGTCCCCGTTTCTCTTGGGACCGCTGGGTGCTGCCCCCCCGGCGCCGGCGCCGGAGAAGGAGGAGTTCCGGGCGGTCCGGCTGGGAGCCCCGGAGCCCGAGCCCGAGCCCGAGCTGGAAGAGGAGCCGGAGCCCCCTCCCCCCTGCATCCCGGAGGAGGAGGCGCTCAGGCGCATCCAGCAGGCGCACGCCGAAGGTTTCAAGAAGGGAAGGCAGCAGGCCGAGGAGGATCTGGCCAAGGTCGGCGAGGCGCTGGCCCAAGGGCTTCTGTCTATCGGAACGCTCAGGGGGCAGTTAATGCGCGAGGCCGAGGAAGACCTCCTGAAGCTATCGGTGCTGATCGCCCGCAAGGTGATGATGCGCGAGCTGACGCTCGACCCGGGGATGGTGATAGGGCTGGTGCAGGGGGCCCTGGAACTCGCCTCGGAAGAGGGAGAGATCCTGGTGCGGCTGAACCCCGAGGAGTACCAGGTGGTGGCCTACTCGTCGCAGTTCGAAATGCTTTCCCGGGAAAGAAAGCGCATCACCCTGAGGGAAGATCCCACCCTCCCCCCCGCCGGCTGCATCGTGGAGACGGTGCGCGGCAACATCGAGGCCGGAATCGAGGCGCAACTGGAGGAGATCTTCCGCAGGCTCAGCGAGGAGCGCAACGCCCAGCGCGAGGTGGAACCTGGTGATTAATCTCTCGCGCTACATGCCGGTGGTCGAGGGGGCGAAGCCGGTGCGCTTCCACGGCAAGGTGACCCAGGTTGTGGGGCTCGTCATCGAGGGGTACTGCCCCGAGACCGCCGTCGGGAGCGTCTGCGAGGTCCATTCCGAGGGGCATGCCCCGATCCCCGCCGAGGTGGTCGGCTTCCGTGAGAACAAGACGCTCCTGATGCCTTTGGGCGAACTGCGCGGCGTGGGGCTCGGTTCGGTGATCTCGGTCCGGCGCGAGAAGGCGGCGCTGGGTGTGGGACCGGCCCTTTTGGGGCGGGTGATCGACGGGCTGGGGCAGCCGATCGACGACAAGGGCCCCATAGAGGTCGCCGACGAATACCCCATCTACGCGCTCCCGGTGAACCCGATGAAAAGGCGTCCCATAAGGAAGCCGCTGAACCTGGGCATTCGCGCCATCAACGGGCTTTTGACCTGCGGCGAGGGGCAGAGGGTCGGGATCATGGCGGGCTCAGGCGTCGGCAAGTCGACCCTTTTGGGTATGATCGCCCGCTACACCGAGGCCGACGTCAACGTGATCGCCCTGATCGGCGAGCGCGGCAGGGAGCTCAGGGAATTCATCGAGAAGGACCTGCAAAAGGAGGGATTGAGGAAATCGGTCGTGGTGGTGGCAACCAGCGACCAGCCTCCCCTGGTCCGGATGCGCGGGGCATACATAGCGACCACCATAGCCGAGTACTTCCAGGCCCAGGGGAAGAAGGTGCTCCTGATGATGGACTCCGCGACCCGGTTCGCCATGGCGATGCGCGAGGTGGGGCTTGCCATCGGCGAACCTCCCACCACCAAGGGGTACACCCCTTCGGTTTTCGCGGCGCTGCCGAGGCTTTTGGAGCGGACCGGCAACTTCCAGGGGGGGAGCATCACCGGCCTGTACACCGTGCTCGTCGAGGGGGACGACTTCAACGAGCCGATCTCCGACGCCATGAGGAGCATCCTGGACGGGCATATCATCCTGACCCGCGAGCTTGCGGCGCGCAACATCTACCCCCCGATCGACCTGATGAACAGCGCCAGCCGCGTCATGTCCGACGTAGCCACCAAGGAGCACAAGGCGCTCGCGGGGAGGTTCAAGGAGCTCCTGGCCACCTACCGGCAGGCCGAGGACATGATCAACATCGGCGCCTACAAGAGCGGGAGCAACCCGAAGATAGACTATGCCGTTGCCAAGATGGAGCAGATGATCGGCTATCTGAAGCAGGACGTGGGCGACGAGGTGAACTTCGAGGAATCGATAGCCGCCCTGGAGCGGATTTTCGAATGAATCGAGGCCGGCTCGGCTCGAACCCTGCAGGACCAAGGGTGGATTTAGCAAGAAGGTTGGCAAGAAGGTGGGCTTGGCGTAAGGGGAGGGTTGGCCATGGCAGGACCGGAATTCAGGCTGGAACAGGTGCTCAAGTTCCGCAAGGAAGTCGAGAAGATGCACCAGCTGGAACTTGCGACGGCAAAGCAGCAGCACGAGACGGCGCGTGAAAGGCTCAGGAGCGAAAAGGCGCTCATGGAGCGGCTCGCGCAGGAATGCGCCCAGCGGCAGGCGGGGGGGATCGAGGCGAAGGACCTCCAGCTCTACGGCGACTTCACCAGGCGCAAGGCGCACGAGATCCAGCAGCTGAGGGATTCGCTGACCACGCTGGAGAAGGCGGTGCACGAGAAGCGGGAGGCGCTTTTGGTCGCCTCCAAGGAGAAGAAGGCGCTCGAGGTGTTCAAGGAGAAGAAGATGCGCGACCTGAGGATGGAGCAGCTCTACAAGGAGCGGGCTTTCCTGGACGAGATAGCGGTGCAGAGGGGGCAGAAGTGACGAAGGTGCTGCTCACGCTGGCGCTGGTTTTCCTGGCTCTGAACCTTTTCGGAGTGTTCCATATGGGCCCCGGGGCCGATGCGGCCGAGGTGAGAACGGTGCCGGCGAAGCCCCCCGCCAACGACGCCGCCGCCCTGGAGGCGAATCGGCAGCAGCTGGCCCAGAAGGAGGCGCAACTGCAGGCGAAGGAAGCGGCGCTGAAACAGCTTTCGGCGCAGCTGGACGCCCGGGTCAAGGAGCTGAACCTGGCCAAGAAGGGGATCGAGGGGTCGCTGGTCGCCAAGAAGAAGCAGGACGACGAACGCTACAAGAAGATGATCAAGATCTACAAGGGGCTGAAGCCCCAGGACGCAGCGGACCTCCTGAACAAGCTGGACGACAAGATCGTGATCGAGATGCTGAACCTCATGGACCAGAAGACGGCGGTCAAGCTGATCCCGCTCCTCACCCAGCCCAGGGTGCTGGAGTGGACCCGCCTGAACCTGATTTAAAGCCGTTAGCCACGGAAGAGAAGTCCGGTAACCACCCGGGAAAACCTTGTATGGGTGATTCGGAATCGGGTTCTTCGCTGGCCGAAGGTTTGCAAGTAATGGTTTTGGCGCGGCGATGGAAAGCGCAGCGCTTATGTCGGAAAAAGAGGAGGTGAAAGAACCATGATGATAGCAAACGCAACATTGGCAACAGAAGCAGCACCGGCCGCCGCGACGGCACCGGGATCGGGAACCGCCGCGACGGCGGGGGAAGGGGGTGGCCTCTTTCAGCAACTGCTGCAGGGGAAGCAACCGGCCGGTTTCTGGGAAAAGGGAGCTGCGGCCACGGCAGTTCCTGCCGCGCAACCGGAAAGCGGCGCTACTAAAAAGGAGGTTGCGGAGCAGATGTCCGCGGCAAACCTCGTCCTGCCCGAAACGGCGCAGGAAGGATCCGTTGCGAACCCGACAGGGCAAAGGTCCGCGACCGGCGGAGCCAGGCTGCAGCTGGTGATGACCTGGCAGGCGCTGAAGAGCGACCTGGCGGCGAAACCGGAACAGGGGACGGCCCCTGCCGGTGCGGAAACGGCTGCGGCAGAAGTGGCGACGGCAGAAGTGGCGACGGCAGAAGTGGCTACGGCAGGGAAGATACTGCCGGAGATGGAAACCGTCACTACGGACGGCGAAAGGGATGAAGAGGCGCCGGTGCAGGCGGCTTCGCCCAAACCGGCCGGGCAGGAAATGGCGGCAGCAGCGGCGACACAACCCGCCCCCAAGGCGGCAGCAGTGGAACAGGGCGCAGTACCGCGCGGGCTGGAGGTAGCCGCGGGGAAGGTGGAGGCCGCCCGGGAGCGCAGGGGTACCGAGGCTCAAGTAGCAGCGGGCGCCAACGCGCTCACTCAGCTGGATGAATTGCAGCAAAAGGCTCTAGAGCGGCAGGCGGTGGAGCGGCCTGAGGCGCAGATAGCCGCTGCACAGGCGGAAAAGGCGGTGCTCCCGGAAGCGGGTCAGCCGCAGCAGCCGGCCTCAACGAAACTCGGCCAGAAGGCGGAGCAGGCGGAACTCCCGCAGCAGAAAGGGGAGGCAGTAGCATCGGGCGCCACAGAAGCGGCGCGGATGGAGGAGAGCAACCCGGCGCAGCCGGGGGCGAAGGGTGCGGCCGCAGGGTTCGTGGCGACGCCGGTCAACGGAAGCGTCCGGGAATCCTTGACGCAGACCGCGCCCGAAGCGGCGCAGCAGGCGATCCACGCCGACGAAGCGGCGGATGCAAATAAGGAGCAGCAGAAAGCGGCGGGCAATCCCGGGACTGCCGAGGTGACGGCGCAGGCCGCCCCCAAGGCGAAGGCCCAGGGCGAGGTAATCCATCCGCAGCAGCAGGGGGCAACCCCCGAGGCGCCCCGCCCGGAGGCGGCCCAGGCGACCGAAAGGACGGCGCAGAGAAGGGATTTGCAGCACGGTGACGAGAAGCACGTCCCGGTTCAGGGAGCCGACAACGCCGGCCAACCGGAGGCGGCCAGCGCGGCCGCAAAGGATCTCACCGGCACCAAGGGAGCCCCGGTCGTATCCGCAGCAATAACCCCGGAGCAACTGCGCGGAGCCGAGGGGTCCCAGTTCAAGCAGCAGGGACACCAGCAGCAAGGGCAGGAGAGCCAAAACGCACAGCTTCAAGGCGCCGCGGTAGGGGCGCAGGGGAGCATGGCGGAAACGGCGGCACCCGAATCACACCAGACCGCCACCCGCAGCGCGCTGCATGAGCACATCCTTTCCCAGGTGAAGGATGGGGTGGTGACCCATGACGGCAAAGGAAACGGCCAGATGAGCATCAGGCTCAACCCCGGGGAACTGGGCGAGCTGAAGATCCAGGTGAGCATGGAGCACAACCGGCTCAAGGTCGAGGTCCAGGCGGACAACCGCATGGTCAAGGACCTCTTGATGAGCAACCTGGACTCCCTGAAGGAGGCCCTTTCCGGCAAGGATCTCGCCATGGACGGGTTCAACGTCTCCACCGGCAGCGGCGGCTTCCAGCAACCGCTTTACGAGGAGAGGGCGAACCAGCGGCAGCAATCCGCCTCCAGGTTCGCCCGGGGGGGAGGTTACGACGCCCCGCAGGAGACCCGAGTCAATTATCTGACGGCTGAGGTCAACAACCTGCTGGACGTGAGATTCTGATCACAGGAGGCAAGAAAATGGTTACAGACGTAACATCTACCGCGACCACGGCAGCGGCGCAGGCGGAGATGAAAAAGTCGACCGGCATGAACAAGGACGACTTTCTCAAGCTCTTCGTGACCCAGCTGCAGAACCAGGACCCGCTCAACCCGCAGGACGGCACCCAGTTCATTTCGCAACTGGCCCAACTGACCCAGGTCGAGCAGGCCTACAACACCAACAGCAACCTGCAGAACATGCTGAACCAGGGGAGCAACTCGGCCACGTTAGCCGCCGTCACCCTGATCGGCAAACAGGTGGAGGCGCAGGGAAACCAGCTGGAACTGAAATCGGGGAGCCCGTCCACAATCCAGTACAAGCTGGACAGTGCGGCGGACCAGGTCACCGTGTCGGTCACGGACCAAAGCGGCAAGGTGGTGAGGACCCTTTCCGGCGGCAGCAAGGGCGCCGGGGCTGGGAGCGTCACCTGGGACGGTACCGACGACAAGGGGACGCAACTTGCGGCCGGCACCTACAGCTTCAGCGTATCCGCGAAGACCGCCTCCGGCAGCAACGTCACCGCCGCGGGCCTGGTTATGGGCAAGGTGGACGGCGTGGACATGTCCGGCGCAAGCCCGATGCTCTCGATCGGGGCACTCAAGCTTAAGCTGACCGAGGTGACTTCCGTTACCGGGGGAGCCTAGCCATGATCGACAACAGCATCCTGTTTCCGCAACCGATCCAGGCGCCGGTCAAGCCCAGGCCAAACGTCAACCAGCCGGCCGGTAAAAGCGTCGGGAGCAGCACCCCCTTCGCCCAGGTACTGGACCAGAAACTGACCGGGCAGCCGGTCCGACTCTCCCAGCACGCGCAGGAAAGGCTCAAGTCCCGCGGCATCACCCTCTCCGACAGCGACATGGAGCAGCTCAAGGGGGCAGTGGACAGCGTGGCGCAAAAGGGGGGGAAGGAATCCCTGATCATGATGGGGGACGCGGCGCTGGTGGTCAGCGTCAAAAACCGGACAGTGGTCACGGCCATGGATCGGCAGAGCATGAAAGGGAACGTTTTCACCAACATCGATTCGGCGGTTTTTTTCTAGAGACCGCGATCCAAACTGCAACGGGCTGGCCCTCCAGAAGGAAAGCCCAAGGGACGCCGACCGATTGACGCGTCCCTAAACCAAAGAAAAGCCTGAGGAGGCAAAAAAATGAGCGTAACTTCCGCACTGTATACCGGCGTCAGCGGCCTGCTTCAAAACGGCGAGGCCATGAACGTGATCGGCAACAACATATCCAACGTCAACACCGTCGGCTACAAGGGTGCGCGCACCCTCTTCTCGGACATGCTTTCCCAGAACGTCGGCAACAACTCCCAGATCGGCAAGGGCGTGCAGATGCAGGCCGTGCAGAACGTCTTCTCCCAGGGCTCCACCCAGACCTCCGAGAACGTCACCGACCTCGCCATCCAGGGGAACAGCTTCTTTGCCTTGAAGCCCTCGACCGCGGCCGCCCCCGTGGCTGCGCAGAGCTCCGCCTTTCTCTCCCGCGCCGGCGCCTTCCACACCGACAGCAACCTTTACCTGGTGAACCCGGACGGCTACCAGGTGCTCGACACCGCCGGCAACCCGATCAAGTTCCTCAACTCCGGCGCCGCCCCCGCCACAGACTTCGGCAAGGTCCTGAGCATCGACAACACCGGCCTGATCACCTACCTCGCAACGGACGGGATCACCCAGAACTACTACAGCACCTCCGGGGTGGCCGGTGTCGCCACGACACCCGCCGCTGCGGCCGCCGCGCAGAAGGTTGCCGTGGTAACCGCGCCCGATCCGACCGCGCTGAAGAAGGTCGGCGGCTCGCTGTACCAGGCGACCACCACCTCCGGCGTCTCGGCCGCCGGCTTCTCGCTGGCAGCCAACAAGGCCAACGGGGTGAGCGAGCAGATCCTCTCCAACACCTTGGAGCAGAGCACGGTCGACCTGGCGAACGAGTTCGTCAAGATGATCACCACCCAGAGGGCCTACTCGGCCAACTCCAAGACCATCACCACCTCCGACCAGATGACGCAGGAAGTGCTGAGCCTGATCCGCTAGCGCCGGCTCACCAGGTACCGAAAGGGGCGCGGCGCAAGCCGCGCCCCCCACCTGGAGCCGCGTCGCCGGCGTTGTCGGAGCTCTGAAAACGCTCCTCGTCTTCCCGCACCCCCTGTATCTTTACCCTGGGCGAACCGCCGGCATCCCGCCGTTTCCGGCCGCTCTGCGCCTTGTCGCGTCTGCTGCGCGCCCAAATCCCGCCTGCCGCGGCCCGGGCCTTGGTTGCGCAGTTCCCGGTCAGGTTATTGGCAACTCTTTTGTTCGGTCAAAATGTTGACTCTTTGGGGCTTCCCCCGCTTTCCCGCTGTTAATTCCACGCTGCTAATCCCCATTGCAACCTTCCGTAAAATAAGGGGAGTTTTCGCATGCGCCCCCTGGCGAAAACCATAGTCCCCGGGATTTATCCCCTTCCCTCCGCGATCTGGCACCGCCGTTGCAAAGGTGTTCATTCCGAATACACCAGCTTGAGCTGCTTTAAAAGGAGAACCGGGTATGGCTGAACAGGCGAAGGCGCAGGACGCCCCACCGAAGGACAACAAGAAGCTCTTCATCATCATCGGCGCCGTGGTGGCGGTACTCGCCATCGGAGGGGGAGCGGCTCTGTTCCTCGGCGGCAAGAAGGGCGAGAAGGCTCCGGAAGGCGCCAAGGTCGAGGCCAAGGCGGAAGGGGGAGGGCACGGCGCGCCCGCCAAGGAAGGAGAGGGCGCAGCAGCCGGCGCGACCATCTATCCGCTGGAACCGTTCATCGTCAACATCTACGACGGTGCGGAACTGCGCTACCTGAAGGTAAAGGTCGAGTTCGAGATGGCCAACCCGCAGGTGAAGCCCGAACTGGAGGCGAAAATGGCCCCGCTTCGGGATGCCATCCTCATTCTGCTCACCACCAAGACCATGCAGGAGATCCAGGACCTGCAGGGGAAAAACCAGCTGCGGGAACAGATCCTGGCGGCGGTCTCGAAGGTGGTGCCTCCCAGCAAGATAACCAAGGTTTACTTCACGGATTTCGTGGTGCAGTAAAAGGTATCCGCGATGGAAAAACTTCTCACCAAGGAAGAAATAGATGCCCTGGTCGCGGCGGTTTTCGACGGGACCCTGGTTCCGGAAAACGAGCTGGCCAAGGAAGGGCCGCAGGCCGAGCAGTTCGACCTGCTGGACATCGAGGCGCACCGCGCCATCCCGAACCTTGACATCGTCTACGACGGATTCATCCGGTACAACAGGGTCACCATGTCCAACCGGCTGGGGCGGATGGTGGACATCAAGAAGGAGGAGGCGGTCCCCTACAAGTTCGGGGACTTCCTGAGCGTGCTCCCGAACCCCGTCTGCATGGCGATCTACAAGATGGACCCCCTGAAGGGGGCCGCCCTGATCGCCTTCGACGCCACCTTGGTCTTCACCATCGTGGACAGCATCCTCGGGGGGAGCGGAGTGCAGCCCCAAGGGATGAACCGGCTCTTCACCTCGATCGAGCTGAGGCTCGTGGAGAAGATCGTCAAGGACGCGCTGGCGGACCTGGAGAAGGCGTGGGCGCCGCTTTGCCCGGCCAGCATGAACCTGCTCCGCCTGGAGATGAACCCGCGCCTGGTCAACATCGTCCCCCCCGAGTACCAGGTGGTGACCATGTCGATGAAGATCCAGATCGAGGAGACGGTGGGGAGCATGATCCTCGCCATCCCCTTCCTTACCATCGAGCCGATCCGCGACAAGCTGAAGCGCGGCGTCCAGATGGACATGATGGCTGTGGACCCGTTCTGGTCCTACCGGCTTTCCGAGGAGCTCATGGGCGCGCCCATGGATCTCTCGGTCGAGATGGGAGGGGCGACCATCTCGCTTTCGGACCTGCTGCACTTAACGCCGGGAGACACCATCATGCTGGAGGCAAGCGGCAAGGACGAGCTGACGGTGAAGGTGGGCGGCACCAAGAAGTTCATGGGGATCGCCGGGGTAAGCGGCGGCAACAAGGCAGTACAGATAACCCGGGCCCTGAATGCAGGAGGTGAAGATTGAGCGAAAAACTCGCTTTGGAAGACGAGAAGGAAGTACCCCAGCCGAAGAATCTGGATTTCATCATGGATATACCGCTGCAGCTGACCGTGGAGCTTGGCAGAAGCAAGCTCCTGGTGCGCGACGTGCTGCAGTTGAACCAGGGGTCGGTGGTGGAGCTCACCAAGCTCGCGGGCGAGCCGCTGGACGTCTTCGTGAATTCGAAGCTGGTGGCCCGGGGCGAGGCGGTGGTGGTGAACGACAAGTTCGGCATCCGGCTCCTCGATATCGTGAGCCCCAACGAGAGGGTGGACAAGGTGCTATGAGAAAGCTCCTGCTGTCGATTACAACGGCGGTTACCCTGTCGCCGGCCGCTGCGCTGGCGCAGCAGGGGGAGGCGGGCCCGGAGCTCATGGGGAGCCTCGCGCAGATGGCGGGATCCCTCATCCTCGTGATCGGGATCATCCTGCTGCTCTACTACCTGGCGGGGCGCCTGATGAAGGTGCCGCAAGGGGGAGGGGCGCGTTACATCCGGGTGGTCGAGACCAGGCACCTGGCCCCGAAGAAGTCGCTGATGCTGGTCGAGGTGGGTGGCGAGTACCTCCTTTTGAGCAACAGCGGCGAGGGGGTCAGCCTGATCAAGCAGGTGGAGATGCTGGAGGAGATCGAGGTGGTGGAAGAGCGAGGCTACGGCACGCTGATCCCGTTCCCGCTGAGAAACAAGCTGAAAAACATTCCCGGCGCGGGAGCGCGCGGGAAGATGCCTCTGGGGCAGTTAAAAAAAAGTGGTGACTTTGCGTGAGAAAGAAATTTATGGCGGGAGCGCTGCTCCTCGTGCTGGCAATCCTGGTACTGGCCGGTACCGCACTGGCTGAACCCCTCTCCTTACCCACGGTGAGCGTCGGGGTCGGCAAGGTCACGAAGCCTGCCGACGTCTCCGTGGTGCTGCAAATCTTCTTCCTGATGACGGTCATCTCGCTGGCCCCGAGCCTTTTGATGATGACCACCTCCTTCACCAGGATCGTCGTGGTGCTCTCGTTCCTCCGTTCGGCGCTGGGGACCCAGCAGGCCCCCTCCAACCAGATCGTGGTCGGCCTTTCCCTGTTCCTTACCTTCTTCATCATGGCGCCGGTCTGGCAGCAGGTGAACGCCAACGCGCTGCAGCCTTACCGGGCCTCGCAGATAACCCAGGAGGAGGCGGTGAAAAGGGGGGTGGCCCCCTTGAGGAAGTTCATGCTTTCCCAGGTGCGCGAGAAGGACCTGGCGCTCTTCATCAACCTCTCCAAGCTTCCCAGGCCCAAAAACGCCGACGACATCCCGACCCTGACCCTGATCCCGGCCTACATGGTGAGCGAGCTGAAGACCGCCTTCCAGATCGGCTTCCTGATCTTCATCCCCTTCCTGGTGCTCGACATGGTGGTCGCGTCGGTGCTGATGTCCATGGGTATGATGATGCTGCCGCCGGTGATGATCTCCCTCCCCTTCAAGATCCTTCTCTTCGTCCTGGTGGACGGCTGGGGGCTCGTCATCGGTTCGCTGGTGAAGAGCTTCGGGTGACCCTACCCGGTGCGCGCCTCCTGCCGGCTCTATCCAGGCGGCCGTCGACTTTGTCTTGGTCTTTGTCTTTTTCTCAATCTTAATCTCAATCTTTATCTGCTTTACTGGAGCTAAGTATGACCCCGGAAATGGTAGTCCAACTCGGCAGAAGAAGCTTCGAGGCGGTGATCCTCCTTTCGGCCCCGCTGCTCATCTGCGCCCTGGTGGTGGGCCTTCTCATCAGCATCTTCCAGGCGGTAACCTCGATCAACGAGGCGACCCTCGCCTTCGCCCCGAAGATCGTCGCCGTCATGGTGGCGATGGTGGTCTTCTTCCCCTGGATGATGATGTACATGAGCGACTTCACCCGCGAAATCTACGGCATGATCGCCAACATGAGGCATTAGCGCGTGTTCCAGAACCTGCCCCTGACATCGCTCGCCGACCTGATCCCGCTGGCCCTGGTCCTGGCGCGGGTGGCGGGGCTTTTCTCGGCGATCCCCATGTTCGGGGCGAGGCTCGTCCCCGCCCGGGTCAAAATGGGGCTCATCTTCGCCATGACCCTCCTCATTTTCCCCGTCATCAAGCCCCATGTCGTACCCAACGTCTCGGACTCGCTGGGGCTCATGCTCCTCGTGCTGCAGGAAACCCTGATCGGGCTCACCCTGGGGGCCGTTTCGCAGTTCATCTTCGCCGCGGTCGAGTTCTGCGGGCAGCTGGTCGGGACCCAGATGGGGATCAGCATGGCCGCCCAGTTCGACCCCGCCACCCAGAACAACGTCCCCACCATGGCGATCTTCCAGGGGGCGCTCGCCACCCTGCTCTTCCTCGCCTTCAACGTGCACGAGTACTTCATCCGAGGCATCGTGGACAGCTATCGGGTGGTCCCGCTCGGGGCCTGGCACGTGAGCGGCGGGCTCCTGAAGTTCCTGGTCGAGACCAGCACCGGTATCTTCATCATCGCTATCAAGCTCGCCGCCCCGGTGTCGGTGGCGCTCCTGGCCACCAGCGTCGCCCTCGGCATCGTCGCCCGCAGCTTCCCCGCCATGAACGTCTTCATGGTGAGCATGCCCCTCAACATCGGGATCGGCTTCGTCATCCTCGGCATCTCCCTTCCCGTCTTCGTGCGGGTGCTGCAGGGGAGTTTCGGGCAGGTGGTGGATCAGATGAGGACCCTCTTCAGGCTTCTGGCCTAGGAAAAGCCCATGGCAGACGAAGATAAACATTCAAAAACAGAGAAACCTACCAGTAAGAAGATCGAGGAGGCGAGGAACAAGAGCGGGGTCCCGCGCAGCCGCGAGATGACCTCCGCCGTGAGCCTGATCACCGCCATGGTTACCCTCTACGCCAGCTCCGGCCTCTTCCTGAGGACCATGAAGACCAGCATGCAGGAGATCTTCGGCGGCCTGGCGCGCCCCGAGCTCACCTATGCCGCGGTGCACACCCTGATGATCAAGGAGTTCGGCTACTTGGCCATCATGCTGGCCCCCTTCATCCTGGTGGGGATCGTAGTAGGGATAGCGGTGGAGGTGACCCAGGGGGGGGTGACGGTAAGCTCGGAGAAGATGAAGTGGGACCTGGGACGGCTGAACCCGATACAGGGGGTGGGGAGGCTTTTCAACAAGGACTCGGTTTTCGAAGTGGCGAAGTCGTTCCTGAAGATGGCGATCGTCGGCTACATGGCCTACAAGATCCTCACCGAGGAGATGGACGGGATCGTCTACCTCGTCGACCAGGACCTGATGGGGATCATGCAGTTCATCGGTCACATATCCTTCAAGCTCGTGCTGCACACCTGCGGCGTGCTGATCGTACTGGCGGTGCTGGATCTTGCCTTCGTGAAGTGGCGCTTCATGGATAACCTGAAGATGACCAAGCAGGAGGTCAAGGACGAGCACAAGAACATGGAGGGGGACCCGGCCATCAAGGGGAAGATGAAGCAGAAGCAGTTTCAGATGGCCCGCCGCCGCATGAGGCAGATCATCCCCACCGCCGACGTGGTGGTCACCAACCCGACCCACTACGCGGTGGCGCTCAAGTACGACCGGCTCAAGATGGCGGCGCCGGTGGTGCTCTTCAAGGGGGTGGACCAGATGGCGCTGCAGATCAAGATCACGGCGCGGGAGAACAACGTCACCCTGGTGGAGAACCGCTTCCTGGCCCGCGAACTCTACGCCCAGGTGGAGGAGGGGGACCAGATACCCGAGGCGCTCTTCGCCGCCGTCGCCGAGATCCTCGCCTACGTCTACAGCCTCAAAAAAAGGTGAGGCTCGCGCCCCACCTTTTTCGTTTCGCCTCTCCTTGACCCTTCCCGCCTAACCCCAGAGTATCAGCCCCGGATCGTACACGGTCCCAAGCTCCGGGTGCCTGGGCATTACCCGCAGCATGAAGCCGTGCCGCCCGCAGAAGCGGCACTCCAGTTCGCCGCCGAAGTGCCCCGCCTTTTCCGGGTCTGCCACCGGCGTAAGCGGCACGATCTCCCCCCCGATGATGGCGCCGCGGGAATCGAGCACCCCGAAATAGACCTCCACCGCGATCTCGGAAAGCGGGATCCGCCCCGGCGTGATCTGCACCGAGATGGGTAGCATCTCCCCCACCATCACCTCCTTCTGGATCTCGGCGTGGACCGCCACGATGGAAAGCTCCCCCCACATGCCGTGCAGCCGCTCCTTCCAGCGCGCCAGCTCCACCGCAAGCCGCAGGTCGTCGCGGTTCAGCCGCTCCCAGTGTTCGAAGGCGGGAAGGTAGCAGCGCCTTGCGTACTCCTGCACCATCCGGTCCGTGCTGAACACCGGGCAGAGCGTCTGCATGGAGCTCTTCATGAAGGTGGTCCAGCCGCGCGGGATGCCGTCGTTCCCCCGGTTGTAGAAAAGGGGCACGATCTCCTTCTCCAGAAGGTCGTAGATGGCGCGGCTCTCCACCTGGTTCTGGTAGGCCAGGTCGTCGTACACCTCGCCGCGCCCTATGGCCCAGCCGTTGTTCCCGCGGTACCCCTCGCACCACCAGCCGTCCAGGATGCTCAGGTTGAGGCCGCCGTTGAAGGCGACCTTCATCCCGCTGGTGCCGCTGGCCTCCAGGGGCCTGAGCGGCGTGTTGAGCCAGATGTCCACCCCCTGCACCAGGCGCCGGGCCACCGAGATGTCGTAATCCTCCAAAAAGACGATGCGGCGCCGGAACTCGGGCTGCTGCGACAGCTGCACGATCTGGCGGATCAGCTCCTTTCCCTGGTGGTCGGCGGGGTGTGCCTTCCCGGCGAATACGATCTGCACCGGCCGCTCGGGGTGGTTCAGTATCCTGAAGAGCCGCTCCTTGTCGTGCAACAGGAGCGTCCCGCGCTTGTAGGTGGCGAAGCGGCGCGCGAAGCCGATGGTGAGTATCTCCGGGTCCAGGACGTCGCCTGCCGCGTCGATCTCCTTGGCGGAGGCGTCGAGCTTCTCCAGCTGCGCCCTCAAGCTGCGGCGGGCGTAGTCGACCAGCTGCTCGGTGCCGCGCCGGTGCGTGCGCCAAAGCTCCGCGTCCGGGATGCGCGAGACCCTGCGCCAGAGCTGATCGGCGCTTTGTTCCAACCACCTGGTGCCGAGGAACCGGATCAACAGGCCGGTCATCTCCTCCGAGAGCCAGCTCTTCTGGTGCACCCCGTTGGTGACGTAGGTAAGCGGCAGCTGTTCCTCGGGGAGGTCCGGCCAGACGTCCGCCCACATCCTGCGCGACACCTCCCCGTGCAGTTCGCTTACCCCGTTTGAGTGGAGCGAGAGCTTCATGGCGAGCACCGCCATGCAGAAGCTTTCGTTGCTCCTGCCGTGGTTCTGCATCCCCAGGGCCATGAACTGCTCGCGGGAAAGCCCCAGGTTTCTGTAGTAATGCCCCATGTACTGGTCGAGTAGATCGGGGGGGAAATGGTCGATCCCGGCCTCAACCGGCGTGTGGGTGGTGAAGACGTTGCCGCCTCTCACCGCCTCCATCGCCTCCCGGAAGGTGAGCTGGCGCTGCTCCATCAGGGAGCGGATCCGCTCCAGCGCCAGGAAGGCGGCGTGCCCCTCGTTCATGTGGCAGACGTTGGGCTCGGCCCCCAAAAGCCTCAGCGCCCGGATGCCGCCGATGCCGAGCAGGATTTCCTGCCTGATCCGCAACTCCTGGTCGCCGCCGTAGAGCCTGGTGGTAATTTCACGGTCGGCGGGGGCATTCTCCTCGAGGTTCGTGTCAAGAAGGTAGAGGTTGACGCGGCCTACCTGCACCCGCCAGACCTGCACCCGCACGTTTCTCCCCGGGTACTCCAGGGAGAACGCCACGGGCTTTCCATCCCTGTCCTTCTCCTGGTGCAGCGGGAGGTTGTAGAAGTCGTTTTCGGGGTAGATTTCCTGCTGCCACCCTTCCAGGTTCAGGTACTGGCGGAAGTACCCCTGGCGGTACAAAAGCCCGACACCGACCAGAGGGAGCCCTAAATCGCTGGCGGATTTGAGGTGGTCGCCCGCGAGGATGCCGAGCCCCCCGGAGTAGATGGGGAGCGACTCGTGCAGGCCGAATTCCATGGAGAAGTAGGCGATGCGGGCGCCGGAGTTGCCGTGCCGCTCATACCAGGTGTGGGAGGAGAGGTATTCGGTAAGGCGTTCCTCTACCTGCGAGAGGTGGGACATGAACCCCTCGTCCGCCATGAGGCTCTCGAAGGTCGCCTGCTGCAGGCTTCCCAGCACCTCGAGGGGGTTGTGGCGCGTCAGGCGCCAGAGTTCGGGGTCCAGTCGTTTGAAAAGGCCGATGGCTTCGGGTTCCCAGCTCCACCAGAGGTTGTAGGCGATGCGCTGCAGCCCGGCAAGCTCCTTGGGAAGCGAGGGGACGACGGTAAATCTGTGCAGCGTTGAGCTCAGGTTCATACCGCGCTCCTGGCTACTTGAGGCTACTCCGGTTTGCCGATGCCGAATTTTTCCAACCGGTATTGCAGCGTCTTGTAGCTCATACCGAGTAGTGGTGCCGCTTTGGCGATGACCCAGTCGGTTCTCTGCATCGCCTTGACGATCAGGTCCCGTTCCAGGTTGTCGATGGATATCCCCTCGGCCGGGAAGTCGAAGGGGAGGCTTCCCGCAGGGGAGGCCTCGTGGTGCACCTCGGCCGGCAGGTCCTCGGGCTGGATGTATTCGCTTTCGGCCATGAGCACGCCGCGCTCGATGACCGATTCCAGTTGCCGCACGTTGCCGGGCCAGTTGTAGTCGAGCAGGATCTTCAGCGCCGGTTTGGCGATCCCTTTCAGGGGAATGCCGCAGGAGGCGCTGTACTTCCTCAGGAAGAAGTCGGCCAGCGTCACGATGTCGTTGCCGCGCTCCCTCAGGGGAGGGAGGGGTATCCTGATCACGTTGAGCCTGTAGAAGAGGTCCTCGCGGAAGTTGCCGCGCCGGGTCTCCTGCTCCAGGTCCTTGTTGGTGGCGGAGATGATCCTGACGTCGACGGGGATGTTCACCTTCCCCCCGACCCTGCGGATCTCCTTCTCCTGTATGGCGCGCAAGAGCTTCGCCTGCATGGCGATGTTCATCTCGCCGATCTCGTCGAGGAAGACGGTTCCCGCCTCGGCTGCCTCGAAAAGGCCGATCTCCCGTGTCCCCGCGCCGGTGAAGGCCCCCTTCTCGTGCCCGAAGAGCTCGCTTTCCATCAGCGAGTCGGGAATCGCCGCGCAGTTGATGGCGAAAAAGGCCTTGTCCCTGCGCGGGCTCCCGTCGTGGATGGCGCGCGCCACCAGTTCCTTCCCCGTCCCCGACTCACCGTAGATGAGGACCGTCGTGGAGGTTGGGGCTATCTTGTTGATGATCCGGACCACCTCGTGCATCTTCGGGTGCTCTCCGATCATGTTGGGAAGCCTTTTCGTCTCGGCGAGCTTCTTGTGCAGCGCCTTGTTTTCCTGCAAAAGCCCAATCCGCTCGAAGGCACGCTGCACGGTGAGGATCAAGTCCTCGCGCTCCAGGGGCTTTTCCAGGTAGTCGAAAGCCCCTTTCTTCATTGCCTCCACGGCCGAGTCGATGGTGCCGTGGGCGGTCATCATCACCACGCACTGGGAGGGGTTGTCGGCCAGCACCCGCTCCATGAGTTCCATCCCTGAAATTCCCTGCATCTTGAGGTCGGTGAGGAGGAGGTCGAATTCTTCCTGCTGCAGTTGCTGCAGCGCCTCTTCACCGCCCGAGGCGGTTTGGATGTTGTACCCCATCTTGGTGAGTATGGCAGTGAGTATGTCCCGCTGCCCCTTCTCGTCGTCTACTATCAGGATGCTGCCGATCATTGCTACTCCTTGCTCTTTTTGCTCCCGTGCCCTGGGAGCCGGGCGGTGCTTTATGCCGTTGCCGCCGGGAGGGTGACCGAGAAGGTGGTCCCTTCCCCTTTCGTGCTTCGAACCGCGATGCTGCCGCCGTGCTCCCTCACGATCCGTTCGGTGATGGCGAGCCCGAGGCCGATCCCGGCCTCCTTGGTGGTGAAGTAGGGCTGAAACACCTTCTCCAGGTCCTGCGGTTCGATCCCCGTCCCCTCGTCGCTGAAGGTGAGGCAGAACTGGCCGGTTTCGGGGGCAAGGCTCGCGCCGATGGTGAACTTTCCCCCCTCCGGCATCGCCTGGGTGCTGTTACTGATGAAGTTGCACAGGCAGTTGCGCATCAGCTCCGGGTCCGCCAGCATCGGCGGCAGATCCTCGGGTATTTCCCGCACCACTTCGATTCCCCTTTCGTCGAGCCGGTCTTTCATGAGTTGCATCGCCTTGTCCACGAGTTCAGGGTAACATACCCGCTGCAGCCGCAGCTTCAAGGGACGGCCGTAATTCATGAAATTGAGCACCATGTAGTTCGCCTTGCGCACCTCTTCCTTGATGTTGTTGGCGATCGACTCCAGATCCTGGGCCTTTTCGGGGCAGGAGGGGAGGAATTCGCTCTTCAGGTGGTCGATGGCGAGGCTTATGTAATTGAGCGGGTTCCTGATCTCGTGCGCGATCCCCGCGGCCAGCTGCCCCACCTTGGAGAGGTGCTCCGCCTCGTAGAGCCGCTTTTCGAGCAGTTCCTTTTCTTTCAGCTTTTCCACCATCTCGTTCAGGTTCTCGGCAAGCTCGCCGATCTCGTCGCCGCTCCCCCCCTGGAAGGTGACGCTCAGGTCCCCCCCGGAGACGTGCTTCACCCCCGTAGCCAGCCGGTGTATCGGCGAGGTGTAGCGGCGCGCGAGGAAGATGATCAGTATCATCCCCATCAGGAACACCATGGTGGTCGCAGCCAGGCGCTTGACGAAGTTGGCGTGCTGGATGTCGCGTATGTTGTCGAGAAGGAGGTTCACCTGCACGTAACCCAGCTGCTCGTCGCCCACGATGACAGGCACCACCAGGTCGTACGGCTTGAGCGACCCCCCGCCGCCGCCGCGGCGCGAGGCCCGCAGCCCCTTCTCCAGCTTTTTGATTTCGCGTTTTTTACCGACTTGGGCGGGATCCGAGGAGTTGATGATCTCCCCCTCGTTGTTGATGATGTTGATCTCGTTGACCCCTTTGCCCTTCGCCTGCTGGAGGTACTCGGTCAGGCGCGATGATTCGACCTCGGAGGTCAGGTCTTCCACGCTGAGCTGAATGGCTTTCGACACCATGGTGGAACTCTCCTGGATCTCCCCCACCAGGTCGTTCTGGCTGACCTGATTCAGGACGAAGAGCATAGCCGTCGCCACGATAAGCATGGTGAGCATAATCATCACCAGCTTGGTATTGAGTTTCATGAGGTCCTTTCCGTATGAGTTTTCACTAAGCTCGGAAGTATACTGCGCTCACTTGAGCTGGGCAAGAGGAATGTCCAGCGCCGGCAGGCTTAGATGAAAAACTGGGTTAATTCTCTTCCATTAGGGTTTGGTTGCTGTTAAGATGCCGTTCGGCAAGGCTTTGTCAGGGCCGGCAGCGGCGAGGGGAGGTGCGCTCATGAGTTACACGGTCGACAGGATTCCGGGCACCATCAAGATCGACCCGGACGCGGGTGGGCAGGAACGTCAGCGCAAGCGGGAACGGCCGGCGCGCAAACCGGACCGGATGGACAGCGTCAGCATCTCAGAAGAAGCAAAGCGGCGCAGTTCCCTGGAAGAGGGGGCGGAGAGCGGGGACGGGCCCGACTCCTGAAGCTAGCTGACGAACAGGGCCTTGTCTTCCTGGAACGCCTTGTCGAAGGTCTCCAGCAGCTGCTGCACGGTCTCCGGTGCGATGTTCAGCAGCTGCGCCGGTTTCGAGCACGCCAGATCTATATCCTCCTCGGGTTCCCTGATCCCGATACCGAGCTTCAGGCAGAAAAGGTCGGCCAAAGCTGTGATGGCGGTAAGGTTGACCACGGCCGGATCCTCGAACTCGTCGAACTCCAGCGTGTGGTGGTATAGGATGGCGCTGGTGAGGATCTCCGGGAAGTTCCATTTCTTTATCACGTACGCTCCCACCTCGTCATGGCTGAAGGGATAGATGGTCCGTTCCGCCTGTCCGAAGGAGATCCCCTCGTTATAGCAGTGCTGCATCACTTCCTGGAACTTGTTGCGGTCCAGCGTATTCATGATGATCTTGCCGATATCGTGGAAGAGCCCGGCCAGGAACGCCTCCTCCTCGTTGGCGATGCGGGTGCGGTTGGCGATGATTCTGGCGGCGAGGCCTGCCGCGAAGGAGTGCTCCCAGAGCATCTTTTCGGTGAGCCCGTAAGGCTTGTAGACCTGCTTTACGGAGGCTGCGACCACGAGGCTTCTGAGCGTGCTGAACCCGAGGATGACGATGGCGCTGGAAAGGGTCTGAATCTGTCGGCGGCAGCCGTAGAAGGAGGAGTTGGAGATCTTGAGCACCCGCGCGGCCACGGCGGGGTCGGTCGAGACGATCTTCGCCAGCTCGTCCGCCGTCGCGTTTTCGCTCTCGATCAGTTGCATTACCTTTATGGCTACGATGGGAATGGTCGGCAGATCCGCCGCGTTCATGATCGCTGTTTCGAGTTCTTTGTTCATGCCTGAGTTGTCCTCGCTTGGCCGGTTGCAGGTCAGGTTTCAAAATATACCAAAACGTTAGCGTAAGGCAAGCGGGGATTTAATGATTGAAAGGGGGGGCGCGGGGGGCTATACTGCGCTGAAAAATAAGGATAGGTCTTCTCATTGATAGTAAAGCAAACTGAGTTTATTAAAAGCGCCACTAAACCCGCCCACTATCCGGAGGGCAATCTCCCAGAGATCGCCTTCGCCGGGCGCTCCAACGTCGGGAAGTCGTCCCTGGTCAACGTGCTGGTGAACCGGAAGAACCTCGTCCGCACCAGTTCCACCCCCGGCCGCACGCAGCTGATCAATTTCTTCCAGGTGAACGACGATTTCATGCTGGTGGACCTACCCGGTTACGGCTACGCCAAGGTTCCGCTGGCGGTCAAGAAAGAGTGGCGCCCCATGATGGAGACCTACCTCTCCAAGCGCCGCAACCTGCGCGGGGTGGTGCTGATCCTCGACATCCGCAGGACCCCGACGGAAGAGGACCTGCAGATGCTCGCCTGGCTGCGCGCCTTCTCGGTCCCCCCGATCGTCGTGATCACCAAGTGCGACAAGGTGTCCAAGAACGAGCGCGCCCGGCAAAGCGCAGTCATCATGGAAAAGATGCAGCTCAAGAAGGAGGAGCTGAACTACTTCTCTGCCCTTTCCAAGGAAGGAAAGGACGCCGTATGGGCCCGCATCGACGCGCTGCTCTCCCCCGCGGCGGCGGAAACTACGGAAATTTCGGGCGATCCGGCGCCGTCCGCCCCGGTTAATGATTGACTTTCCCCGCCGGCTCTGATAGTAAACAGACCGCAATCGAATAGAGAACCATCCGGGTGCCCCGAGAGGGGTTAAAAGGGAAGAGGGTGCAAATCCCTCGCTGTCCCGCAACTGTGAACGGTTATGAAAGCCGCAACTACGCCACTGACAAGATCGGGAAGGCGCGGCGAGTAAGATGACCCGTGAGTCAGGAAACCTGCCAGGATGAAAGCTTGTCGCAACCTCCGTGGCAGAGGGGCTAAGCCGGAATCGCATCCAAAAGGACGATTTTTGACCCGCCTTCCGTCATCGGAAGGGGGGTTTTTTTATGTCCAACGTGATTCTGGTGACCGGCGGGAGCCGCAGCGGCAAGAGCAGGTTCGCCGAAGGGCTCGCCCTTTCGTACCCGGCCTTGCGAGGCTACCTGGCGACCGCCGAGGCGGGGGACGCGGAGATGGCCGACCGCATCGCGCGGCACCAGGGGCGTCGCGGCGAGGAGTGGGAGACCCTGGAGGAGCCGCTGCAGGTGGAGGAGACAATCCGCGCCAACGACGGCCGCTACGGCATCATCCTCCTTGACTGCGTGACACTCTGGCTCTCGAACCTCCTGTTCAGTTGCGACGGCGGGGCCGCAGAGGCACTGTCGCGGGTGGAGCGTTTCACCGAGAGCTTCAAGAGCTTGCAGACCCCGCTGGTCATCGTCACCAACGAGGTGGGGATGGGGATAGTGCCGGAGCATCCGCTCTCGCGGACCTTTCGCGATCTCTCCGGCGAGGCGAACGAACTGATCGCGGCGCGGGCGGACGAGGTGCATGTCTGCTTCGCCGGCCTGCCGCTGAAGTTGAAGGGCTAGAGCTCAGAAAACCATTAACAAGGAGAACATCTGAGAAAATCTGAGCATAAGCAACAGCATGAGAGAATCAAAGTCTCACGGTTTGTTTCTCTCCGCTCCGTTGGTTTCTCAGATGTCCTCAGAATTTCTCCTTGCCAATGGTCTTAGAACAAAACTATTCACTGCAAATGGAGGGAATCATGGAACTTCTGGAATCGGCGCTGGCAAAAATCCAGCCGGTAGACGAGGCGCTTTTGACCGAGGCGCAGGCAAAGCTGGACAACAAGACCAAGCCGCCGGGGTCCCTCGGGCTCCTGGAGGAGATGGCGCGCCGCTTCGCCGCCATCACCGGCGACCTTTCCCCCAAGATGGGGAAGAAGGTCATCTTCACCTTTGCCGGCGACCACGGCATCGTGGAGGAGGGGGTCTCCCTCTTTCCTAAGGAAGTGACCCCGCAGATGGTGCTCAACTTCCTGCGCGGCGGCGCGGGGGTCAACGTGCTCGCCCGCCACGCAGGCGCCGAGGTGCGGGTGGTCGACGTCGGGGTCGATTACGATTTCGAGCCGACCGAGGGACTCATCATCAGGAAGATCGCCAAGGGTACCCGCAACTTCGCTAAGGAAAGCGCCATGACGCGCGAGGAGGCGGTGGCCGCCATCGAGGTGGGGATTGCGCTGGCGGACCGGGCCAAGGCCGAGGGTATCTCCATGGTCGGTACCGGCGAGATGGGGATTGGCAACACCAGCCCCTCCTCCGCCATCATCGCGGCCTTCGCCGGCTGCAGCGTGCGCGAGGTGACACATCGCGGTACCGGCATCGGCGATCAGGCGCTGGAGCATAAGATCAAAGTGATCCAGGCCGGTCTCGACCTGAATCGTCCCAACCCGGAAGACCCCCTGGACGTGCTCTCCAAGGTGGGGGGGCTGGAGATCGCTGGCATCGCCGGGCTGGTCCTGGGTGCCGCCGCTAACCGGATCCCGGTCGTCGTGGACGGCTTTATCTCCACCGCGGGGGCGCTTATCGCCTGCGAGATGCACCCGAACGTCAGGGAGTACATCTTCGCCGCCCACAACTCGGTCGAGATCGGCCACCAGATGATGCTGCAGCGGATCGGCGCCAAGCCGATACTCGACCTGCAACTGCGCCTCGGCGAGGGGACCGGCGCCGCTTTGGCCATGGGTCTCATCGAGGCAGGCGTCAAGGTCCTCAACGAAATGGCGACCTTCGAAGAGGCCGGAGTGGCCTCCTCCTAGGAAGGATTGCGATGAGACTCTTCCTGATCGCATTCCAGTTCCTCACCATCCTTCCCCTCCCGTTCGCGGTGCGCTGCGAGGAGGAGGATCTGGGGCGCTCCATGGCCTTTTTCCCCTTGGTGGGGCTGGCCTTGGGTGCGCTCCTGGCGGGGGCGGATTACCTCCTTGCCCCGCTCCTCCCCAGAAGCGTCGGGGACCTGGTCCTGATCGCGCTGATGAGCGTGACGACGGGGGCGCTGCATCTGGACGGGCTCTCCGACGTAGCCGACGGGCTCGCCGCCCGCGGCTCCCGGGAGCGCTTCCTGGAGATCATGAAGGACTCCCGGGTCGGGGCCGTCGGTGCGGTCGCGCTCGTGCTGGGGCTGGGGCTCAAGTACCAAGCCCTTCTGGCGGTGCCGCTTCAGTACAAGCGGGAGGCGCTCCTTCTCTTCCCGATGGCGGCGCGCTGCGCCCAGGTGCAGATGACGGTGGGGGCCAAGCGGGCGAGAAAGGACGGCCTTGGCTCCGCTTTCGTGGGAGGGGCCGGGCTCACCCAGCTCGTCGTCGCCTGCCTTTTGACCGTTGCCGCGGGGTATCTTCTCCTGGGGTTGACCGGCGTAATCTGCCTGCTCTTTCTCTTTCTCCTCACCTGGTGCGTGAAGCTCTGGTCGCACCAAAGGCTCGGCGGGGTGACCGGAGACGTGATCGGCTGCGCCAGCGAATTGAACGAGATTTTTTTCCTGCTGGTCCTTCTGGCCCTTTTGCGCCAGGGGTTAGCGGGAGCATAGGAGTCGCAGATGATGGAGAGAACCCGCCTGCACCTGATCCGCCACGGCGAGGTGGAACGCTCGCATTGCTACAACGGCCAGTACGACGTGCGCCTGACCGCGCGGGGAGAGGAGCAGTACCAGCTCTTGAAGCCGCGTCTCGACCCGGACCGGATCAGCGCACTTTATACCAGCGACCTGGTCAGGACCGTCCGCGGCGGCGAGATCCTCGGACCCTATCTCGGCGTGGAACCGGTGAAGGTGCCGCAGTTCAGGGAACTCAACTGCGGGGAGTGGCAGGGACTTTCGGTGACCGACATCCAGCGGGACCGCCCCGACGAGTGGGCGGCGCGGCTTGCGGACCTGGAGCACTTCCGCGCGCCGGGAGGGGAGAGCCTGGGGGATCTGGCCGGCCGGGTGCTTCCAGCCCTGAAGGAAATCGTGGCGAGACACCGGGGGGAGGAGGTCTTGGTGGTGGCCCATGGGGGAGTCAACCGGGTCATCCTCATGGATGCCATCGGCGCGCCCCTTTCATCCTTTTTCAGCATCGACCAGCACTACTGCTGCGTGAACCTGATCGACTACTACGCCGACGGCAATACCGTGGTGCAGTTGGTGAACGGTTAAAGGGAGCGGCGTGCGATTGAAGCGGATCGTCATAGCGGCTCCTTCCAGCGGCTGCGGCAAGACCACCGTGACCTTGGGCGTCATGGCGGCCCTGAAAAGGCGCGGCCTGAAGGTGGCCCCCTTCAAGGTGGGTCCGGACTTCATCGACCCCGGCTATCACCGGCTGGCGACCGGGGTCCCTTCCGTGAACCTGGACGGCTGGATCTGCGATCCCCGCTTCCTGAGGGAGAGCTTCCTCTACCATGCGGCCGCTGCGGATATCGCGGTCGTCGAGGGGGCGATGGGGCTCTTCGACGGTATCGACGGGCTCTCCGAAGCGGGGAGCAGCGCGCAGGTCGCCAAGGAGTTGGCCGCCCCGGTGGTTCTCGTGGTGGATGCCCGCAGCCAGGCGAGAAGCGCCGCCGCGCTAGTGCACGGCTTCGCGAGCTTCGATCCGGCGCTGCGGGTGGCAGGGGTCATCTTCAACAACGTCGCCAGCGCGAACCATGAGCGCATCCTGCGGGAGGCGCTGGATGCTGCGGTGCCGGGCGTGCAGGTGATCGGCTGCCTTCGCAGGGACCCCGCCCTCGCCATTCCGTCGCGCCACTTGGGACTGGTGACGGCGGAGGACAACCCGCTGTCTGACTCCTTCCTGGACCACCTGGTCGAGGTCGTGGAAGAACACCTTCACCTCGACGCGCTCCTCGACCTGGAGCATGGCGAGCTGCCGGAAGATCCCGCGCCAGCCGCCGCCAACGCTGCAGCCAGCCTGGAACGGGTGAGGATCGCGGTGGCGCGGGACGCCGCCTTCTGCTTCGTCTACGAAGACAACCTGCGCCTCCTGGAGCAAAGCGGGGCCGAGCTCTGCTACTTCTCCCCCCTTGCCGACAGCTCGCTGCCGGAGGCTATCTGTGGCATCTACCTCCCCGGCGGCTACCCCGAGCTCTTCGCCGCGGAGCTTGCCGCCAACGAGCCGATGAAGGAGCAGATCCGCGCGGCGGTCGAGGGGGGGACGCCCGTCTATGCCGAGTGCGGCGGTTTCATCTACCTGACCCAAGGCATGGCCGGGGAAGGGGAAAACCACTGTTTTGCAGGCATCTTCCCGGTGCAGACCCGGATGCTGCCGCGCCGCAAGGCGCTGGGGTACCGCGAGGTGGAGCTGCTGGAGGATTGCACGATTGGCCGCAAAGGGAGCGTCGCCCGCGGCCACGAGTTCCACTATTCCGATATGCAGGAGATGCCCCTCCACGTGGAGCGCCTGTACCGGGTCACCAGGAAAGGGGTAGAGCTCGCGCCCGAAGGTTACCGCTACAAGAACTGCCTCGCCTCGTACATACATCTACACTTCGGCAGCTCGCCAGACTTGGCTCCTCACTTCGTGGAACAGGGAAGGGCATACCGGAAAAGGAGCCTCACATGATGACACAGATAGAATCGGCGCGTGCCGGCATTACCACCCAGCAGATGGCGCAGGTGGCTTTCGACGAAAATCTGACGCCGGAGTACGTTCGGGAGAAGGTGGCGCTGGGACAGATCGTGATCCCCTGGAACCATGTCAGGAAGCCGAAGGTGGCCGGGATCGGCGCGGGTCTCAGGACCAAGGTGAACGCCTCCATCGGGACCTCCTCCGACATCATCGATTACGCGGCGGAGGTGAAGAAGGGGCTCGCGGCGCAGGAATCCGGAGCAGACACCCTGATGGAACTTTCCGTCGGAGGGGACCTGGACCGGGTGCGGCGCGAGGTGATTGCGGCAGTGGATCTCCCCGTCGGCAACGTCCCCCTCTACCAGGCTTTCTGCGAGGCCTCCAGGAAGTACGGCGACCCCAACAAGCTGGACGAGGAGATGCTCTTCGACATCATCGAAAGGCAGTGTGCCGACGGCATGGCCTTCATGGCGGTGCACTGCGGCATCAACCTCTACACGATCGAACGCCTGAGGAAGCAGGGGTACCGCTACGGCGGCCTGGTTTCCAAGGGTGGGGTGAGCATGGCGGCCTGGATGATCGCCAACAACCGAGAAAATCCGCTCTACGAGAAGTTCGACCGCGTGGTGGAGATCCTGAAGCGCTACGACACCGTGCTGTCGCTGGGGAACGGCCTCAGAGCCGGCGCCATCCACGATTCGAGCGACCGGGCGCAGATCCAGGAGCTTTTGATCAACTGCGAGCTGGCGGAACTCGGGCGCGACATGGGGTGCCAGATGCTGGTGGAGGGGCCGGGACACGTGCCTCTGGACGAGATCGAGGGGAACATCAAGCTGCAGAAGCGGATGAGCGGCGGCGCCCCCTACTACATGCTGGGGCCCATCGCCACCGACGTCGCCCCCGGCTTCGACCACATCACCGCGGCCATCGGTGCAGCGCAGTCTTCCCGCTATGGCGCCGACTTGATCTGCTACATCACCCCGGCCGAGCACCTGGCGCTTCCCAACGAAGAGGACGTCCGTATGGGGGTGAAGGCCGCCAAGATCGCCGCCTACATCGGCGATATGAACAAGTACCCCGAGAAGGGTAGGGAGCGCGACAAGGAGATGAGCAAGGCCAGAAGGGACCTGGACTGGCAGCGCCAGTTCGAGCTCGCCCTGTTCCCCGAGGATGCCGCCGCCATCAGGAAGAGCCGCGTCCCCGAAGACGAGCAGACCTGCACCATGTGCGGCGACTTCTGCGCCTCCCGCGGCGCCGGCAAGATCTTCGCCGGCGATCTCCGGGGTGACAAGATTTGATGAACGAGCACGTCGCCGCATACCCGCTAACTATGGGAAAGGAATGGTGGGAGCCACCCCCTCATCTCCCCCCTTTGAAAAGGTTCATCGAAAAATTACGGGGGACCGGGATTAGGTTCACCCGCGAAGGTTTGTGGCGCCTGTCTCCCCTCGCCCTTCGGGCCTTCGCCCACCGTAGGCTTCCGGTCCGAAGGTGGGAGAGGGGCGGGGGTGAGGGCTGTGCCCCAGCCAAGATCTTGCCTTCGTGGCGTCTCCCTCACCCTGTCCCTCCCCCAGAGGGGGAGGGAACCCGATTATTCGCAGAACCTTTGAAAAAGGGGGGGCGGTGCGGATTCGCGCTGATGACGCTATTTGCGCTTTCGCTGCCGCTTCTCTCCGCCACCCCGGCCTTCGCCATGCACATCTCGGAAGGGATACTTCCTTTCCCCTGGGCCGTCTTCTGGTATCTGGTGCTGGCGCCCTTCATCGCCCTCGGGGTGAGGCGCCTGAACGCCGTGTCGCGCGAAGACCTCTCCATCAAGCCGCTGGTAGGGCTTTTGGCGGCGGTTGTCTTCATCATCTCCTGCATGCCGATCCCGGTCCCGACTGCCGGGACCTGCTCGCATCCCTGCGGCACCGGCGTTGCGGCCATCCTGGTGGGGCCGCTGGTCAGCGTGCTGATCGCGGCGGTCTCGCTGCTGATCCAGGCACTCTTCCTCGCCCACGGCGGACTGTCCACCCTGGGCGCCAACACCTTCTCCATGGGGGTGGTGGGGTCGCTGGCGGGGTGGCTCGCCTTCAGGGGAATCCGGCGCCTGGGCGGGAGCCTCGCCGTCTCCGGGTTCGTCGCCGGCATCCTGGCCGACTGGGCGACCTACGCCGCGACCGCGCTCATCCTGTCGCTCGGTATCCGGGGGGAGGCGCCGCTTACGCCGCTCTTCGTCAAGGTGGTGCTTGCCTTTCTCCCGACCCAGCTGCCGCTGGGGATCCTGGAGGGTGTTATCACCGCAGGGATGGTGACGCTTTTGTACCGTAAACGCCCCGATCTCCTGGTGAAGATGCGGGTAATAACCGAGAAGGAGCTCCCAGCCCATGCCTGAGCGCAGAAGGAAGTGGAAGGTACTGTCAATGCACCTGGTGCTGCTCCCGACGCTGTTGTTCACGTTCTACTTCTTCACCCTGGCGCCCAAGTCCTGGGAGGGGGTGGACGAGGCGGTGGTGGAGAAGATCGCCAAGGAACATGGACGACAGGCGTCTGCGCCGCTGATCAATCCCGGCTCCGGAGACCTCCTCCTCTTCGGGTTCCTTGTGGCGGGAGCGGTCGGCGGGTTCGTCGCCGGCTACTACTGGCGCCAGTTGACGAGGAAGGATAAGTAAGATGGCGATGCACCACCTGAAGGCGCATACCTGCGACGCCGCGCACCCGGTCACCCGCATCGATCCGAGGGTGAAGCTCATCTGCGCCCTGGCCCTGCTGGTCATGGTGATCAGCTGCCGGGGCGTCGCGTTCCCCCTGCTGGTCTCGGTCCTAAGCCTCGCCCTCTGCCGCTCCCTCGGCAGTCCCTGGCGCCTTCTCGCCCTGCGCTTTTCCGAGCCGCTCTTCATCGCGGCCACTGTCGTCCTGCTGAAGATGTTCTTTTCCGGCAGCGACCCTCTTTTCTCGTTCGGCGTCGCCGGGTACGAGCTCTCCGCCTACCGCGAGGGGCTGAGGGAGGGGGGGCTCATCGCGAGCCGCATCTTGGGCGGCGTCTCGCTCCTGGCCGTGGTCGGGTTCTCGACCCCCTTCACCGAACTTATGGCCGCGCTCTCCTGGCTCAAGGTGCCCCAGGTCCTGGTCGACGTGGCCCTCTTTGCCTGGCGCTACCTCTTCCTGCTCCTGGAGGAGGCACAGGTGGTCTACAACGCGCAGAAGAACCGCCTCGGCTACGTCGGCTACCGCCGCTCCCTCTCCTCGTTCGGGACCCTCGCCGGCGTGCTGGTGATCAAGGCCTTTGACAACAGCCAGAGCATCACCACCGCCATGGTGCAGCGCGGCTACGATGGCGATATGCCGATGACGCTGCACCGGCCGCTGCGGCTGGCCGAGGTCGCCTCCGCCTTCCTCTTTCTCGCGGCGATGATCGCGCTCAGAAGCAGCGTTTAAAGGATCAAGCGTGGATACAAGAATCTCCGTCGACCTCCAGAGCTACAAGTACCCCGATGGCACCGTTGCCCTCTCCGACATCCGTCTCGCCGTGAAAAGGGGAGAGTTTACCGGCATCCTAGGCTCCAACGGCTCCGGCAAGACCACCCTTTTGAAGGTGATGGACGGTCTGATCAAGGGGTACCAGGGGGAGGTGCTCTTGGACGGCGACAACGTGCTGCGCCTGCATCCCAGGGACATCTACCGTAAAGTCGGGCTTGTGTTCCAGAACCCCGACGACCAGCTTTTCGCCAGCAACGTCTTCGAGGACACCGCCTTCGGTCCCCGCAACATGGGATGTGCCGAGGCCGAGGTGCGCAGGCGAGTGGAGCAGGCGCTTTCAAGTGTGGACATGGCGGAGTTCGGCGCCAAGGGGATTCACAACCTGAGCTACGGCCAGAAGAAGAGGGTCTGCATCGCGGGCCTTCTCGCCATGGGGCACGAGATACTGCTCATGGACGAGCCGACCGCCGGGCTCGACCCGATGGGGGAGTACCGCATGATGGAACTCCTGACCCGGCTCAACAAGGAGCAGGGGGTGACCATCGTCATGGCGACCCACAGTGTCGACCTAGTCCCCATCTTCCTGCACCAGCTCCACATCCTGAGCCGCGGAAAGCTGGTGCGCGGCGGTACCCCTGAAGAAGTCTTTACCGCGCCCGATGAGCTGGCCAACGTCAAGCTGCGCCTGCCGCACATAGCCGAGCTGATCTACAAGCTGAAGCACGACGAGGGGCTTCCCTTCGCGCGCATCCCGCTCACCATCGGCGAGGCCCGTAGGGAAATCGTGGAGGCCATGGGGAAATAGCCGCGAGGCAAATATCGGCAACAAGAAAAGGGGCGACCGCAAGGTGTACCTTTACTATTTCTGTCCCTGTGGTCGTTGCGTTCGTCTACGTAACACCGGACCCCGTTCCAGTTTGGAACATTCCTGCTCCTTCAGGAGAGCCCTTCCCCCACCGCTTTCAAGGAGATTAAGCGGTTACGTTGCCTAGGCGTCGGCGGCACGGATGCTGCTGGCTGGTGAGGGGAAACTACAATGACGAGCATGCGCAGCCGGTGGCTGGTTGCCGGGCTCAAGAGGAGTGACGAATGGGGACTTTGTTCATGGTGCTGGGCGCGTTCTATGCGCTGGCGCTGGCGGTTCAGGCGCTGTGCTACATGGGGAGCGTCAAGAAGCAGGCGGATCTGAAGGAGCTGAAAACTCTGGGTGAGGTGGCTACTCAGGAGTGCTGCCAAGCCTAACGGCTGGATAGGAAAACAAAGAAGCGGGGCAGCCTCTAGAGGCCGCCCCGTTTTCCTGTTGATGCCTTCAACTCAGTACTTCTTTTCCACCACTTTCGCCCGTACCCTGCCTATCATCCCCGCCAGTGTCCCCATCTCGTCCAGCGTTTCCCCTTCGACGAACTTGACGTGGCTCAGATTGGCGGGCATCTCGCCGAAAGTGGGATCGACGGGTACCCACGCTCCGCTGAGGTAGCTTTCCGCCCAGCTATGGTAGAGAAAGCCATCCCCCTCGTAGATGATGCCGGACACGAACCGGGTCGAGATGCCGGCGGCGCGGGCCAGGGAAGCATAGAGCCTCGCGTGGCTCTGGCAGTTGCCGATGCGGGTTTTGAGCGTTTCCAGGGGGGATTGGCTGTCGGTAACGGCGCCCTTTATCTCGCGGGCCACCCAGTCGGACAGTAGCTTTGCCACCCGTGCCGGATCCTGCTCGCTCCCCCTGATCTCCGCGGTTTTCGCCTTGATCTCGGGGTGATCGCTCGGTATCCGCTCCGCCGGTTCCCGATCGGCGGCGGTCGGGGGCGCTTCGGCGGCAGGGGCGGGGTTGGGCAAGGTCACGAGCACCGTGCCATCGGGCTGCCGCACTACCTGCTGCCTTATCCCCTGCAGAAGCGGCAGCTGCGGCGGTATGCCCGTCATCTCCAGTACCAGCTTCTGCAGTTGGGCGGGACGCTCGATGGGGGGGGTGACCCGGATCATGCTGAAATCCAGCACCAGATCCTTCTTGGAGAGGGCGCCGCGTGCAAGTTCCTCACGGGCGGTCGCTTCGTCCTCTGCCTCGGTGACCACCAGGTCGTCGCGGACCGACTCCTTGAGTACGTTCCCCTGCAGGTCGACCCAGATATCGTTGTCGACCATGGGGTAGACGTCGTTCTTCAGATGGACCACCGGCCGCCCCGGCGGAAGCGTCTCCTCCCCGACCACCTCAACCTTGAGCTGCTTCACCTTCAGCGCTTCCACGTCCAAGACAGGGAGCTTGTAGCTTTTTCCTTTCGGCGCCCCTTGCATGAGCGGGTAAAGGTTCAGCGCGTGGGGGGGGTAGAGCACCCCCTTCACCTTGAGGGTACGCTCCTTCTTTCCGCTGCCCGACCGGGAAACGATTGCCACTCCCTTAGGCGTGACCTCGCCGGTGATGGTGACTGGGCTGCCGTCGATGCGGTTTTCCGCCGAAAACGATTGCAGCGCGAGGTCCCGGGCGACCAGGTAGGACTCCTTCGAAGTGGCTTCCCTGGAGAACCCCATCACCCGCATCTTCACGCTCCCCTCGGAATCGATGCGGTACCCCGCGTCGGTCCGGGTGATGGTGAGCCGGCTGAAGCCGACTCGCTCGTCGCCGAGCTTGATGCTGAACCAGCGCTCCCCGAGCGGTAGCTCGGTCAGCTTGGGAAGGGGCGCAGCGAAAAGCTGGAGCGGCAGCAGCACCAGCAGCGAGGCGAAAATCAGCCGCAGTAGGTTTAATGGGATGGTCATGGCTAGGTTCCTTGAAGGTCGGCTCTCCGGCGATCTCCGTCCTCGCCGCGTTCGAGGTCTTAATTTATATCACAGCCGATGCGGGCTGCGCAACGGAGGAAGCCCCTCTCGTAGCGGTGAACGCGGCGAGGACGCCAATCTCATTAGATACGGGCGGGAAAGAATGCTATGATTAATTGAATTTAACTTGTTGCAGTAAAATTTGGCGCTGGGTATAATGTGAATAGATAACAGAGTTGCGGAGGATCAAAGGATCCTCCTTCCCCTAGCCGACTTGCCCTCCTAGTCGCTAGGGTTTTTTTTGTCCAATTTCCCCTCCGTTTGTGCCAGTTGTTGCACACTTTTTCCGATTCCTATACAATCCCCGGTGTACTCATTAAACAAGCTCCGCGCAAAAAGAGGCCGAATGTACCCCATTGTCACCATCACCGACCATTGCCGCAAATGCTACTCCTGCGTCCGAAGCTGCCCGGTAAAGGCGATCAAGGTGGAGAAGAGCTACACCGAGATCATCGCCGAGCGCTGCATCGGCTGCGGCAACTGCATGAGCCACTGCCCCCAGCACGCTAAGGTGATCGCCGATAACGTTGCGGTAACCAACGAGCACCTTTCTTCGGGAGAGCCGGTTGTCGCGGTGCTCGGCTGCTCGTTCCCTTCCTTTTTCCACCACTGCTCGCCGGGCCAACTGTCGGCCGGGCTGAGGCGGCTTGGATTTGTCGAGGTGCACGAGGGGGCCAGCGGGGTGGAACTCATCGCCGGCGAATACCGCGACGCCATCGACAATGCGAAGCTGCCGCTCATCTCCTCCCACTGCCCGGCCGTCGTCGATCTGGTCGAGCGGCATTACCCGCAGTTGATCGAGAACCTGGTGGGGGTGGTGACGCACATGGTGGCCATGGGGCGCTTCCTGAAACAGGTCTGGGAGGGGAAGGCCAAGGTCATCTACATCAGCTCGTGCATCGCCGGCAAGTTCGAGGTGCAGGCGGAGCAGACCAAGGGGGCAGTGGACGTCCTCCTCACCTACCGCGAGCTGGAGTCCATCTTCAAGGAGCGGGGGATCGATCTCGCCACGCTGGAGGAGGAGCCTTTAGACGGCAAGGAGCCGCACATGGGAAGGATCTTCCCCCTGTCGCAAGGTTCCTTCCAGGCCTTCGGCATAGAGGCGGACCCGCTCGACACCGAGGTGGTCACCGCCGAAGGTGAAGTCAACGTCATGGGGATCATCAAGGACCTCGCGGCGGGGAGGATCAGCCCGAAGCTCGTCGATCTCCGTTTCTGCTACGACGGTTGCATCGGAGGCCCGGGGCGGAACCAGGCGCTGACCGAATTCTCCCGGCGCAACCTGGTCATCTCCCACCACCGGAAGAGGATCCCCTATCGCACCTCGCAGGCCTATCTGGACGCAGCTCCGGTGTCGCTTTCGCGCACCTTCGCCGACAAGTACGCCAAGCTCCCCACCCCCAAGGCGGGGGACGTGAAGAAGATCTTGCACGCCACCAACAAGTTCACCCAGAAGGACGAGCTGAACTGCCGCGCCTGCGGCTACCGGACCTGCCGCGAGTACGCCGTCGCCGTATTCCAGGGACTTGCCGACCTGGAGATGTGCCTGCCGCACAACCTGCAACAGCTGGAGGAGGAACGCGGGAGGCTGATCGAGAAGTACGAGCTGGCGAAAAGGGAGCTCGACCGCTACGGCGACGAGTTCATCGTGGGGAGCGACCGCAACACGCTGGAGGTGCTGGACCAGATCAAGCAGGTGGGACCGACGCCGACCACCGTCCTCGTTCGCGGCGAATCCGGGACCGGCAAGGAGCTTGCGGCGCGCGCCATTCACCGCTACTCCAAGAGAAACGACAAGCCGCTGGTCACGGTCAACTGCACCACCATCACCGACTCGCTCCTGGAGAGTGAACTCTTCGGCCACAAGAAGGGTTCGTTCACCGGTGCCATCATGGAAAAAAAGGGTCTCTTCGAGGCGGCGCACGGTGGCACCATCTTCCTCGACGAGATCGGGGACATCACGCCTAAGCTGCAGGCGGAGTTGTTGCGGGTGCTGGACTTGGGCGAGGTGAGGCCGGTCGGGGGGACTGCCGCGAAAAGGGTCGATGTCCGTCTTATAGCGGCAACTAATAAATCGCTGGAGGACGGGGTCCGCGAAGGTTGGTTCCGCGAGGACCTCTATTACCGTCTCAACGTCTTCTCCATCACCATGCCCCCCTTGCGGGAAAGGGTGGAGTCGATCCCGCAGCTGGCGCACTATTTCCTGGAAAAGGCGCGCAAGAAACTCAACAAGCACATCGACGGCATCGAGGAACGGGCGGTCAGCGCCATGGTGAAATACCCCTGGCCCGGCAACATCCGGGAGATGCAGAACGTGATTGAGCGCGCCGCCGTGCTCACCCACGACGAGATCATCAAGCTGGGGAACCTCCCGCTTGCCTTCGCCGAAAGCTACGCCGAGGAGGCCGAGGACGTCTTCGACCTGCGCTCCTTCAAAAAGGAGCGGGAACCCCATGTGCTGCGGGTCGAGAAGAAGCTGATCCAGCGATATCTTGCCGATGCGGGTGGGAATGTGTCAAAAGCGGCACAACTGGCCAACATCCCGAGGCGCACTTTTTACCGCCTTTTGGCGAAACACGGGCTCAAAGGTCGCACCATAAGGGCGAGGGAGGAAGCCGAGGATTAGCTCGCTCATGTAAACATGGTCAAAATGATACAAATGAGCACATTTACCACGTTTGTGCCAAAAGTGGCGCACTTTGTATACACTGCTTTATAACCTATTTGAGGAGGGCTTTTTTCCGGTATACGTGAAAACAGCCACTTATCCTCGATGGTTGATTAATTTCAAGATTGGCACGCATATAGCAATAGATAAGGCATGTGTCACCAATTTTGAACAACCATACAAAAGGAGAGCAGCAGATGGGCAGAATGAGAGAGAACCCCAGGTACAACGTAATTTCCATGAGGATCAGCGACGCAGAGCGTGAGACGCTCGAAGCAATAATGGACTCCACCAAGAAGAGCGTTTCCGACATCATGAGGGAAGCGATGGAACTCGTGAAAGCCAGGAGCACCGAACTTAGCCAGAAGGCGGCCTAAGGCCGCCTTGCAACACCAACCCAATAAAAAACGGCCGCGTTAAGCGGCCTTTTTTTATACCTGCATTCGAAAGGAAAGCCGTTTACTTCACCTTCCAGGTAGTACCCTGCGCGCTGTCCAAAAGGACGATGTTCTTTTCCAGGAGCAGGTCTCTGATCTCGTCCCCCCGCTTGAAGTTCTTCGCCTTCCTCGCCTCGGCGCGCTCGGCTATCAGCGCCTCTATCTCCTCTGCCGACATCTCAATGTCGGAGGTCTTGCGATCCTTCATGCGCTGCAGGAACGCGGCGGGAACGGAGTCGCAGATCCCGAGCACGGCGGCCATCTTGGCCACCTCGGCCTTGGCCTGTTCTAGGAGCCCGGTCGATGCGGTGGGAAGCTCCCTGTTGATTACGCGCACCAGGTCGAAGAGATGCCCCAGAGCCAGCGCGGTGTTGAAGTCGTCGTCCATGGCGTCGCCGAAGCGCCCTGCAAACCCGGCGACCTTCTCGACGAACTCGGCGTTATCCGCGCCCGCGGGGGTGTTCGCCCCGCTTGCCAGCCGCTCGTATATGCCGGCCAGCGCCTTGTAGATCCGCTCTAGCCCGAGCTCGGCTTCTTTCAGGTTCTGGTCCGAGAAGTCGATCGGCGAGCGGTAGTGGGCCGAAAGGAGGAAGAAGCGGAGCACCTCCGCGTCGTAGCTCTCCAGGATCTCCTTGATGGTGAAGAAGTTCCCTAGGGACTTGGACATCTTCTCCGAGTTGATGTTGACGAAGCCATTGTGCAGCCAGTACTTGACGAAGGGTTTCCCGGACGCCGCCTCCGACTGCGCGATTTCGTTCTCGTGGTGCGGGAAGATCAGGTCCTTACCGCCGCCGTGGATGTCGAGGGTCTCGCCCAGGAACTTGGTGCTCATTGCGGAGCACTCGATGTGCCACCCCGGCCTTCCCTGGCCCCAGGGGGATTCCCAGTACGGCTCGCCAGGCTTCGCCCCTTTCCAGAGGGCGAAGTCCATGGGGTGTTCCTTCCTTTCGTCCACGTCTATGCGGGCGCCCGCCTGCATGTCTTCGAGGTTCCGCTTGGAAAGCTTCAGGTATCCCTCGAAGCGGTCCACGCGGTAGAAGACGTCGGAGCCGGACTGGTAGGCGAACCCCTTGTCGATCAGCGTCTGCACCAGTGCGATGATCTCGGGGATGTGTTCCGTCGCCTTGGGCTGGAAGGTGGGGAGCTGCAGCATGAGCCGCGCCATGTCGTTGTCGAATTCCTTGATGAAGCGCTCGGAGATCTCGTTATAGGGGACGCCGTCGCGGTTGGCGCGGTTGATGATCTTGTCGTCGATGTCCGTGTAGTTCCTGACGTAGGTGACCTCTAGCCCCTTGGAGCGGAGGTGGCGGTAGATCATGTCGAACACCACGTTGGCGCGGGCGTGACCGATATGGCAGTGGTCGTAGACCGTTACGCCGCAGACGTACATGCCGACCTTGCCGGGGTTGATCGGTACGAATTCTTCCTTGCTGCCGGTAAGGGTGTTGTAGACGCGTAGGGGCATATCAGTTCCTCTTTTCCAAAGTGTTGAAGGTCATGCGACCGATGTTATCTGTTGCAGCCGAATTTTTGCCTGCGGCCTCTCCCTCACCCGGCCTGCGGCCACCCTCTCCCAGAGGGCGAGGGTAATCGAGCCTGTTCCCTGTCCATTCTCCCTCTCCCTCTGGGCCTTCGCCCACCGTAGGCTACGGTCCGGAGGTGGGAGAGGGCCGGGGTGAGGGCGCTTCTCCTACTTCTTCTGCTCGCTCCACGAGTCGCGCAGCGTGGCCGTGCGGTTGAACACCAGCGCCTCCGGTTTGGAATCCTTGGAGTCCAGACAGAAGTAGCCGAGCCTCTCGAACTGGTAGCGGTTCTCCAGGGTGGCGCCGGCGAGCGAAGGCTCCAGCTTGCAGCCGGAGAGGACCTCGATCGATTTCGGGTTGATCGAGCTGCGGTAGTCCGGCTCGTTCTTCCCTCCAGGGTTCGGTGTGCTGAACAGGCGGTCGTACAGGCGCACTTCGGCGTCGACAGCGTGGTCGGCGCTCACCCAGTGGATGGTCCCCTTGATCTTCCTGCCGTCCGGGGCGCTCCCGCCGCGGGAACCGGTGTCGTAGCTGCAGCGGACCTCGACGATCTCCCCGTTTTCATCCTTAACCACCGATTCGCAGCGGATGATGTAGGCGTAGCGAAGCCGCACTTCGCGGCCGGGGGCCAGGCGGAAGAAACCCTTGGCGGGCTCCTCCTGGAAGTCGTCCCTTTCGATGTAGACGGTCTTGGAGAAGGGAACCTTGCGCGTTCCCATTTCCGGATCGTTGGGGTGGTTAGCTGCCTCGAATTCCTCGCTTTCCCCTTCCGGGTACCCCTCTATGACGAGCTTCAGCGGGCGCAGCACGGACATGGCGCGCGGGGCGCGGACGTTCAGGTCCTCGCGCACCGACTCTTCCAGGATGCTCATGTCGATGAAGCTGTCGCTCTTGCCCACGCCGATGGTCTCGCAGAAGTTGACGATGGACTGCGGAGTGAAGCCGCGTCTTCTCAGGCCGACCAGGGTCGGCATGCGCGGGTCGTCCCAGCCGTCGACCAGCTTCTCCTGCACCAGTTCCAGAAGCTTTCTCTTGCTCATCACGGTGTAGCTCAGATTCAGCCGGGCGAACTCGATCTGCTGTGGGTGGCATTTGACCGGAAGCTGGTCCAGCACCCAGTCGTAGAGCGGGCGGTGGTCCTCGAACTCAAGGGTGCAGACGGAGTGGGTGATCCCCTCGATGGCGTCGGAGATGCAGTGCGCGTAGTCGTACATCGGGTAGATGCACCAGGCGTCGCCGGTTCGGTGGTGCTCTACCTTGCGGATGCGGTAGATGACCGGGTCGCGCAGGTTGATGTTGGGCGACGCCATGTCGATCTTCAGCCTGAGGACGTTGGATCCCTCTTCGAACTCGCCGGCGCGCATGCGGCGGAAGAGGTCGAGGTTCTCCTCGACGCCGCGGCTGCGGTACGGGCTTTCCTTGCCCGGCTCGTTCAGCGTGCCGCGCAGGGCCCGCATCTCGTCTGCCGAGAGGGAATCGACGTAGGCCAGCCCTTTCTCGATCAAGAGCACCGCATAGTTGTAGAACTGCTCGAAGTAGTTCGAGGCGTAGTACATGTGCTGGCCCCAGTCGAAGCCGAGCCACTTCACGTTCTCCTTGATGGAGTCCTCGTACTCGATGTCTTCTTTGGTGGGGTTGGTGTCGTCGAAGCGCAGGTGGCAGCGCCCGCCGAAGTCAAGCGCGAGACCGAAGTTGAGGCAGATCGACTTCGCGTGCCCTATGTGCAGGTAACCGTTGGGCTCCGGCGGGAACCGGGTGACGATGCCGGTGTGCTTGCCGTTTTTAAGGTCGTCGGTGACGATGTTCCTGATGAAGTTGGCGGCCTTTTCGGGGGCCGAGGCTTCTGCTGTCTTGGTGTCGGTCATATCGGTTCCTTTGCGCCAAAATCGCGGCGCGAAGTGTATTGGTTTTTCATGATGCGCGCCCATGTCGCAGAGCGCTGCCTTGTCTCCACGCTCTCCTTCTCCCGCTAGCGCTCCTTGCGCTCCAACAAGGCGACTCCGTAGGCGGCGATCCCCTCGCCGCGGCCGGCGAAACCGAGCTCCTCGGTCGTGGTCGCCTTCACGTTGACCCGGTCGTCGTCGGTGGCGAGCGCCCGGGCGATGTTCTGCCGCATCTGTTGGATGAAAGGGGCCAGCTTCGGACGCTGGGCCACGACGGTGGCGTCGACGTTGCCGATGCGGTACCCCTTCGCGTCGGCAAGCCCCATGACGTGCTGCAGGAGCTTGATGCTGTCGGCCCCCTTGTAGGCGGGATCGGTGTCCGGGAAGTGGCGGCCGATGTCCCCCTCGCCGATGGCTCCCAGGATGGCGTCGGAGATGGCGTGCAAAAGTACGTCCGCGTCGGAGTGCCCGAGGAGCCCCTTGGCGTAAGGGACGTCGACCCCTCCGAGGATCAGCTTGCGCCCTTCCACCAGCCTGTGAACGTCGTAACCGTGCCCGATACGCATATGACTCATCCCTTTCCTTTCAAAAACGCCTCGGCAAGGACCAGGTCCTCGGGCGTCGTGATCTTGATGTTGCGGTAGTCGCCCGTGACGATGCGCACCTCTCCCCCCTGATGCTCGACGAGGGACGCATCGTCGGTCCCCAGATACCCTTCCGCCTTTGCACGCGCGTGGGCATCGCGGATCAGGCCATAGCGGAAAGCCTGCGGCGTTTGCGCCAACCAGAGCTCTTCGCGAGGCGGGGTTTCGGAGATGACGCCGCCTTTCACCACCTTCACCGTGTCCTTCACCGGGACCGCGACCACGGATGCGCCATGTTCCCTGGCGGCGTCAGCGGCGGCTTCCAGCATCTCTTGCGAAACGAAAGGGCGCACCCCGTCGTGGATCAGCACCAGGTCGTCGTCAGCAGCGTCAGCCATGGCGTCCAGCCCGTTGCAGACCGAGTGCTGCCGCTCGGCCCCGCCGGGGACGATGGCGCGCACCTTGGAAAAACCGTAATGGTCGACCACCTCGCTGCGGCAAAACGGGATCTCCTGCTCCGGCGAAACGAGGTAGATCCCGTCTATGAAGGGGGCCGCCTCGAAGGCTGCGACGGTGCGGGCGAGAATCGGCATGCCGTCCAGCAGCAGGTACTGCTTGTTGGAGCCGGCACCCATCCTTTTGCCCATTCCGGCGGCAGGTATCAGCGCGTAAATCCTGCTCAAGAGTTACCTCGAAGGTTCGGTCGGCGGTTCATGAAACCGCCGAATTATACAGATTGGGCACGAAAAAACCATATAAATCTGCCTGAATACGATCTACAACCAGGCAGCCGAAGTTGGTCTCGTTCCCAAGGTCTTCCTTGGGAACGCAAGGCCCACTGAAGCTCCAGCTTCACCCCTCAAGGGGGACAGGCACCTGACGGAGCCAGTCCCCTTGATGCGAAGCTGGAGCTTTTGCCGCATTGGGTTCCCAAGCTGGAGCTTAGGAACCAGAAAAAACAGAAGAGTTCCCTTTAAATCAGCGTCTAGCCTGCCAGGGCGGAGATGGCCGCGGCCAGATCCGAAAGGTCGCTGTCCAGCAGGGTGCGGGGGTCGAGCAGGAAGGCGTTCTTGTTGATCCTGCCGATGACCGGGATCTCCGATTTCCTGAGCCGCGACTCGATGTCGTTGGGGGAGAGCCCCTCGACGGCGACCTCAATCAGCATGCTGGGCAGGTTCAAAAGCGGCAGTGTCCCGCCTCCTGCCTGGGAGAACCCTTCGCTCAGCTTGAAGCTGATCCCCTGCGGCGTGCGGCGGCGCAAAAATGCGCTGATCTTTTTCGCCCGCGCCGTCAACTCGGGGAGGGTGGCGGTCAGCATCCTCAGCGTCGGCACTTCCTTGAGCGCGACCATCTCGTCCCGGTACAGGGCGAGCGTCGCCTCCAGGCTCGCGAGGGTGAGCTTGTCCATCCTGAGCGCGCGCAGCAACTGGTGCTTCTTCATCGCCTCGATAAACGGTTTTTTCCCGACGATGATCCCTGCCTGCGGGCCTCCCAGGAGCTTGTCGCCGCTGAAGGTGATGACGTCGACCCCCGCGCGCACGAACTCCTGCACCGTCGGCTCCGGGACCGGCAAGCGTCCCGAGAGGTCGATCAGGTTGCCGCTTCCCATGTCGGCCAATACCGGGACCCCGGCCGCGGCCCCAAGCGCTACCAACTCCTGGGCGGTCACCTCTGCGGTGAAGCCAAGGACGGCGAAATTGCTGCAGTGCACCTTGAGAAACACTGCGGTCTGCTCGTTTGCCGCGCTGCTGTAGTCCCTGGGATGGGTGCGGTTCGTTGTCCCCACCTCCCTCAGCGTCACGCCCGAAAGCCGCATCACCTCGGGAATGCGGAAAGAGCCGCCGATTTCCACCAGCTCCCCGCGCGAAACCACCGCCTCGCGGCCGGCGGCCATCGAACTCAGCGAGAGAAGCACTGCCGCGGCGTTGTTGTTGACCACAATGGCGGCCTCGGCCCCGGTCAGTTCGCAAAGGAGAGCCTCCACGTGGCTGTAGCGGCTGCCGCGCACCCCGGCTTCGAGGTCGAACTCAAGGTTCGAATAGGAGAAGGCTATGGTGTTAAGGGCGTTGCGGGCGGCTTCGGGGAGGATGGAGCGTCCCAAGTTTGTGTGTATCACGATGCCGGAGCCGTTGATCACCCTCTGGAGGCTCGGCCTGGAGAGCTGGGCTAGTTCGTGGGCCACTGCGGCGCAGACTGCGGGTTCAAGGAAAGCCGAATCGTCGAGACCGCCGGCACGGGCGCCGCTGCGCAGCTTATCCAGCACGCTGCGGACGGCTCGCAGCACCAACTCCCTTGGGTAGGTGGCCAGAAGCTTGCGCACCGCCTCCCACTCGAGGACCCGATCAACCTTCGGGATCATTTTAAGCTGCTGCACGGGCACCTCCTCCTGCATCGAATGGCAAAGGCCTAATTTAGCTTAAAGTCGCGCCGGAGGCAAAGGAAAACAGGCAGAAGCGGAGAGGCGAATTGACGATTGACAATTGACGATTGACAACGAAAAGCAGGAGGAAGGCAAAAGGTCATAAAATTGACAATTGACAATGGACAATTGACAACGAAAGGGTAAGGCGAATTGGCAACTGACAATGGATGACTGGTAACTAAAGACAGTAGAAGCACCGCAGGCAAGAGAAGTAACAGCGGAGAGAAGTAGGATAGGAGAGCCGTAGGCTGTGGACGATGGGATCTGACAGTGAAAGATGATAGCCGAACTAGAGACAGTGGGTGATGGGGAGGAGGGGGGGAAGAAGCGATGGACAATTGTCAATCGTCAATTGTCCATTGTCAATTGCCTTTTAAAGGTCGAGCCCCTTGCTGTTCCAGAGCTCGGTGGCGCTTTCCTCTTCGATCAGGACCTTGCCGCCGTACTCGGCGTTTTTTTGAACCAGCATCTCGGCCAGGACCGCGTCCCTGGTGCGGAAGGCCTCGATGATCTTTTCGTGCTCCTCTACGGAGAGCTGCATCCTGCCTGGCTTGCTGAGCGACGCCATGCGCAGGCGCTGGAACTTCTTGAGGAGCTGGGCGATCATGTCGTGCAGTTTTTCGTTGCCGGCTCCCCTGATGAAAAGATCATGGAAGCTGTTGTGCACCTTGAAGAAGTGGCGCACGTCCCCTTCCTCGGCGATTTCCCTCAGCTTTTCGTTGATCGCTTCCAGCTTGTTGATTTCGCGGGTGCTGAGCATGGCGCACGCCTTGCGAGCGGCATACCCTTCGAGGATGCTCTTGATGGCGTAGAACTCTTCGACGTCTTTCGGGGAGAAGCAGGCGACGAGCGCCCCCTTGCGCGGTACTACCGAGAGGTACCCTTCCGATTCCAGCTGCCGGAACGCTTCGCGAATTGGGGTGCGGCTGATGCCGAAGCGGGAGGCAAGTTCCGGCTCTGCAACCTTCTCTCCGGGCTTAAGAGCACCCGACATGATCGCGTCCCGGATAGTCTCAAGTATCCGTTCCCTAAGGGTTAGGTGCTTCTCCACGCTCTTCTTCATACGGTCCCCCTCAATGATCGGCCGTATTGTATACAGTATCCAAAGATTGTCAAGAACTTCCCTTTAAATTTATAGACTTTAAGGTGAAAACACTTGAAATATGGAGACGGCAACGGTATCTTGCGACCCTGAGGGAGTATCAAGTATGGATCCGGTCCGGCACCTGAAAATCTCGATAGGAGTATTGTTGCTCCTGCTGTCGTTCGGCACCTTCGGCTACATCGCTATCGAGGGGTGGAACGCACTCGACGCCTTGTACATGACGGTGATCACCCTGGGCACCGTAGGCTTCAGGGAGGTTCACAACCTCAGTTCGGCCGGCAAGATCTTCACCATGCTGCTGATATTTTTCGGTGTCGGCGTCATAGGTTACATCGTGGGCAGCCTTGCCCAGATCATGTTCGAGGGGCAGTTTCAGCGGATCATGGGGAGGAAGAAGGTGGAAAAGGCGATTGCTGCGCTGGAAGGGCACTACATCATCTGCGGGTTCGGGCGGATTGGGTCGTTGATCTGCAAGGAGTTCTCGGCGAAGCCGCTCCCGTTCGTGGTGGTGGAAAAGGACCCGGCCATGGTGGACATCATGGAGCAGGACGGGCCGGGCTACCTGGTGTTGCGCGGCGACGCGACCATCGACGACGTGCTCCTGAAGGCGGGGATCAAGAAAGCGCGAGGGCTGATTTCGGTGGTCACCTCGGACACCGAGAACGTCTACATAACCCTCACCGCCCGCGGGCTCAACCCGGACCTCTTCATCCTGGCGCGGGCCGGCGAGGAGGGGTCGGAAATAAAGCTGAAGCGGGCCGGCGCCAACAAGGTCGTCTCTCCCTATCTCATCGGCGGCTCCCGCATGGCCCAGGCGATACTGCGCCCGACGGTGGTCGACTTCATCGAGATCGCCACCGGCCACGAGCACATGGAACTGCAGATGGAGGAAATCCTGATTCCCCCAGGCTGTGGTTTCATCGGCGAGACCCTGGCCAGTTCCGGGTTCAGGAAGGAGACCGGGGTCATCATCGTCGGCGTCAAGAAGCAAAACGGCAAGATGGTGTTCAATCCGGAGTCCCACACGAAGCTGGAGGCGCACGACACGCTGATCGTTTTGGGGGAACCCGCGGCGATTCAGAAACTGGAGCAGTTGGTCGGCTGCGATACCTGCGCCGAAGAACTGATCAAAAAGCACAGGAAAAATGATGCCTAAACGCGTTTTCGTCCACGTCCCCTACCTGCAGATCGAGCAACATCTCCCCTTCATACTGGAGCGCCGGCTCAACCCGGAGATCTTCTTTTCCGCCGACGCCCTGGACGCTCTGGCACCGTCGCAACTTGCCGCCACGGCGGATGCGCTAAAAGGCGCGGGGCTCAGTTGCACCATCCACGCGCCGTTCATGGACCTGAACCCGGGCTCCTTCGAGAAGATGCTGAGGGCCGCCACGGTGCGCCGCTTCCAGCAGGTGCTCGACGCGGCGCAGACCCTGCGCCCGGAGGTGATGGTGTTCCACCCGGGATTCGACCGGTGGCGCTACGGCGAGGCGGCCGCGCAGTGGCTCGAGCTGAGCGTAGCGGTCTGGCGGGAGGTGCTGGTGCGGGCCGAGGAGATCGGCACTGTCATCGCGGTGGAGAACATCTTCGAGGAGGAGCCCTCAACCCTGAAGGCGCTGTTCGAGGCGGTGGAGCACCAGCGCTTCGGGCACTGCTTCGACGTCGGGCACTGGAACCTGTTCAAAAAGGTGGGGATGGCCGAGTGGTTCGAGGCGCTGGGGGGGAGGATTGCCGAGGTGCATATTCACGACAACGGCGGCACCCGCGACGAGCATGCCCCTCCGGGCGAAGGGGGGATCGACTTCAAGCAGTTCTTCGACCTGATGGAGCGCTACGCCCCCGACGCGGCCTACACCATAGAGGCGCACAGCATGAAGGATCTGGAGAGGTCCCTGGAGGCGCTCAAGCCTTACCTGGGGTAGGGGCGTCCCTTGCGGCGCTTGAGCATCAAGGCGAGGTAGCCTACGACGGCGACGTTGACGATGAAGACAGCTATGCGGGGCCAGACGGGCTTGCGCCAGATCTCGACGATCTCGACGGGAAGGTAGATACCCCCCGATAAAAAGCCGAGCCATTCCGCCCAGGGGCACTCTTTCCACAGCCCATAAGCCTCTGCCAGGCGGACCGCCGAGTAGGCAAGCGCCGACAGGGCGAGGAGCCAAAGTTGCGGTTCGGTGATGCGGTTCGCAGTGTCGATGAAGATGGAGGGGTAGTGCCTTGCCGGGTTCATGTGCAGGACCTCAACCAGTTGCACGGCCATGTCGTGAAGGTCTTTGTGGATCAGCGTGAGCACCCCGCATCCGGCCGCCAGCACGATGATCCCCTTCATCCCCTCCATGATGGAGACCATCCGCAGCCCTTTGTAGCTTGTCCCTTTCATCGCGCCCCTCCGCCTCGTTGCCGTCAGGCCTGCCGCAGCACCTTGAGTGACACTCCTTCCACCAGATCCTTCACCTTTTCCCGATACTCCAGCATGTGCGCCGACTCCAAATGCCGGTGCAGCGCCTCCATGCTTTGCCACTTTTCCATCACCGTCACGACCTGAGGGTCGAGCGTTTGCACCCCGATTCCGGAGTCGGCGTCGATGGCGGGAAAATATTCGACGCACCCTTCCTCATTCCTGACCTTGGGGACGTTCCCGTGGAAGATCTCCAGGAACTCTTCACGCTTCCCCTCTTTCACCGTTATCGAAGCTACTACGCTGATCATATCCAATCCTCCTGATTTTAATCGACTATCTGATACGGCCCAACCGGCTCGGGGCGCTCTCTTTTGCCCTTTCTGTCAGCCCCGGAAGATGAAGAACACCGCCCCCGCCATGCAGCAACCGGCCCAGAGGTAGTCGAGCTTGAGCGGTTGCCCCATGTAGAAGACGGCAAAGGGGACGAAGACAGAAAGGGTGATAATTTCCTGCATTATTTTTAATTGTCCCAGGCTAAAGGTACCGTATCCGGCGCGGTTCGCCGGGACCTGCAGCATGTACTCGAAAAGGGCTATCCCCCAACTGGCCAGAATCGCCACATAGACCGGCGCGCTGCGCAGGTCCTTCAGGTGGGCGTACCAGGCGAAGGTCATGAACACGTTGGACAAGACAAGCAGGACAATGGTTCTCATGGCGGTCCTTCTTCGTAGCGGTTTCTTCTGAAGCAGAACCTGGGAACCAGGTGGGCTGCCGGGGGATTATTCCGTGCTGTAAATACCCTGTTCGGGTTCCGGCGAGCCGGCAGCTGCGAAGCATAGCACGACAGCGGGCGCCGGTGCAAAACTTTGACGTTGGGGTCTGCCGGATCCACCTCGGAACACGCCAGGTTTATTTGTTCCAAATAATTAACAAAAACACTATTTAACTTCTGCCTAGAAGTAATAATTGTTTACAGCACGCAAATGCAGTAGGATGCTGGGGTTTACGCCGGATTAACTGCAATTTTTTTCTGTTATTGAATAAAATTTGCCGAGGCTACACAAGCTCACCGGGAAACCTAGATACTGCCTCCATTTCCCTGAGACACAAAAAGTTTGCGCTGCACTTTATCTCAAAGAACAGGCGTTATTTTCTGAGAAGGGAACGAATCTATGATCATGAAGAAACAGGAAGCGTATTTGAAGGAGTGGCAGGGGCACGAGGAGCTTGCAGAGCAGATGCTCCCCATCATCGGTCGCCTGTACCGTGACCACAACATCGTGACCACCGTGTACGGCAAGTCGTTGGTCAACATCCCGACCATCGACATCCTCAAGGCGCACCGGTTCGCCCGCCTGATCCTCGACGGCGAGCTGACCGTGCAGGAGACATTTCCCATTCTCGAAGCCATCGGCAAGATGGACCTCGCTCCGGCCCGCATCGACCTGGGAAGGCTGGCGGTCCGCTACCAGTCGCAGCAGGGAGGCTCGGTCGCCGACTTCCTGAGCCGCGAACTTGCCTCCGTCAATACCGGCCGCACGCCGCTTTTGGACGAGCCGCAGGACATCGTGCTGTACGGCTTCGGCCGCATCGGTCGCCTCGTGGCCCGCATCCTGGTCGAGAAGTCCGGCTCCGGCGAGAAGCTCAGGCTGCGCGCGGCCGTGGTCCGCAAGGGCGGCCCGGACGACCTGGTGAAAAGGGCGAGCCTTCTGCGTCGCGACTCGGTGCACGGACCCTTCAACGGGATCATCACCATCGACGAGGAAGAAAACGCGATCATCGCCAACGGCAACATGATCCGCATCATCTACGCCGACGCGCCGGAGAACGTAGACTACGCACAGTACGGCATCCATAACGCGATCGTGATCGACAACACCGGCAAGTGGCGCGACCGCGAAGGACTGGGGCGTCACCTGAAGGCGTCGGGCGTCTCCCAGGTCGTGCTCACTGCACCGGGCAAAGGGGACATCCCGAACGTCGTCTTCGGCGTCAACAATGAACTGATCACCTCCACCGAGAGCATCTTCTCCGCGGCAAGCTGCACCACCAACGCCATCGTGCCGGTTTTGAAGGCCGTGAGCGACAACTTCGGGATCGTGAGCGGCCATGTGGAAACCTGCCACTCCTACACCAACGACCAGAACCTGATAGACAACTACCACAAGGCGGACCGCCGCGGGCGGAGCGCCCCGTTGAACATGGTCATCACCGAGACCGGCGCCGCTAAGGCCGTCGCCAAGGTGCTTCCGGAGCTGACCGGGAAGCTGACCGGCAACGCTATCCGCGTGCCGACCCCGAACGTCTCGCTGGCGATCCTGAACCTGCAGCTCAAGTCGGAAACCGACGTCGCGACGTTGAACGGCTACCTGCGCGCCATGTCGCTCGACTCGCCGCTGCAGAACCAGATCGACTACACCAATTCCCCGGACGTCGTTTCCAGCGACATGGTCGGTTCGCGCCACGCTGGCGTGGTCGACTCTCTGGCCACCATCGTCCAGGGCAACCGCTGCGTCCTCTACGTCTGGTACGACAACGAGTTCGGCTACAGCTGCCAGGTCGTGCGCATGGTACAGAAGATGGCAGGCCTGGAACTTCCGGTGCTGCCGGCATAAGCAGGAACCTTTGAATAGCAAAAACCAAGGGGGCATCCGGGAGATCGGGTGCCCCCTTTTTTACTCCCCCTTGACCCCCTCCCTTTTTGCCACTCCCGTTTTCCCTTGTAATAACGGCCATTCAGGGTACAGTTCTCGCTGCAAAGGAACCGAACCATGAGTGAACCCGAGAAGAAAGAGAAGGACCTCAAAAAAAACGCCAGCATCGCCTTTCTCGTTGCTGCATCGGCATTGGGCCTGGTGCTGCTTTGCCTCGTCGCCTTCCGGATTTACCTCGCCACTTCGTACCCCGCTTCCCAGCTCTCCCGCCTGGTCACCGACCGGCTGCAGCAGGAATTCACCGTCAAGGAGATCGACCTTTCCGGCAGAACCCTCGTCCTGAAGGGGGTGCGCCTGAAGAACCCTGCGGGGTTTGCTTCCGGTGAACTCTTCTCGGCGGACAGGGTGGTCATTGCCCCGCGGTGGATCCAACTCTTGTGGGGACGGCAGCGCTTCGAGCTGATAGACGTCGAGGGGGGGAAGCTCGCCCTGGAAAAAGATGCCCACGGCACCTGGAACTTCGCCGGGATCCAGCGCCGGCTAGCGGCCCGGAGGCCCCCGGGGAAAGCCGCCCCGGAAACGGTGATCGGGAAGCTCTTGGTGAAAAACAGCAGCATCACCATCCAGGGGGAGGGGGTGCACGGAATCAACCTGCAGGTCTTCAATCTGGCTAGCGGCGGATCGCGCAGCGCACAGGTGGAACTCGCCTTCGAGGACGGCGCCCGTAACCGCTATCTGCTTACGGGGACGGCCCGCCCGGGTGCGGACGCCGCTGTCGACCTCTCCCTGAAGGCGCCTTCCATCTCCTTAAAAAATCTGGCGTCCCTCTTCAAGCTCAAGGATCCCGAGCCATTCCAGGATGCCCAAGGGGCGCTGCAGGCGAGCGCGGTCCTGGCGAAGGGCGAGCTGAAAAGCACCGGAAGCTTCTCCTTCCGCAGGGTACTGATCCCCGCCGCCCGCGGCGACTATCCCATCGCCGGCCTTTTGCAGTTCAACGGCGTCTACAGCCTCTCCGAGGACACCGCCCATTTGGATGAAGCCACGCTTACCATAGACAAGATGGCGCGGCTGCAGGCGGGGGGAACCGTCACCGGCGTGAAGAAGGAACGGGTGTTCGACCTCCTTGTTTCCATGGACGCCGTGGACCTGGCGCTGATAAACGTGCTACTGCCGGAGGAATCGCGCCACGACCTGAACTTCGGCGGCAGGCTCCGCTGCGAATCGTTGCGCCTGGAAGGAAACGGCAGGGCGGGTATCGAGAGCGTGGTGGGGAACCTGCAACTGCGGGACGGCTTGCTGGCCCGAGAAAAGGACCTGATCGCGGCGGGGGTGGCGGGAGATCTCGCCCTCTCCCGACGTGGTGCGACCGTTTCCGCGCGCGGCAAATTCTCCCTCCCTCGTCCGGAGCCGAAGGCGCTGGTCCAGGCGCTGGAGCTCCCGGTGGAGTTCACCCTCTCCGCGGGGCTGAAGCCACTTCGCGCCAGGAGCGAGGCGCTATCTGCGCGGGTCATGGGGGTAGCCGTGTCGGGGAGCGTTGCTTACGACGTGGGGAGCTCCGAGCCGCTACGGGCCGACCTCGCCTTTGCAACCAGGGAGCCGGAGCGGCTCAACCCGTGGCTCTCCCGCTACGGCATGGAGGCGCTCTCCGGAACCGGCACTGGCAGCGTGCAACTGGCGGGCAAAGGGGCGAAGGAGCTCAGCGCCTCGGCCCGGCTCATGGTCGCCAACCTCCAGGGGAAACAGGGGAAGGACAATATCGGCGTGAAGGCTGGGACGGCGACGGCCACGGTGAAGAAGCGGGGAGAGAAGCTGCAGGTCCACGGGGATGCCCGTCTCGCCGCAATCTCCTTTCAGGGAAAGAACGGCGACGCGCGTTTCGCCTACCGGGTGGCGGACCGCTACCTCTACCTGAACGGGGTGCAGGCCTCCTGGGGGGAAACCCGCTTCTCCGCCACGAGCCTGAGCGGAGAACTTCCGGGCGCGACAGTGACCGGGCAGCTTACCCGTCGTCCGCTGCGCTTCGATCTGGAGGGGGGGGCGCTCGGACAGGGCAACTTGCAGCTCTCCGGCATCGCAGGAAGGGTAAGGGGGAGCCTCGTCGGCGAAGGGAAGGATAAATGGCTGGATGGAAGCGCCGATCTCGCCTCCCGCGCACTCTCCTGGCGCAATGCGGCGATGGCCGCCCCCGTCCTGCATGCCGTTTTTGCGAGACAGGGTGGAAGGGCCGAACTGAACGGGCAACTGCTGGGGGGGAAGGTGGCGGGAAAGGCGGCCTTTCGCCCCTTTGCCCCGGGAGCGCCGTCCAGCTTCAACGTCAGCATAACCGGCGCCGCCGCGAAGGAGATTTCGCGCCTCGCCGCCGGCGAAGCCGGCACCCGCCCCAGCGCGGGTACCGTGGACTTGAAACTGGAAGGGACCAATGCCGGGAAAAGCGGTCTCTCCTGTCGCTTCGACGCCAGGGGGCGGGACCTGACCCTCGCGAACGCCACGGGCAAGACCCTCGTCTCGGGTGCAGCCGCCTCGGTCAAGGGGCGCCTCTCCGGAGGAACCCTGACCATCGACGAGGGCACCGTCATGCCGGGCCGGGGCGTTACCCTCACCGCGCGAGGGGAGATAGCGGACGCGCTGTCGGACAAGCGGCGCGGGACCTTGCTGCTCGCCCTGCCGGATACCTCGTTGAACGACCTGGTGGAGTCGCTCATCAATCTCGCCCCACCGCTGATCCAGGAAGCAACGGTGAAGGGGAGCGTGGCGGCGGAGGGAAGGATAGAACTGCGTGAGGGACGCAAGATTCTCAACGGCGGCGTGACGGTGAGAGGGGGGAGGGTGGAGGCGCCAGCCCAGAAATTCCTGGTGGCGGACCTGAACGGAAGGATTCCCCTATCTCTGGACTTCGGGGGGAAGGGGAGTGCCGCCCCCCGCGCCGCTGGGGAGTTCAGCAGGGAGAACTATCCCCGCGTCCTGGCGCAACTGCGCGCAACCCCGCCGGGGGGAGACCTGCTCACCGTGGAGAAGATTGGCTTCGGATCCGTACAGACCGGAAAGCTCAGCGTGCAACTTCGTGCGCAAAACGGCCTCACTGAGATCACCTCCCTGCGCACTACCCTTTACGACGGGACTGTGTTGGGGAAAGGCCATCTTCTATTTGCAGGCGAGGCGACCTACCGCGGCGATCTCCTGGTTAACGGTCTCAGCATGAAGGCCCTGTGCAGGAGCCTCCCCAACCTGGAGGGGTACATCTCCGGACGCGTGGACGGCGTTATCAGCGTGCACGGCATCGGGGGAGACCAAAAGCGCCTGACCGGTTTCGTCGATCTCTGGGCCCGCGAAGGGGGGGGCGAAAAGATGGTGGTGAGCAAGCAGTTTCTGCAGCGCCTGGCCAAGCAGAAGCTCTCAGGCTTCTTCCTGAGCCGCGACCGCGCCTACGACAAGGCGGAGATCAAGGCGACGCTGGAGCAGGGGGAGCTTACCTTCAACGCGCTGCAGATCCTGAACACCAACGCCCTCGGAATCAAGGACCTGAACGTCAACATCGCCCCGACGCAGAACCGGATCGCCCTGGACCACCTGCTGGAGTCGATAAAGGAGGCGGCGGTGCGCGGCGTGCCGGCCACCGGCGGAGAGGCCCCGGCGAAGAAGCCGCAGCAGGAACCGGCGCCCGAGTTCAAGTGGGAGGAGTGAGTAGTGAACGTAACCGGAAGTAAATAAAAGAAATGGAGGTATCTCATGAAAGGCAGACTGCTTACATCGCTTTTGGCCCTGGCCTGTTTCCTTTTCAGCGCCTGCGCCGTGATCACCGTCAACGTCTATTTCCCTGAGAAGGCGGCCAAGGAGGCGTACAAGTCGCTGGACGACATGCTGTTGAAACCTGGCGAGAAGCCGGCCGGAGTGAACGCCCCGCCTGCGCCTGTGTCCCCGCCGCCGCTGGAACAGCAAAGGCCCCAGAGCCGGCTCTTTGACCGGGTCCCCTCCCTGTCGCTGGTAGCGCAGGCCTGGGCGGCCGATACCGATGCCGAGGCCGAGGCACTGGCCGTGGAGCTCTCCAGCATGCCGAAGGTGTTGAAGGCCTATGACGAGATGAGCAGCAGGCTCCCGAGGCTTACCACGCTTTTCAACAGCGGCGTGATAGGAATCTCGAAACAGGGGCTGGTGGTAGCCCCCCCGACGGCGAAGGGAAAACTGGCGCCGCAGGACGAGAGCCTCTTGGCAGCGGAGAACCAGAGCCGGAAGACCGTGGTGGTGAGCATGGCCAAGGCGATATTGAAGCTGCAGAAACAAAAGGAGACCAAGGAAGCGCTGAACCTTGTGCTGGCACGTGCCGCGGTCACCTTCGCCGAGACCAAGAGGGAGGCCGCCCAGCCCGGGTGGTGGACGCAGCTGCCGAACGACCGTTGGGTGCAGAAATAGCTGTGCAAGATTTGAACAATGTGTTGAATGGTTGAAAATGCCTGTTTATGCGCCACTTTTTCTGGGAATCTGCACAGGTTTGTTAGTCAGCTGTTCAATCAATGGTTTTACTTGGCTTTGGGGAGTCAGGAAGGAGCTGCAGCTTTATCTAATTATACCGGTGTGTTACGTGAAAATGACATTTCTGTCGAAGTTGGCACCGCTCTTGTAATAGTAAAGACAGCAGCACAAAACAAAACCTACTTTGCGCCGATGATGGAGCCCTCCTTTCGTCTCGGCGCTTTTTTTTGTCCGCATTTTTTCCCGCCAGGGTATTCACTCGATCATGTCTTTCACGTCTGAGATGAAGGTGGGGTAGGTCCAGAGGATCTGGCGCAATTCGCTGTTGCTGATCCCGAACTTGAGAGCCAGGGCGAAAATGTTGATCGTCTCGCCGGCGTTTTGCCCCAAAAGATGCGCCCCCAGGATCTTTCCCGTCTCTTCCTCGATGAGCACCTTGTAAAAGCCTCCCTGCTGACCGATGCGGCGCGACGAGGGCCAGGAATCGGTGGAGCCCCGGTTGATCCGGAACTTCTTTCCCGACTGCCTCGCCTGTGCCTCGGTGAGGCCTACGAAGGATAGGGGAGGCTGCGCCTGCGCCATGCTGGGGACTCCCTGGTAGTCGGGGCGCCGCCGGTTGCCGGTCAGGATGTTGTCGGCGGCGACTTCCGCCTCCATGTCCGCGACGGTTGACAGCAGATATGGCGAGTCGCAGGCATCGCCTATGGCCCAGACGCGCGGGTTGCTGACGCTCTGCAGGAACTCGTTCACCGTCACCCCGCGTGCGCTCCTCGCCACAGCGCCCGCCTCCGGGTCGACCGGGTCGAGATCGGGTATGCGTCCCGACGTGTTGACGATGAGGTCGCTGGGAAAGGCCTCGGTGCATCCCCCCTTGCCGTAGGTCATGAAAGCGCCCTGGACCTTCTCGGCCATGGCTGCGGTTATTCCAGTCACTATGTTGATGCCTCTGGCCCGGGCCGCCTTCGCCGCCAGTTGCGCCATTTCCAGGTCGAAATTCTTCAATACCCGCTCGCCGCGCTGCAGGATGGTAACGTCGGCCCCAGCTGCGCGCGCCACGTGCCCGAAGCTGAGCGCGAGGCAGCCGCCGCCGATGAACAGGACGCGGCGCGGCAGGTTCTTCATCTCCATGAAATCGCTGGTTTCCACCACCAGGCCGGCACCGGGGAAGTCGAGGGGGGCGGGGCGGGCGCCGGTGGCGATGACGATGGTTTCGGCGCGGACGGTGGTCTCGCTGCCGATGGCGACCGTTTCGGGGGAGAGGAAGTGGGCGGTGCCGAAGTACATCTTGATTCCCGCCTGCTGGAAAGCCCGCTCGGTCCGCTCCGGCACGCCGTTGCTGAAAGCGGATTTGGAGCGGATCAGCGCGGGCCAGTCCATGGCAGCGGGAACGGTGATCCCCTGCCCCGACATCTGCCGGGTCAGATGCACCACCTGCGCCGCCTGCATCAGGTACTTCTCAGGTTCGCAGCCGTTGCGGCCGCAGGTGCCGCCGTAGGGCTTGTCGTCCACCACCGCGACCTGCCGCCCTCCCTTGCGGCAGGCAAGCGCGAGGGTGAAACCCGCCGTCCCCGTCCCGATCACCAGCACATCCGCCGTTTCCTGCATGAGCGCCTCCTTTGTCGGATCCGGGACTTTTCAGGCCAGCAGAAGCCGCCCCAAGGAGGCGCGGGCCGCCGATCCCGAGATGTCCGGCATGATCTCCAACTCCAGCACCGCCACCCCGGCCAACTCCACCGTGAATTCCTCCTGCTCGACGGTGGTGCCGGGAGGGGAGAAGGTGAACTGCTGCCGCACGATCTCGCGGAAGCTTTTCCCGTCCGCGGACCAGCGGAGCACGAATTCCTGGGTCCTTGGCAGCTGCTCTTCATCGATCAGGAGGTAGATCCGGGAGAGACGCTGCGGCTGATCGAAGAGAATCCGGATCATCTGCGGCCCCGGTCCCGCCGCGCGCCACCCTGGAGCCCCGACCGGCTGGAGCGCTGCGTCTATCGGCTGCGCCGGGTCCTCGGAGCTGATTTCCACGCTGGCAATGTTCCCTAAATCGAGCCACTTGGTGCCGCTCCTGGGTTCCTCGCGGGATTCGCGGGAGATGATGGTCTTGCGCATGTGAACCTCCTTTCAGGCTGTTTTGAGGAAATAAAAGACGAACCAGCAGACGATGAGTGCCGCTTCCGCAGCGGCGTCGGCCAGGTAGATGGGGGAGATGACGCGTCTTGACCAGCCAAAGGTCGGTCTTCGGTCCGGTCACGGCCATGAAGGTCTTGATGCTGAAAAGCGGCCAGAGCCCGGGGAGCAGGAAGTAAACCCCTTGAATTATGGCGAGGATATCGGCAGTCACAGCCGGCCGTGTTCCGCAAAGCTGTAGAACTCGTTTTCGCCGATGATGATGTGGTCCAGCACCCTGATCCCCAAGAGCTGTCCCGCCTCGCACAGGCGGCGGGTTACTTCCATGTCTTCGGGGCTTGGTGCCGGGTCTCCGGTGGGATGGTTGTGCAAAAGGATCATCGCGGCGGCTGAGTGGCGTACCGCGACGTTGAAGACTTCCCGGGGGTGGACGATGCTCTGGTTCAGCGACCCTTCAGAGATCTGGGCGCGGGAGATGATGCGGTTCTTGCCGTCCAGAAGCAGCGCCATGAACTGCTCCTTGTGCCTGTCCCTGAATTCCGGGTTCAGGTGCTCGAAGACTTGGGACGCGGAGGTGAAGCGGGTGAGTGACTCGATGGGGCGGCGGTCTCTTTCCTTGATGCGCCGGGCAAGGTCGAGCGCCGCCAAGATACAGGTGGCCTTGGCGGGGCCGATCCCTTTCACCTTCTGGAGCTCGCTGCAGGAGGCGTCGGCCAAAAGGCTCAGCGAGCCGAACTGGAGCATCAGCTCGCGCCCCAAATCGAGGGCGCTGCGTCTGCTGGCTGCGTCGCCGCTTTTCAGGATCAAGGCGAGGAGTTCCGCCTCGGAGAGGAACGACACTCCATGCTGCATGAGCTTCTCCCGAGGCCGCTCTTTCTCGGGCCAGCACTTGATTCCGCCGCTCATATGACCTCCCCCGCCGGGTACCCGGCGGAAAAAAACAAAGGTCAATCATAACCGAAGAGGGGGAGTTTGCCAGGCGCAGCAAAAACTAGAAGATAGGGAAGAAGATCAGGGCGAGGGCGCCGCCGCCGGCGATAATGCGGTACCAGACGAAGGGGTAGAGGGAGTCGCGCTGCACCAGCTTCAGCAGGAAAGCGACGCTCAAAAAGCCGAACACGGCGGAGGTGGAGATGCCGATCAGAAGCGGGAGCTCTTCGCCGGCGGGGATTCCCGTCTGCACCAGGTGCCCCACCTTCAAAAGGGCGGCGCCGGCTACGATGGGAAGGGAGATGAGGAAGGAGAAGCGGGCCGCCGACTCGCGGTGAAAGCCGAGAAGCAGGGCCGCCGTGATGGTGATCCCGGAGCGGGAGACCCCCGGCAGCAGTGCCAGGCATTGGGCCAGCCCGATCACCACGGCGCACTTCAGGGTGAGCCGGTCCACCCTCCAGCGCTTGGCGCCGGCGGTGTCGGCGAAAGCGAGCACAAGGCCGAAAAAGACGAGGAGCGCCGCTATGGTCGCCGGGCTTTTGCGGAACATCTCGTCTATCGGCCCCTCCAGCATCTTTCCCGCTATCGCCGCGGGTATGGTGGCCGCAATGATGTAAAAAGGAAGCCGCCGCGCCGGGGTGTTGAGCCCGCTGCGGCAGGCAGCTACGAAGTTGCCGGTCAGCTCGAGAATGTCGCGCCAGAAGTAGAGGGCCAAGGCGAGGAAGGTTCCGATATGGAGCGCAACGTCGAAGGTGAGTCCCGACTCGGGCCAGTTCAGGAATTTCGGGATCAAGATGAGATGGGCAGAGCTGCTGATGGGGAGGACTTCGGTCAGTCCCTGCAGCGTTCCCAGTATTGCGGCATGTAGAGGGTTCATGCGTCTAACTCCCTGTTGGTAAACGATTCGGCACGATAAGCGAAACCGGCACAGAAATCAAGAGGTAAACGGAACCGGACTAATTAGAGTAGGTGCATTACATATTTCATGGTTTAATATTTGTTACAAATATGTTACACGTGCAGAGTTTTGAACACAATCGGCCGCAGGCCGCTACTCGGAGGGACGAAATGTTTGGGTTGATACCGAAGGAAGAGAAGTTTTTCGCCATGTTCAGGGACATGTCTCACAACATCATTGAGGGTGCGCAACTCTTGAAGGACATGCTGGACAACTTCGACGACCCGGTGGCGAGCCAGCGCAAGATCAAAGAGATCGAGCACAAGGGCGACACCATCACCCACGACATCATCAAAAAGCTGAACAAGAGCTTCATCACCCCCTTCGACCGGGAAGACATCTACGCCCTCTCCTCGGCGCTGGACGACATCCTCGACCTGATCGATGCTTCGGCGCAGCGCTTCGTCATGTACAACGTAGAGAAGCCGACCCCCGAATCGAAGGAACTTGCCTTCCTCATCCTCAAGTCCTGCCAGACCATCGACAAGACGGTGGCACTCCTGGGCGGGAAGCTCGAGCCGATCAGCGCCTACTGCATCGAGGTAAACGCCTTGGAGAACGAAGCGGACCGCGTCTGCCGCGAGGCGATCAGCCGCCTCTTCGCCCAGGAGAAGGACCCGATCCAGCTCATCAAATGGAAAGAGATTTACGAGACCCTGGAAACCGCGACGGACAAATGCGAGGACGCAGCCAACATCCTGGAAAGCGTGGTGGTAAAAAATGCCTGAGGTCACATTAGTCTTGCTGGTTGCGGTAATAGCCGCGGCGCTTCTGTTCGACTACATAAACGGCTTCCACGATACGGCCAACGCCATCGCCACCTGCGTTTCCACCCGCGCCCTCACGGTCAGGACCGCCATCTTCATGGCTGCCGGCCTCAACTTCGTCGGGGCCATGATCTCGACCAAGGTGGCCGCGACCATAGGGAAGGGGATCGTGGACGCCAACAATATCACCCAGGTGGTGGTGCTGGCCGGGATCCTGGGGGCGATCATCTGGAACCTGATCACCTGGTACTACGGCCTTCCCTCCTCCTCCTCGCACGCCATCATCGGCGGGCTGGCGGGTTCGGTCGTGGCGCATGCCGGCACCTCCGCGCTGCACTGGGCCGGGTTGAAGAAGATCATCACCGTGCTGATTCTCTCCCCGGTGGTCGGCGCCTTCTTCGGCTTTCTCTTCATGGTCATCATGATGTGGACCTTCAGGAACAAGGCCCCCTACACGCTCAACAAGGTGTTCCGCAAGCTGCAGATCCTCTCCGCAGCCGTCATGGCCTTCTCCCACGGCACTGCCGACGCGCAGAAGTCCATGGGGGTCATCACCATGGCGCTGGTCAGCTACGGCAGCCTCGCTACCTTCGAGGTTCCCAACTGGGTGAAGCTTTCCTGTGCGGTTGCCATGGGTCTTGGCACGGCGGCGGGCGGTTGGAGGATCATCAAGACGGTGGGGCACGATTTCGTCAAGCTGCAGCCGGTGCACGGCTTCTGCGTCGAGACCGCTTCGGCGGCGGTTATCCTGGGCGCTTCCGCCATGGGGCTTCCCACCTCGACCACGCACGTGATCACCTCGTCCATCCTGGGGGTGGGGCTGACCAAGAGGATCTCCGCCGTCAACTGGGGTGTCGCCTCCCGCATCGTCACGGCCTGGGTCATCACCATACCAGCCTCGGCAAGCGTCGGCTTTGTGAGCTACATGGTATTCTCGCCGTTTCTTGGGAAGTAAAAAGGGAAACAGATAACGAAGTGACTTCGGGAGCGGTTGAGAAACCGCTCCCGATTTTTTTTACGCGGGATTAATCCAGTTCCTCTCCGACCTCCGCCATCTCCTCGGCGATTTCGGCCTGGGCCGCGTCCTTTGAGCGGAAGCGGAGCACCAGGTAATAGCAGAGGAAGTAAGCGATGACGGCGCATATGAAGCCGATCAGAGAAGAGCCAAGGATGAGGGATTTGGCGTAACGCTCCAGGTTGTGCCATTCCAATCCCTTGATCTTGAACTCGGTGATGCGAGCGCCGGTCAGGAACGCGCCGAGCTTGTAGCTCACGCCTAGTATCGGGACGATGGTGATCGGGGTGTTGACCCAGGCGCCGGTGACGCAGGTGAGCTTGTTGAGCCTGAAGATAAAGGCGGCCGCGATGGCCAGGGGAGTGTGCAGACCGAAGAAGGGGGTAAAGCTGATGAATACGCCGACTGCAAAGCCGGCTGCAATGTGCCCCGGATGGCTGTCCAGCGAGAGTATGCTGTAGATCCTTTTTTTCCAGAGCTCTTTGTTAAACAACAGTTCACCTCAAAATTTCGGCACAGTCTAAGGTCCCTCCCTCTCTTTGTCAATTCATTTGAGCTATGACAGCAAGGTCAACTGAATTGCCATGGTCAAGGAATCATGTTAGTATCCCTTGCTTTTACTAAACCAACTAGATGGTGTTCTGATGCGCAAGGAACTGCTTAAAAAGGTAAAACGGGTCGTGGTGAAGATCGGATCCGGCGTCCTGACCGGCGAAAACGGCGGGGTCGATCCGCGCTTCCTGGACGGGCTCGCGGCGCAGGTCGCGGAGTTGAGCGGACAGGGGACCGAGGTGGTGATCGTCTCCTCCGGGGCCGTGGCGGCAGGGCGCCAGGCGCTGGGGCTCCCGGACCGCCCGAGGACCCTTCCGCAGAAGCAGGCCGCAGCCGCGGTGGGGCAGTCCCGGTTGATGCGGGCGTACGAGGAGGCCTTCTCCTCCTATGACCTCAAGGTGGCCCAGATACTTCTGACGCGCGACGACCTGGCCAACAGGCGCCGCTTCCAGAACGCCCGCGGGACCCTGGACACCCTTTTGGCCTGCGGCATCATCCCGGTCATCAACGAAAACGATACGGTCGTGGTCGACGAGCTCAAGTTCGGCGACAACGACAACCTTTCGGCGCTGGTGACCAACCTGGTCGAGGCGCAGCTCCTTTTGATCATGACCGACATCGACGGCCTCTACACCGCCGACCCGCGCACCGACCCGAACGCCACCCTGATCCACCAGGTGGGAGCGGTGACCCGGGAGCTTGAGCGCGGCGCCGGCGGCAGCGGCACCAGCGTCGGCACCGGCGGCATGGCCACGAAGCTCGCCGCGGCCAAGAAGGTGGTCAAGTCCGGTGTGGCGGCCATCATCTTCGCCGGGCGTGGGGAGCGCACGCTTTCGCGCGTGATGAAGGGGGAGCTCCTTGGCACCCTGTTCCTGCCGGCCGGCGAGTCGCTGAACCGGCGCAAGCACTGGATCGCCTTCACCATCAAGCCCGCGGGCTCCATCGTCGTCGACGCGGGGGCGCGCGACGTCCTCTCCCGGCACGGCAGGAGCTTGCTTCCTTCCGGTATCGCCCAGGTCGAGGGGCGCTTTGACCGCGGCGCCTGCGTCCGGGTGCTCGATCCAGAGGGTGTGGAGTTCGCGCGCGGCATCACCGATTATTCGAGCCAAGAGGTGGAAAAGATCCGCGGGCACCAAAGCAGCGAGATCGAGGGGATCCTCGGTTTCCGCTACGGCGATGACGTCATCCACCGGGACAATTTGGTCCTTTTGTAATTGATCCCTCCCCCTCCCTTGACGGGCCTGCGCGCCGTAGCGCTTCGGCCCGCGAAGGCGTGAGGGGGCCGGGGGGTGGGTGAAGCCGGCAGCGTCTAAAATGATGGCACCTACCCCCACCCCTTAACCCCCTCCCGCCAGGGGAGGGGGTTAAGGGGTGGGCTCCTGCAGGAGAATAAGGAGGAACTACATAATGTCAGTTGCCGAACAGATCCGCACCATCGCCGCCGAGGCCAGGCAGGCTTCCTTCGCCATGGCGAAGCTTGCCTCTGCCGCCAAGGACCAACTGCTCCTGGATATGGCGCTCGCGCTCATCAACGATGCGCCGCACATCATAGAGGAAAACAAGAAGGACCTGGAGGCGGGGCAGGAACGGGGGCTATCGGCAGCGATGCTGGACCGCCTGATGCTGAACGAGGCGCGGGTCAAGGGAATGGCGGACGCCATCCGCGAGGTGGCGCAGCTCCCCGACCCGGTCGGCGAGGTGACGGGGATGTGGAAGCGCCCCAACGACCTGATGGTCGGAAAGATGCGCATCCCGCTCGGCGTCATCGGCATTATCTACGAGTCGCGCCCGAACGTCACCTCGGACGCCGCCGCCCTTTGCCTCAAAAGCGGCAACGCCGTGGTCCTGCGCGGCGGCTCCGAGGCGATCCACTCCAACCTCGCTATCGCCACCATACTGAAGGCGCAGCTCGCCAAGCACGGCATCCCGGCCGCCGCCCTCTCGCTGATCCCGTTCGTGGAGCGCGAAGGGGTGACCGAGATGCTCAAGCAGGAGGAGTTCATCGACGTCATCATCCCCCGCGGTGGCGAGAGCCTGATCCGCTTCGTGGTGGAAAACTCCAAAATCCCGGTGATCAAGCACTACAAGGGTGTCTGCCACATCTTCGTCGACGCCACGGCCGACTTCGAGATGGCGCGCGAGATCATCGTCAACGCCAAGACCCAGCGCCCCGGCGTCTGCAACGCACTGGAAACGCTTCTGATCCATAAGGACATAGCGGAGACCTTCGTCCCCTTCATCTACGAGGCCCTTTCCTCCCTCAAGGTGGAGCTTCGCGGTGACAAGACCTTCCGGCAGTTCGCCCCCAAGGCGGCGAAGGCGACCGAGGAGGACTGGTACGCCGAGTACCTGGAGCTGATCCTGGCGGCGGCGGTCGTCGACGGCCTAGACGCGGCCATCGACCACATCAACCGCTACAGCTCGCTGCACACCGAGTCCATCATCACCGGCGACTACGCGAACTCCCAGCGCTTCATCCGCGAGGTGAACTCCGGCGTGGTCATGGTCAACGCCTCCACCCGCTTCTCGGACGGAAACCAGCTGGGCCTAGGCGCGGAGATCGGCATCTCCACCACTAAGCTGCACTCGTTCGGGCCGATGGGGCTCACCGACCTGACCACCACCAAGTTCATCGTCTACGGCTCCGGGCAAGTGCGCCCCTGACCAAAGGAAACGCCAGATGAGACTGGGGATTCTGGGGGGGACCTTCAACCCCATCCATAACGCCCACCTGCGCATCGCGGAGGAGGCGCGCGACCTCTACCAGTTGGACCGGGTCGTCTTCATCCCGGCTGCTACCCCGCCGCACAAGCCGCTGGTGGGGGAGCTCTCCTTCGCGAGCCGCCTGGAGATGGTGCGCCTGGCGGTGGCCGACAACCCGGGCTTCATGGTCTCCGACATGGAGGGGGTGCGCGGCGGGCGCTCCTACTCCATCGACACGCTGCGCGAGCTGAAGGCGCGGTACCCGGACGACGACCTCTTCTTCATCGTCGGGGCCGACTCATTCAACGACATCTCCACCTGGAGGGAATACGAAGCGATATTCGAGCTTTGCAACGTGATCAGCGTGCAGCGCCCGGGTTCCACCATCACCAGCCTCGCCGAGGCCCTACCTGTTGCCATAGCTGGCGAGTTCTGCTATGATCCGGCCGCTAAACGGCTGAATCACTGCTCTGGCCACGCAGTTTACGCGCTGGACGGGGTCCTTTTGGACATCTCCTCCAGCCACATCCGCCTGTCGGTCCAAGGCGGCCGCTCGATCAGGTATCTGCTTCCGGATGCCGTCGAGCACTACATAAAGGAACAGAGGTTATACGTTGATGCAAGATAAGGAAATTTTGACGGCCGAAGAGCGTGCCATCAAGTGTGCGGCATTCGCTCTCGACAAGAAGGCGCTCGACGTCAAGGTGCTCGAAATCAAGAAGATCTCCAGCATCGCCGATTATCTGGTGCTCGCCACCGGGCGCTCGGACCGTCAGGTGATGGCGATGGCCGACTCGGTCAAGCAGAGTATGAAGCCCTTCGACCGGCCGATAGACATGGAAGGTTACGAGCAGGGACGCTGGGTGGTCATCGACTACGGCGACGTCATCGTGCATCTCTTCCTGGAAGAGGTCCGCAAGATCTACAACCTGGACGAACTCTGGCAAAGGGCTCCCCAGATCGAGATCCCCGAGGAGTACCTTTGGGAGAATAAAGGGGCATGAGGCTGAAGCTCCTTTGGGTCGGCAAGACCCAGGAGAGCTGGGTCAGGACCGGTATCGAGGAGTACGCCGGAAGGATCAGGCGCTACCTACCGCTCGAGATCCTGGAGGCCCGGGAGGAAAAGGGGGCGCAGGCCGCCGCGATGCGGGAGCGGGAATGCGAGCGCCTGGCGAAGCTGATCCCCAAAGGGGGAAGGCTGGTGCTCCTGGACGAGCGGGGGGAGGCGATGACCTCCCCGGAGCTGGCCTCCTTCCTTTCCAAAAACCGCGACCAGGGAACGCAGGATCTGGTCTTCGCCATCGGAGGGGCCTATGGCTTCACCGACCAGTTCCGCAGCCAGGCCTTCAAGTCGATATCGCTTTCCCGCATGACCCTCACCCACCAGATGGTAAGGGTCTTCCTGCTGGAACAGATCTACCGCGGCTTCACCATCATTAACTGCGAGCCGTATCATCATGAGTAGCTAAAGGGTTGTTATGTAAAAAAGGGTGAAGGTCAACTTCACCTTTTTTAATTGGTCTCACAAAATCTAATGAGGGAGAAAAGCCATGCCTAAGAAGCCTCTGCTCTTGATGATCCTCGATGGCTGGGGGATCAATTCCGACACCGAGTCCAACGCCATCGCGCAGGCAAAGACCCCGAACATGACCCGGCTTACCGCCGAATACCCCAGCGGCACCATCGACGGCTCCGGCATGTCGGTCGGCCTTCCTGCGGGCCAGATGGGGAACTCCGAGGTGGGGCACACCAACATCGGCGCGGGGCGCGTGGTGTACCAGGACCTGACCCGGATCAGCAAGTCCATCGACGACGGTGACTTTTTCCATAACCCGGTCCTTCTGGACTGCATGAAGAAGGCGGTGCAGGGAAGCGGCAGGCTGCACCTGGCGGGGCTTCTTTCAGACGGCGGCGTGCACTCCCACGACACCCACCTCTACGCGCTGATCGACATGGCGAAGCGAAACGGCGTGCGCGAGGTCTTCGTCCACTGCCTTTTGGACGGCCGCGACACCCCTCCTCAGAGCGGCATCGATTACCTTAAGCGGCTTGAGGCGGAGATGGCGCGCTTTTCCTTCGGCAAGATCGCCACGGTGATCGGGCGCTACTACGCCATGGACCGCGACAACCGCTGGGATCGGGTGGAGCAGGCCTATCGCGCCATCGTGTCGGGGGTGGGGAAACCGTACCCGTCCGCCGCCGCGGCCATAGAGCAAAGCTACCAAGGCGGGGTCAACGACGAGTTTGTGCTTCCCAGCGTCATCATGCAAGGGGGCGCACCGGTGGGGAGGCTCGGCGACGGGGACGGCTTCATCTTCTTCAACTTCCGCTCCGACCGCGCCCGCGAGATCACCCGCGCCTTCACCGACCCCGGCTTCGACGGGTTCAAAAGGGAGGAATGGCCTAAGCTCGCCTCCTACGTCTGCATGACCAGCTACGACGAGACCTTTGGTCTTCCGGTCGCCTTCGGAAACGAGGAACTGGTCAATATCTTCCCCGAGGTGATCAGCAACGCCGGGCTCACCCAGTTGAGGATCGCCGAGACCGAGAAGTACGCGCACGTCACCTTCTTCTTCAACGGCGGCAGGGAGAACCCCTTTCCCGGCGAGGACCGCGCCCTGATCCCTTCGCCGAAGGAAGTCGCCACCTACGACCAGAAGCCCGAGATGAGCGCCTACCTCGTGACCGAGGAACTCCTGAAGCGGCTCGACGAGGACAAGTACGACGTGGTCATTCTCAACTTCGCCAACGCCGACATGGTAGGGCATACCGGTATCCTCCCCGCGGCGGTGAAGGCGGTCGAGGCGGTCGACGAATGCGTCGGGAAGTTGGTGGCGAAGGTGCGGGAAAAGGGTGGCATCGCCCTTATCACCGCCGACCACGGCAACGCCGAGATGATGAAGGACGAACAGGGCGGGCCGCACACGGCGCACACCTGCGAGATGGCTCCGGTGGTTCTGGTGGACGATTCCCGCAAGGGGGCAAAGCTCAGGAAAGGGGTGTTGGCGGACCTGGCTCCGACCATGCTGGAATTGCTCGGTCTCCAGCAGCCCTCGGAGATGGGCGGCAAGAGCCTGCTGGTAGATTAAAGACAAAAACGGAGAAAACGCATGAAGATCCTGGCAATCAACGGTAGCCCCAGGGGCATGAACGGCACTACGGGGCGTCTTTTGGAAGAGGTAATGGCGGGAGCCGTCCAGGCGGGCGCGGACATAGAGATCGTGACGCTGGCCCAGACGCCGGTCAAACCCTGTGTCGCCTGCGACGTCTGCCACAAGGTCGGCACCTGTCCGGTGAAGGACGAGTTCGAGGAGATCAAGCAGAAGCTAGTCGCCGCCGACGCCTTCATTCTGGCCACCCCGAATTATCTCCTCAGCATCACCGCGCAGTTGAAGGCGTTTCTGGATCGCTGCAACGGGCTCATCCACCTGACCGCTCTGGAAGGAAAGTACGCGGCGCTGGTGGAGACCTCCGGCGGGGGCGGTGACGAGGACGTGCTGGAGTACATGCAGAAGATCGTCAACGCCATGGGGGCGCAGAGTGTAGGGAGCATCGGTTCCCCCGGCGCGGGGCACCGAGTGTTTCCGGATCAGGACGCCCTGTTCCAGAAGGCACGTACCCTGGGGAAGGAGCTTTGCGACAGCGTTCGCGAGAAGCGACACTTCCCCGAGCAGGACGAGTGGCGTCTCGGCTTCAAGGCGCGCATGGAGCAGCTGATCGGCTACGTAGGCGAGGTCTGGCCCTACGAGCAGCAGATTGTGGCGAAGCGGTAGCGGACTTTCACCAATCAAATCAAGCCCTTCCCAGCTCTCCCCCTCCCTGGACGGGAGGGGGCAGGGGGGTGGGTGAACTTGCCAGTATCGTGAAGGTCGGCACCTGCCCCCACCCCCTAACCCCACCCGCGAGGGGAGGGGGGACTTGTGACGCTGGGTGTTGGCGTATTTAAGAAAGACGAGATAAACGGAGGTAGAGAATGAGCAACACCGAAGAATTGAACGATTGGAGCTACGGCCATAAATGCAACAAGGCGGTGGAAAACCTGAAGAAGAACGGTTTCGAAGCCCTTTACTGCCATGATAGCCAGGAAGTGTTCCACTACATCCTTAACGAGGCGCAAGCTGCGCAGAGCGTCGGGTTCGGCGGATCGCTGTCGGTAGCCGACCTGAAGTTGGCGGACAAGCTGAAGGGAATGGGGAAGGAAATCCTGAACCACGGCGCCCCCGACCTTGCACCGGAGGAAAGGCTGGCGATCACCAAGAAGCAGCTGACCTGCGACCTCTTTCTCACCGGTAGCAACGCCGTGACCCTCTCCGGGATACTGGTGAACGTCGACGGCAACGGCAACAGGGCCGCCGCCATGTTCTACGGGCCGCAGAAGGTGATCGTGGTCGTAGGGCGGAACAAGCTGGTGGACGGCGGCGTGGAAGAAGCGATGCAAAGGATCAAGACCTTTGCCGCCCCGCCCAACGCCAAGCGCCTGAACCTTTCCACCCCCTGTGCCAGCACCGGTTTCTGCTCCGACTGCAACTCGCCGCAGCGGATCTGCCGGGTGACCACCATCATCGAGAAGAAGCCGCGCAACACCGACATCCGGGTGCTCGTGGTGAACGAGGACATGGGGCTGTAAAACCTAAACCATTAGCAAGGAGAAAATCTGAGGACATCTGAGAGAAGCCAGGGAGAGAATCAAAACCTGCAGGTTTCACAGAAGTTCTCAGATTTTCTCAGTGGCCAACGGTTTTGTTTCTCCTGTCTTTTCTCAGCCTTAAGGGAGGAAGCATGTTCTTTCGCCCGCTGCTGGATCTCTTTTTTCCTCCACTTTGCCACGTCTGCCGGGCGTTCATCCCCGAGGCCGGCGAACTCTTCATCTGCGCCGACTGCCTCGACAAAGTCACTTTCCTGACAACCCCGCTCTGCACCATATGCGGCGCTCCCTTCGCCACCGATAAGGGCTCAAACCACACCTGCGGCGCCTGCCTGCTCCATCCCCCTTTCCACACCTGCCGCTCCGCGCTCATTCTTGAAGGGGCGGTACAGCAGCTGATCCACCGGTTCAAGTACGGCGGTCGCGTGCAGCTGGCGCTTCCTTTAGGGCTTCTCGCCGCATCGGCTTTGACGGATTTCTGCGCCGAGGCGGCGCCGGACCTGATCGTCCCCGTGCCGCTGCACAAAAAGAGGTTGAGGCAGCGGGGTTACAACCAGTCCCAGCTGATAGCGCAGGTGTTGGCGAAGAAACTGAAGCTGCCGGTAGAGGTGGGGAACCTGCGGCGACTGCGCTGGACCGAGCCGCAGACGACCCTTGACGCGACGAAGAGGGTGGTGAACGTGAAAGGGGCTTTTGTGGTGCGGGAGGCACGGCGTCTGGAAGGAAAGCGGGTCTTGCTGGTGGATGACGTCCTCACCACCGGGAGCACCATGCGGGCCTGCGTCGACGCACTCTTGCGGGCGGAAGTCTCGGCGGTAGCCGCCGTAACCGTCGCCCGCGGGGTACAACCATGAACCAAGAAGCAAAACCAAAAGGCTTTCACCACAGAGGATCACAGAGGAAAACCAAAGGCAGGAAAATCACAAAGCTTTTTTGGGGTAAACCAAAGGCTTTAGTTTTTTGCCTTCCTCTGTGATTCCTCTGTGTACCTCTGTGGTGAGTGCCTTTGCTTTTCCACGAAAAACCTCTGTGACCTCCGTGGACCTTCGAGACCTCTGTGTTCCGCCTTTCTAAGGTTTTCCGAAGAACCCTTTCAGCTTCTCGCAGAGCATCGCCTCTTCCCCCCGCACCACCTCGACACCGTGCAGTGCAGTCAGGAAGATCTTCCCGTAGTTCTTGGTCAAGACCCGCGAGTCGAGTATCAGCACGGCACCCCGGTCCTCTTTGCTCCTGATCAGCCTCCCGAACCCCTGCTTGAACTTGATCACCGCCTGGGGGACCGTGTAGCTCATGAAGGGATCTCCCCCCAGCGCCGCGATGTGCTCGCTCCTCGCCTCCAGGATCGGCTCGGTCGGAACCCGGAAGGGAAGCCGGGTGATGACCACCAGCTCCAGCCCACGCCCCTGCACGTCCACCCCTTCCCAGAAGGAATCGGTGCCGAAAAGGACCGGGTTGACCGCGCTGCGGTAGTTGGACAGAAGCATGTGGCGGTTGGTCTCTCCCTGGCGCATCGGGGTGAGCCCCGCGGCCTTGAGTGGCTTCGCCAGGCGGTTGAAGACCCGGATCAACAGATCGTACGAGGTGAAAAGAACGAAGGCGCGCCCCTGCGAGATCTTGAGCGCCTTCAAAAGGAGCTCGCAAAGCCTTCCCTCGAAAAGGGGCGAGGTCGGCTCGGGCATGTCCGAGGGGGCGCCGACCAGCGCCTGCCGGGCGTAGTCGAAGGGTGAGGGGAGAAGCAGCGTGCTGACGCGCTCCTTGGGAAGGAGCTCGATCCCCGTCCTGCGCTTCAAGAAGTCGAACTTTTCCCCCACCGCGAGCGTGGCCGAGGTGAGCACCACGGTCTTGAAGCGGTCCAGGATCGCTTTCTTGATCGATTCGGCCACTTCCAGCGGCGAGCAGCAGAGCTTTACCAGGGGGCCTTTCCTCAGCTCGAACCAGCGGCAGTGCTCCTCTTCGCGCGCGGTAAAGAAGCGGAGCGCGTCGACCGCGCATTCCACCCGCCCCTTCACCCCCCGAAGGTCGGTGAGCGGCCCGGCGAGCTTCTCCAGCACCTTGTCGGAGAGCTTCTCGCATTGCTTCAGGAAGGTCTGCATGGCGAGCGCGTACTCGGAGAGCGCCTGGCACATGATCTCGACCTGTTCGGTCACCTCCTGCCAAAGCGGCGTCCCGTACAAGGCGGGGGTTACCCGCAGCTTTTGTTCGCCCGCCTCCTTCTTGAGTTTTTGGAACAGGGACTCGCCGATTACATCCATCCCCCGGGTCACCGCGTCGAGTACGGACACCCTCCTCGGGATCAGCCGGTCCTCGAGGACCTCGGCGATCTCCAGGTAGATGTCGTCCTGGTCATCCGGGACGGCGGACGAAAGGAGGGAAGAGAGCTGCGGCAGGATGCCGCGGTGCGCCTTTTTGGGGTGTTGCAGTTTCCCCAGGAGCTTGACGAGCCCCAGGCGCGAGACCTGGCTGGAGAGGAAGTTGGTGGCAACATCCTCAAGGTGGTGCCCCTCGTCGAAGATGAGCCGATGGAACGGGGGGAGGATGGCGGTTGCGTCGTAGCCTGTTTCCTGACGCACGGAAAGGTCGGCCAAAAGCAGGGCGTGGTTCACCACCAGGAGGTCGGCGCCGGCAGCCTCACGCCTGGCCTTGTAGAAGAAGCAGCGGGCGTAATCGGGGCACCTCACCCGGCCGCACTGATCCGACTCGCAGCAAAGCTCCTCCCAGACCTCATCCTTCGGTATGAAGGCCAGGTCCGAGCGGCAGCCGTCGTCGGTCTTCTTGCTCCAGGAGACGATGGCGTCGAGCTCGCGCGCGGTCTCGTCCTTGAAAAGCGAGGCGTCGGCGGCGTTCACGTGGAGTTTTCTGAGGCAGAGGTAGTTGCCGCGTCCTTTCACCAGGACGGCGCGGAACTTGATCTGGGCGTGCTGCTGCAGGAAGGGGATGTCCTTCTGGATCAGCTGCTCCTGGAGGTTGATGGTGTTGGTGGATACCACCACCCGTTCCTTGTTGCGCACCGACCAAAGCGCCGCCGGAAGGAGATAGGCGAGCGACTTTCCCGTCCCGGTCCCCGCCTCGACCACGGCGACCTTCTCGTCGTTGAACGCCTCGGAGAGGTTTAGCGCCATCCGGGTCTGCTCGGGGCGGTGCTCGTAGCCGGGGAGCGCCTGCGACAGCACCCCGTCCGGCGCGTAGAACCGCTCGATCTCCGGGTAGGAGAGCGATTCCACCACCTTGCGGGAGAAGGGGGCGACGACCTGATTGCAGCGGTCGGCCTGGTTGTTGACGATGTAAAAGCCCACCCCCTGGTTTCCCAAGAGCGACGCGATCTCGATGTCGGGCTGGGAGGGGGTGAGGTTGCCTGATGGGTGGTTGTGGATCACCACGTCGCCGAAGGAGCAGGCGATCATGATGGCGGGTACCGCGTCGCGGTTGCCGCGCGCCAGGGGCTCGACCTCAACGACGATGCGCGCCTCGTCGGTCCGCCCAAGGAAGAAGACTTCGTTGCCGTTTGCCTCGTCGATTGCGCTGCGGAGCTGCTGGATGGCCTGATCGGAGAAAGACTTTTGCATGACCGGTCGAAGATACAGGCTTTGCCCTGGGGAGGCAACCGAAAAGGGGGGAGGGAAGCTCTCCCTTTCCCAATCCCCTGCAGATATGTTAGAAGAGACACCGAGGAGATTTCATGTCGCGCTACAACGCATTTTCCGATGAGCTGAAAAGGGTATTCGGCTGCAAGGTGCAGAGGCTGTCGGTCGACGCCGGGTTCACCTGCCCCAACCGCGACGGGAAGGTCGGGACGCAGGGGTGCATCTTCTGCGGCGGCAAGGGGTCTGGTTCCTACGGCATCCTGCAGGAGGCCGGCGTCGCCCAGCAGCTCGAACACGCCAAGGAGGTGATGGTCCGCAAGTACAAGGCGGCCCGCTTCATCGCCTACTTCCAGTCCTACTCGAACACCTACGCACCGGTCGAGCGGCTGAAGGCGCTTTACGACGAGGCTTTGAGCGTCCCGGACGTGGTCGGTCTCATCGTCGGCACCCGCCCCGACTGCCTCCCCGAAGCTACCCTCGACCTCCTCGCCTCTTACGCCCGGCGCACCTACTTCTGGTTGGAGCTGGGGCTGCAGTCCCACCTGGACCGCACCCTCGCCGCCATAGGGCGCGGGCACGACCGCGCCTCCTTCGAGAGCGCGCTCAAGGGGTGCCGGGAGCGCGGCATCCGGGTCTGCGCCCACGTCATCCTGGGGCTGCCGGGGGAGAGCCGGGAGGAGATGCTCTCCTGCGCCGAGTACCTGAACCGGCAAGGGGTGGACGGCGTCAAGGTCCACCTGCTGCACGTCATGCGCGGCACCCGCCTGGCCGAGCAGTACGAGGGTGGGGAGGTCACGATTTTGGATCGGGACAGCTACGTGGGGCTCGTCTGCGATTTTCTGGAGCGGCTCGATCCGCGCATCGTGGTGCAGCGGCTGACCGGCGACGGGAACCGGCGCGACCTGATTGCCCCCCTCTGGTCCCTGGCCAAGTTCGAGGTGCTTAACTGCATCGACAACGAGCTGAAGAGAAGGGGGACCCGGCAGGGGGGCAGATTAAGCGAAAACCTCCCGCCTTTGTTCTCCCCCTCCCTTGACGGGAGGGGGCAGGGGGGTGGGTGAATTGGCCATAACATCGGACGTGGCACCTACCCCCACCCCTTGACCCCCTCCCGCAGGGGGAGGGGGGACTGCTTCCTTTTATTATTTTGGTTCCCCTGCCCCTAGTCCCCTGCCCCTGCCTTCAGCCCCTAGCCCTTTCCGGTTAAATATGCTTAACTCTTCCCTGTGTTTGCGGTCGACTTTACCTTTGCCACCAGGGGAGCCATGGAAATTTCGGGCGAAATCAGATCCTTCGAGGAGTTCCGCAGGCTGATCAAAAAGACCAACCCCGGCTCCTGGAACTTCTTCAGGGGGGAAAGCCGGGACTTCTATTCCCTCATCCCGAAGATAGGGCGCCTCACCAAGGAGCCCCCGGCCCGCGGCGGCAAGACCGACCGGCGCATGCCCGCGGACATCTATGGGGAGTACGAGGCGCTGCAGGAATTCAAGAAATCGGGACGGCACATGGTGGAGGTGCAGCCGGCGACGGAATGGGAATGGCTGGCCTTAGCCCAGCACCACGGCCTCCCCACCAGGCTCCTCGACTGGTCGGTGAACCCCCTCATCGCCCTGTACTTCGCCGTCGCCGACCCCTACGCCGACCTCGACCTAAAGAAGGACCAGCTCTCCCACCCGGAATATTGCGGCGGCGCCGCCTTCTACATTGCCCACACCATGTACGGCCTCTCCGAGATAGACGAGAAGACGAGCCCTTTCGAGGCCGGAACCTGCTTCTTCTCGGCCCCGGTCATCGCCTCCCGCATCAAGGCCCAAAGCGGTGTCTTCTCCGTGTTGAAGGATCCCTGGAAATCGCTGGAGCTGCAGCTCTCGGAAAAGGAGCACATCCGCAAGTACCGGATCCCCTTCCAAAACCGCACCTTCCTCGCCCAGGAGCTGAAGCTCTTGGGGATGAACCACGCGTTCGTCTTCGCCGACCTGGACGGGCTGGCCCGCTACATCCAGGAAAAGGTCTCGGACAAGACCGACCCGCAGCACTCTCTGGCCGCCCGCCACGTCTAACCTCGCGCCCCCTCGCAAAAAACTCCGGTCAAAAAGTTGACTGCCGCCCGTAGCCAAAAATGACGGCGGTACATGGCGGACCGCATCAAGGAAAAAGGCGGCCTCGGGCCTTCAAGTGCCGTATTTACTAGGGATTTTCCAATTCCGCACTCTTATCACCGCATTTCCCGCCTATGGCATACCGGTTGCACAGTGTCCCTTGCCCGGAGGTACCCCTCCATTAAACAGGCAAAGGATGCAACGAATGGCAAACGGCGCGACCGACGCCCTGGCGCTACCAGGACCCAAGAAAAATTCGGATATCTACATGGCGGTGGCCCTGATCGGGATACTGTCCCTGATGATCATCCCGGTACCGGCATTCATGCTGGACGTCTTCCTCGCGGCCAACATCACCATCGCTCTCGTCATCCTGCTGGTCTGCCTCTACACGATCCAACCGCTCGACTTCTCTGTGTTTCCGTCCATCCTGCTGGTCACCACGCTCTTCCGGTTGGCCCTGAACATCGCCTCCACCCGGCTCATCCTTTTGCACGGCAGCGAAGGGGTCGAGGCGGCGGGCGGCGTCATCAAGGCCTTCGGGCAGTTCGTGGTCGGCGGCAACTACGTGGTCGGCGCCGTCATCTTCCTGATCCTCGTCATCATCAACTTCGTGGTCATCACCAAGGGCGCCGGGCGCGTCGCCGAGGTCGCCGCCAGGTTCACCCTGGACGCCATGCCCGGCAAGCAGATGGCCATCGACGCCGACCTCTCCAACGGCCTTCTGACCGACAAGGAGGCGAAGGAGCGGCGCAAGAAGATCGCGCGCGAGGCGGACTTCTACGGCTCCATGGACGGTGCCAGCAAGTTCGTGCGCGGGGACGCCGTCGCCGGCATCATGATCGTCCTCGTCAACATCATCGGCGGCTTCATCATCGGCGTCTGGCAAAAGGGGATGGCGCTGGACCAGGCGCTCACCAACTACACGCTCCTCACCATCGGCGAGGGGCTCGTGGCCCAGGTCCCGGCGCTGATCATCTCCACCGCGGCCGGCGTCATCGTTACCCGCTCGGCCGACGAGAACAACTTCGGCCACGAGATCGCAGGACAGCTCCTCAACTACCCGAAGGCGTTCCAGGTGGCCTCCGGTGTTCTTTTCGTCTTCGCCCTGATCCCGGGGCTGCCGCATTTCGCCTTCTTCCTCCTCTCCGGCGTCGCCTACCTGGTGAGCAAGATGGCGGTGGAGAAGAAGGCGGAGATCGAGGATGTCGTAGAGACCCAGGCGGGGGCGGAGGATCTGGACCAGATCAGCTCCATCAGGCCTTTGGACATGCTGGAACTGGAGGTAGGCTACGGCCTGGTCCCCATGGTGGACGCAAGCCAGCAGGGGGAGCTTTTGGACCGGATCCGCTCCATCAGGAAGCAGGTGGCGGACCGCATGGGGTTCATCGTTCCCCCCATCCATATCCACGACAACCTGCAGCTGAAGCCGTACGAGTACAACCTCCTGATCAACGGCGCCAAGGTGGGAGGGGGGGAGCTCGCCGGCCAGTACCTCGCCATGGACTCCGGCGGCGCTACCGGCCAGCTCGAGGGGATCAAGACCACCGAGCCGGTATTCGGGCTTCCCGCCGTGTGGATCAAGGGGAAAGAGCGGGAGAGGGCGCAGGTCTCCGGCTACACGGTCGTGGACAACACCACCATCCTCGCCACCCACATCAGCGAGACCATCAAGAAGCACGCCCACGAACTGGTGGGGCGCCAGGAGCTGCAGCAGCTTCTGGACAGCATCGCCGCCACGCTCCCGAAGGTGGTGGAGGAACTGGTGCCGTCGCTCCTCTCCCTGGGAACGGTGCTGCGCGTGGTCAAGAACCTTTTGAAGGAAAACGTCTCCATCAGGGACCTGCGCTCCATCCTGGAGACGCTGGCCGACTTCGGCGGCGTGACCAAGGACCCGGACATGCTCACCGAGTTCGTGCGCCAGAGCCTGGGACGCTACATAGTGGAGCAGTACAAGCGGGAGGACGACACGCTCTGCGTCCTCACCATGGACCGCGAGGTGGAGGAGACCATAGCCGACGCGGTGCAGCTTTCGGAGCAGGGGAGCTACCTGGCCATCGAGCCGGGGGTGGCGCAGCGCATCCTGGCCGCCATCCGGAGAAACGCCGAGCAGTTCGACGCCACCGGCGTCCTGCCGGTCCTGATGGCGTCCCCCAGCATACGGCGCCACGTGAAGAAGCTTACCGAACGTTACATGCCCAACCTGGCGGTCATCTCGCACAACGAGATCCCGCCGAATATAAAAATCCAATCTTTAGGCGTGGTGGTGCTCAATGCTAGTTAAAACCTTTCAGGCAGGCGAGATGTCGGAGGCTTTACGGATGGTGAAGGCCGAGATGGGGCTGGACGCCATGATCCTCTCTTCGAAGAAAGAGCGGAAAAAGGGGTTCCTTGGCTTTTTCTCCAAGCCGTACTACGAGGTGACCGCGGCGCTGGAGCCGAGACAGCCCCAGCCGCGTCACAACCCCTACCGCGAGGAGGCTCCCCCGGCGCCGCCCGAGCGCGAACTCTCCACCCGCGAGGAGTTCCAGAACTCCATGCTGGGACCGCTGGCTCGGGAGGTGCGCGAGCTGAAGCAGCGTCTCGAAGCGCTTTCGAAAAAAGAGGCCGCGGCGCCGCGAGAGCCGTTGCAGCCGATGCAGCCGGCAACCGAGCAGGGCGCCGAAGCCCCGGCCCCCAGGACCTTCGCCAAGGAGGAGCTCGAGGAGATCAAGAAGCTCCTGTACAGCGCCGTCTCGGGTAAGGAAAAAGAGCCCAGGCTGGTCAGCTTCCCCTTAGCCGGTGGCGGCGCCGCTTCTGAAACCACCCAAACGAAGAGCATGGCGGCCCAACTGCAGCAGCAGCTCGAGGTGCTGAGCGTCCCGTCCCTGCCGCCGGTAAAAGAGACCACACTGGTAGAGGAGGTCCGGGAGGCGAAGCAGAGCGTGCGTGCCAGCCAGGGTGAGCTCCTGCTCGACGCGCTTGCCGCCGAGCTGCAGGGGGAGGATGTAGGCCCCGAGGCGATCGAACTCCTCATGGAGGCGATCAGGCCCGCCGCCCGCGGCGGTGCCGGCATCGGCGAACTGAGAAATCTCATGGCCGAGGCTTTGGCCGGGATGATCAAGTGCTCCGGATCTCTGCGCATCAAGAAGACCGGCCCGCGCATCGTCGCGGTAGTGGGCCCGACGGGGGTGGGGAAGACCACGACCATCGCCAAGATCGCCGCCCTCTACGCCTTGAACCGCCGGGTCTCGGTCGCCATGGTGACCATGGACAACTTCAGGGTGGGTGCGGTGGAGCAGCTCAAGACCTACGCGAAGATCATGGACCTGCCGCTGGAGGTGGCCGGCAACTCGCAGGAGCTCGGCAAGGCGCTTGCCAGGCACTCGGACAAGGACCTGATCATGATCGACACCGCCGGCAGGAGCCCCAAGGATACCGAGCGGCTGGACGAGCTGAAAGGTTACCTGGAGGCGCATAACGGCATCGACGTCTACCTCTGCCTCTCCGCCACCACCAGGACCCGCGAGATCGACGAGATCATAGCGACCTTCGGGACGCTGCCGATTACGAAGCTTCTCTTCACCAAGCTGGACGAGAGCAGGAGCCTTGGCTGCATCGTCGACACCTATTTGAAGCACAAGGTTCCCCTTTCCTATTTCAGCACCGGCCAGAAGGTGCCCGAGGACATCGAGGTGGCAAGCTCTCGCAAACTCGCCTCGCTGGTGGTGCAGGAGTCAACAAGATGACAGTTTCATGTCTGGCAACAGATCAGGCCGAATCTTTGAGGCGGCTGGCCGGCCGCGGCAGAAGTGAGGTTCCCACCCCCGACCTCTTGCAGGTGCGCGAAGGGCTGCGGGTGATCTCGGTCACCAGCGGCAAGGGTGGGGTCGGCAACAGCTCCGTGGTGGTCAATCTCGCCGCCTCGCTCGCCGCTTCCGGACAAAGGGTGCTGATCGTCGATTCCAACCCGGGGGTAGGCGACATCTGCCTGCGGCTGGGCAGGCAGACCCCCTACCGGATGAGCCAGGTCCTGGCCGGCGAGATCGCGCTGGAGGAGACCGTGGTCGACGTCGGCGGCGGCGTGAGCGTGCTGCCGGCGGGGATGGAGATGCAGCAGTACTCATCGCTCTCCCCGAGGGAGCGGGTGGCGCTGGTGCAGGGGATGCTCCGCCTGGAGGACCGCTTCGACTACTTCCTGATCGACACCGGCGCGGGAATCGCGGCGAACCTGACCAGCTTCGCCTCCATCGCCCGGGAGATCATGCTGGTGGTGACCCCGGAGCCGACCTCGATCACCGACGCCTACGCCCTGATCAAGGCGCTTTCCGGCCGCGACAGCTCCTTCAAGTTCCGGCTCCTGGTCAACATGTGCCGCGACAACCAGGAGGGGGCGACACTCTTTTCCAAACTTTCGGCGATTACGGGACGCTTTTTGCAAGTCTCGTTTGAGCACGCAGGCTGCATCCTGCACGACGAACTCCTGGTGGAATCGGTGAAGAGGAGGGGGGCGCTCTGCCGCCTCTATCCCGACTCCAAGGCCTCGGCGGGTTTCAAACATCTGGCCCGGAAAATAAATGCGGAGCGGACGGCGGACATGGTGCCCATGCCGGTCGCCCCGATGGCATCTAGCAAGCTGTGGAGGAACCATGAACTGTCTTCTTAAGGCGTACGAGAACGAGGCGCAACGCGGGGTACCGATGAGCAGGGACGAACTTGTGGTTACCCACCTCCCCTTGGTGAAGTTCATCGTGGACCGGATCGCCTCCTCGCTTCCCCCGCACCTGGACCGCGACGATTTAAGGAGCGCCGCGGTGATCGGGCTCATATCCGCGGCCGAGCGCTTCGACCCCGCCCGCGGGGTGCAGTTCAAGACCTTCGCCGAGCAGCGCATCCGCGGCACCATCATGGACGAGCTGAGGGCGCAGGACTGGCTCACCAGGAGCCTCAGGGACAAGTTCAAGAAACTGGAGCGCGAGTTCTCGCAGCTGGAGCAGCGCCTGGGGAGAAACCCCTCCAGCGACGAGGTGGCGCTCGCCATGGGGCTGGAGCTGAAGGACTACTTCCGGCTCCTGGAGGAGATCCACCTCCTCTCCTTCGTCTCGCTGGACGACGCCTGGCACGACGAGGACGGCGCTCCCTTCGGGCTTCTGGACGTCCTGGAGGACAAGGGGACCGAGAGCCCGCAGAGCCAGCTGATCGCGCGCCAGACCGTGGAGCGCCTGGCCGAGGCGATCGACGCCCTGCCGGAGAAGGAGCGCATCGTGGTCACGCTCTACTACTACGAGGAGCTGAACTTAAAGGAGATCGGCGCGGTCCTGGACCTCACCGAGTCAAGAATTTCGCAGCTGCACAGCCAGGCGATCATCAGGCTGCGCGGCAAGATGAAGCGCCTGGGCTAGGGGGGGAGCATGAACAGCGGCATATATGCGGCCCTTTCCGGGAACCTGTCGGCGCAGCGGCGCCTGGACGTGATCTCCAACAACCTGGCCAACTCCAACACCTCCGGCTTCAAGGCGGACCAGATCCAGTTCGAAAGCGTGCTGGCCAATGTCAAAAATCCGACACAGCAGGCGCCAGTTTTCAGTAACGACCGCTACTCCACCGACTACTCCCCGGGTGCCATGCAAAGGACTGAGAACGCCCTGGACGTGGCGCTCGACGGGGACGGCTTCTTCGTGGTCAACACCCCCCAGGGCCCGGCCTACACCAGGCAGGGGAACTTCTTCCGCAGCCAGGCCGGGCGCCTCGTGAACGCCGACGGCTTCGAGGTGCAGGGAAGCGGCGGCTCCATCGCCATCGGCGGCGGCAAAGTCGAGATCGCGGGGAACGGCGAGGTAGTGGTGAACGGCGCGACCGTGGGCACCCTCTCCAAGGTGGACTTCCCCAAGCCCTACCAGCTGACCAAGATCGGCGGCGGCCTCTTCGTGCCGGCCAACCCGCAGGCGGCGCCGGCCCCGACTCAAGCCTCGGTGAAGCAAGGGTACCTGGAAAGCTCCAACGTCAAGGTGGTGGTGGAGATGGCGCGCATGATCGAGGCGAGCCGCTACTTCGAGACCTGCGCCAAGGCGGTGAAAAGCTACGACGACATGACCGCCAAAGCGGTGAACGAACTGGGCAAGGTGTAGGGCCTAAGAGCGGCCAGATGTCGATTTAAAGCGACGTGGAACGAAAAACGCCGACCGGGACCGGTTCGAGCGTTAAGGAGAAAAAAATGATCAGGGCCCTTTGGACCGCAGCATCCGGGATGCAGGCACAGCAGCTCAACATAGACGTGGTAGCCAACAACCTCGCCAACGCCGCCACCACCGGCTTCAAGAAGAGCCGCGCCGACTTCCAGGATCTCATGTACCAGACCGAGAAGACCACCGGCGCTCCCGCCACCAACGCGACCACCATCCCGACCGGGATCCAGGTGGGGCTCGGGGTGAGGCCGGGTGCGGTGACCAAGGTCTTCACCACGGGCAACATCATCGCCACCGGCAACGAGCTCGACCTCGCCATCCAGGGGGACGGCTTCCTGCAGGTGCAGCAGTCCGACGGCTCGACCGCCTATACCCGAGCCGGTGCGTTCAAGCGCGACGGGCAGGGGAGGGTGGTCACCTCGGACGGCCAGCCGGTTATCCCGGAGGTACTGATCCCCAGTAACGCCACCCGCGTCACCGTCGGGACCGACGGTACCGTATCGGTGCAGCAGGCGGGGCAGACGGCGGCGACCACGGTAGGGACGCTGCAGCTCGCCTCCTTCTCCAACCCCGCAGGCCTTAACGCCATCGGCAAGAACCTCTTCCTCCCGACCGACTCCTCCGGGGCCGCCACCACCGGGACCGCCGGGCAGAACGGCCTGGGGACCATCGAGCAGGGGTTCCTCGAGAACAGCAACGTGAGCATCATGGAAGAGATGGTCAGCATGATCGTCGGGCAAAGGGCCTACGAGATCAACTCCAAGGCGATCCAGGCCTCCGACGAGATGCTGCAGCAGGCAGCGGGCCTGAAGAGGTAATAGCTGATGCGTCTTTTGAAAGCGATGCGGCTTTTGGCCGCGGCCGCCTCCCTTTGCCTTTGCGCTCCCGCTTTTGCGGCGACAGCTCCGGCTCCCCAGGCCGCGCAAAACGTGGTCACCGAAGCGACGGTGCGCGCGGCCATCAGCGACTACCTGATGCAGAAAGCGGCCCCCCTGGCCGCCCAGGTCACGGTGAAGAAGATCGGGTTCAACGGCGATCTCAAGCTTCCCGCCGGGCGGGTGAGCTTCGAGGTAGTGGCTCCAGAGCGCTGGGAAGGGTACGGCAACGCGTCGGTCGCCCTGGTGGTGCGGGTGGACGACCAGGTGAAGCGCAACCAGACGGTGCAGGTCGAGGTCGAGGCGCTGGCCGATATGGTGGTTGCGGCGAGGACCCTGGAGCGGGGCGAGGTGCTCTTAGCTTCGGACCTCTCGGTCGCCAAAAGGGACCTAAGCCTTGCGCGCGGCGGATACCTGAAGGAACCGGACGAGGCGGCAGGGCTCAGGGTGAAAGCGACCATGCGGGCCAATACCCCGGTCCGAAAAGACAATCTGGAAAAAGTGCCGGTGGTGAAGAGCGGGCAGATGGTCACCATCCTGGCGGAGAACGACGTGGTCAAGGTAACGGCGAGCGGCCGGGCCAAGGGGGCGGGAGCCCCGGGCGACGTCATCACGGTGCAGAACCTCTCCTCGCAAAAGGAGATCGCGGCGCGGGTGGTAGACGCGGCGACGGTAAAGGTGGACTTTTAGATGTGGAAGAAAAATAAAGCGCAAATAAAGGCGGCGGCCCTGGGGCTGCCGCTATTGCTGCTTGCGGCGTGCGCGCACCAGAGCGCGGAGGTGCAGACCCCGACCTTCGACCAGCAGATACCGGCGCCCCAGGTAAGCTACGCCTCGGGCTCCTTGTGGCAGGCCTCCTCGACGGGGCTCGCCGAGGACATGAAGGCGCGCCGGCGCGGCGACATCATCACCGTGGTCATCTCCGAGAACGCGAGCGCCAGCAAGAAGGCCTCCACCGGGACCAGCCGGGGCTCCTCGATCAGCGCGGGTATCCCGAAGCTCCTGGGGCTGGAAACGACCGCGATCAAGAACTGGGCCGACCTCTCGGACCTCTTGAACGCAAGCTTCAGCTCCAAGTTCGACGGCAGCGGTTCCACCTCGCGGCAGGAGACGCTGCAGGCGACCATCTCGGCCAAGGTGGTCGACGTGATCCCCAACGGCAACCTCCTCATCGAGGGGAGGCGCAACGTCAAGGTGAACAACGAGGACCAGATCATCATTTTGACCGGTACGGTGCGCGGGCGCGACGTCAGCGCCGACAACACCATCAGCTCGGCTCTCATCGCCGATGCGAAGATCGCCTACTCCGGCAAGGGGATCATCAGCGACAGGCAAAAGCCGGGGTGGCTTCTCAACGCGCTGGACAAGATATGGCCGTTCTAGAGTTGGATTGTTTGAGGGGTGAGGTCGCGGGCGTTGTCAAGAAATCGACACAGGCGCCGAAGAGTGTTCAGGTGGAACCAGTGAAAGTCAATCTCGGATGGAAAATGTTACTGCTGCTGGTCCTTTTGCTGCTGCCGCAGGTAGTCTTCGGCGCGCGCATCAAGGACATCGCGGCGTTCGACGGCGTCAGGGAAAACCAGCTGATCGGCTACGGCCTCGTGGTCGGCCTGAACGGTTCCGGCGACTCGGACCAGACCAAGTTCCCGGTGCAGTCGCTGGTCGGCGCACTGGAGCGGATGGGGATCACCGTGAACCGCAACGACATCACCGTGAAAAATATCGCGGCGGTCATGGTCACGGCCCAGCTCCCCCCCTTCGCCAAGCAGGGCAACCGGCTCGACGTCCTGGTCTCCTCCATGGGTGACGCCAAGAGCCTCGCCGGCGGGACCTTGATGATGGCCCCACTGAAGGGTGCGGACAACCAGGTCTACGCCGTGGCGCAGGGTGCGGTCCTGACCAACTCCTTCTCCTACGGCGGGCAGGCGGCGAGCGCCATGAAGAACCACCCGACCGCGGGGACGGTACCGGGGGGGGCGCTCATCGAGCGCGAGATCCCGAACGTTTTGGCCAACCGCAGCCAACTGAAGCTCAACCTGCACCAGTCCGACTTCACCACCGCCTCACGGGTGGCTGCCGCCATCAACGAGCGCTTCCAGGGGCAGGTGGCGACACTCACCGACCCGGGGAGCGTGCAGATCGCGGTACCGTCCGAGTACCAGAACCGGGTGGTCGAATTCATCGCCAACCTGGAGCGGCTCGAAGTGAACCCCGACGTCCTGGCGCGGGTGGTGATGAACGAGCGGACCGGCACCATCGTCATGGGTGAGAACGTCCGCATCTCGACCGTGGCGGTATCGCACGGCAACCTCACCGTCGTGGTCAAGGAGACCCCCAAGGTCTCCCAGCCCAGGGCGCTGGCCCAGGGGACCACCACGGTGGTGCCGAGGACGGACCTGAGGGTGGCCGAGGAGAAGGTGAACCTCTCCATGGTCAGGGAGGGGGCCAACCTGGGAGAGGTGGTGCGCGCCCTGAACACCCTGGGGGTAACGCCTAGGGACCTGCTCGGCATCATGCAGGCGATCAAGGCCGCAGGCGCCCTGAACGCCGAGCTGAGCGTGATGTAGCCAGGTGGAAAGGAGCTGACATGGAGATCACGGCTGTTCCGCAGCATGCCCTCCCGGTCGAGGACCCCAGGGGGAGGCGCCCCGAAAAAACGGGAAACGGCGGGGGAGAGACCCCGGCCCAGGTCAAGAAGGTGGCCCGCGAGTTCGAGGCGATGTTCGTCTCGATGATGCTCAAGTCGATGCGGGAGACGGTCGGCAAGGACACCATGACCGGCGGCGGGCGCGGCGAGGAGACCTTCCGCTCGCTTTTGGACCAGGAGTACGCGAACGCCGCGGTCGCAGGCGGTGGCATCGGCCTGGCGCAGACCCTGGAGAGGGAGCTCTCCCGCAGCACGCAGGGATCGAAACCGGTTCCCGTGAAGGGGGTGCCCGATGCGGATTGAAGGAAGCGCATACGTCGTCGACATCTCCCGGTCCCAGGCGCTCAAGAAGAACGAAGCCGCCGCGCCCCAACAGGTGCAGGGGGCGCGCCCGGCGGCACGGGTGCTCAGCTTCGACCGCGTGGAACTCTCTCCTCAGGTGCGGGAGATGCAAAAGCTCAAGGGCGAGATGGAGTCGCTTCCCGAGGTCAGGCTGGACCGGGTGGCGCTCGCGAAGCAGCAGGTGCAAAACGGCGGCTACCGCGTGGAGCCGACGCTTTTAGCGCAAAAGATGATGGACGCGTACAAGACGCGTTAAGGGGGATAGAAGATGGAGCCAAGGATAGCCGAACTGATTGCCGCCCTTTGCGATAAGGGTGTGCTCATGGACCAGTTGCAGGGGTTGTTGCGTGAGGAGCAGGAGTGCATGATCTCGCTGGACATGGCGAGGATGGAGGAAAACCAGCAGGATATCGCCGCGGGGATGCAGCGCATGGCGAGGCTCTCCACTCGGTGCCAGGAGATGATCGCCACCATCGGCACGGAGCTCGGTATCCCCGGCAACAAGACCCTCACCCCGATCATCGAGAAGCTGGCGGAACCCGAAAAACTCGCGCTGAAGGACGCGCAGCAGTCGATTGTCTCCAACGCCCAGGCCTTCAACGGGGCCCTGGCGCTGCACCAAAGGCTGATCGAGGACTCGCTGAACCTGGTGGGACGCTCGGTCAACTTCTTCAACCGCCTCTTCAATCCCGGGAACACCTACGGCATGGCGGGGGCCCTGGTGAACGGCCGCGGTTCCAGCGGCTTCGTGAGCAAGGAGATCTAGCATGGGCATCGGGACACTCTTCGACATAGCCTCCTCCGGCGTCACCGCGCAGCGCCTCGCCATCGAGGTGACCGGCGAGAACATCGCCAACGTGAACACCGATGGGTACTCGCGGCAGCAGGTGATCATGGAGAACAAGCCGGTCACCACCGCCAACGGCTTCCCCCTGGGGACCGGCGTGCAGATAGGCGCCGTGCAGCGGACCTACGACAACATGCTGCAACTGCAGCAGGTGAACGGCAACAGCAGCTATCAGGAAAACCTCGCCAAGCAGACGGCGCTGGAGCAGATCCAGCCCTCCTTCAACGAGCTGACCTCGGACGGTCTCGGCAAGGCGCTGACGAACTTCTTCGGCGCCTGGCAGGACCTGACCACCAACGCCTCCGGCTCCGCAGAGCGGCAGGCGCTCATCACCAGGTCGCAGATCCTCGTGGACTCCTTCCACCAGATGGATTTCACCCTGAGCAATGTGGCGAGCACCGCGGACAGCAACCTGGTAGGGATCACCGCCGAGGCGACCGACAACGCGAGGAACCTCGCCCTGGTCAACACGCAGATCCTAGCCACCGGCTCGGTGGGAGGCAACGCCAACGAACTGTTGGACCAGCGGGATCTCCTCTTAAGAAAGCTCTCCCAGCAGGTCTCGATCACCTCCACCATCAACGCCGACGGCACCGCCTCGGTGACGCTTCCCGGGGGGGGGCAGATCGTCAATAGCACCAGGTACGCGACCCTCTACACCAACGCTACCGGCGCCCCGGCCGCCAACGACATCATGCTTTCGGCTCTGGGAAACCCTCCCCCCGCCAACGTCCCTGCCACCGACACCCTGGTCGCCACCGTCGGCGGCGGGGCCACCGTGGGCGGGAAGCTGGGAGGGACCATGCAGGTTCGGGACGGCATCGTCCCGGGCTACCTGGCCCGGTTGAACGAGATGGCGAACCAGCTGGTGACCCGGACCAACACGCTGCATTCGGCAGGTTACGCGCTGGACGGCACCACCGGGAACAACTTCTTCAATCCGGCCGGCTTGACCGCCGGGAGCATCGCGCTCGACGGGGCGCTCACCGGGACCAAGGTGGCCGCGGCCTTACCGGTTGTTCCCACCGACCCGATACCGACCAGCAGCGGCAACAACCTGAACGCGCTTCAATTCGTCGCACTCGGGAACCAAAGCGTTCCCTTCACCACCGGCAACGCGAGCTTCGTCAACAACTACAACTCGCTGGTGTCGCAGGTGGGGGTGGACACCGAGGGGACGCAGAACGTCGCCAGCCAGGGGGCGAGCTTCCTGAAGCAGCTGAGCGCGCTCAGGTCCTCCAACTCCGAGGTGTCGTTGGACGAGGAGCTCACCAATCTGACCAAGTACCAGCGGGCCTTCCAGGGCTCCGCCAAGGTCATCAGCGCCGCCACGGATATGCTGGACACCGTCCTCGGCATGGTGCGATAGGAGACAGCGATGAGAGTAACCCCGGGTATGACCGCAGAAAACGCCCTCTACAACCTGCAGAAAGGGCGCTCCAGCATCGACACACTCCAGGAACAGGTCGCCTCCGGCCTCAACATCAACAAGCCGAGCGACGACCCGCTCTCCTCGCGCCAGCTCCTCGACCTGCAGGAGCAGATAAACGCCGGGGAGCAGTACAGCTCCAACATCACCAAGGCGGGCCTCCTGCTGAACGTCACCAGCACGGCGCTCACCAGCATGTCAGGGTTGCTGCAGCAGGTGAAGAAGATCGCCGGCGACATGGTGAGCGGCACGCAGGATCCCACCAGCGTAAGCGGCGCGGTGACGAACCTCACCCAGCTCAAGAGCCAGCTGATCGACATGGGGAACACCCGGGTCGGCGACCAGTACGTCTTCGCCGGCTTCAAGAACAGTCCCCCCTTCGACAACTTGGGGAACTTCAGCGGCACCGACGACCTCGTGAACGTAGAGATCGCGCCGGGGAGCAACGTGGCGACCAACGTCTCCGGGGGGAAACTGCTTCTGGGGGGGACGCCGCCTGCGGCGGTAGGTAGCGGCGCCACCGCGGGAACGAGCCCGGTGAACATCCTGGGGACCATAGACGCCCTGATCCTCGCCATCAACGGCAACAACAAGGCGGGGATCGCCGACGGCGTGAAGAACGCAGCTGCCGCCGCGCAGCAGGTCTCCACCGCGATCAGCGACGTGGCGGGGCGCCAGGTGCGGCTGGACAACATGAAGACCATGATCGGCAACAACCAGAACACGCTGAAAAACATCTACGGCGATATCCAGAACGTCGACTATGCGAAGATCGGGGTGCTCCTCTCCCAGAAGACCACCGCCTTCAACGCGGCGCTCTCGGCGACGGCAAAGCTTTCCCAGCTCTCGCTTTTGGACTACATGAAATAGCCGGCGCGCTTCTTACGTGCAAAAGGCCGAGCGACCTGGCCAAAGGCTCGCCCGGCCTTTTTTTAAATGGACCGCGGGCCCCGGAATGAAGAGGGATTCACGGCTCGGGCAGATAGAGCTAAAGCTTTTACGGCAGCGTCCGAAACGAAAAACATGGGCTGCAAGACAGCAACCTAGCATGGGGGGACGCATGATCAAGGTGACTACGCGCGACGGCAGCGAGATGTACCTGAACCCGGACCTGATCGAGATCATCATGGAGACTCCGGACACCCACATCACGCTCTCCAACGGGAACCGGTACCTGGTCCTGGAGCCGGCGAAGGTGGTGATCGGGCGCATCGCCAATTTCAAGGCGCACATTCTCCGCCGGGCCGCGTCGAGCGTCGCCAAGGGGTACCTTCGCCGCAGGGACGCGGAACGGTATCATCCGAGTTGCAGCCTGTAGCCTTCTGACACCACACACCTTCCCTGCGGGGGCGCGAAAGCGCTTTCACAAAACGGCCGCTCCGGTTTCGCGGGGGCGCCGGAGACCGGGGGAGCGCAAGCCGGGAAAACATCCATGGATTTATCGACCATAATCGGAATATTGCTGGGGATCGGGGCCGTCTTCGGCGGAGCCGCCCTGGAAGGGCTGCACATGTCGGCCCTGATGCAGCCCACCGCCGCCATCATCGTCCTTGGGGGCACCGCCGCGGCCACCATCGTCAGCTATCCGTTACCGACGCTGCTCACCGCGCTGAAGGACCTGAAGAAGGTCTTCATGCCCCCGAACGAGGATCCGGAGGGGGTGATCAAGAACATCATCAACTACGCGGCCAAGGCGCGCAGAAACGGCCTCATCTCGCTGGAGCAAGAGGCCCAGACGGTGAAGGACTCCTTCACCAAGAAAGGGATCTCGCTCGTGGTCGACGGCATCGACCCGCAGAAGCTGCGCGAGACCATGGAGATAGAGCTCGGCTCCTTCGAGGCGCACGCCAAGGGGAGCGCCGAGGTCTTCGAGTCCGCAGGCGGCTTCGCCCCCACCATCGGCATCATCGGCGCGGTACTCGGCTTGATCCACGTCATGAGCAACCTTTCCGACCCCTCCAAGCTGGGGGGAGGGATCGCGGTCGCCTTCGTCGCCACCATCTACGGCCTGATGACCGCCAACATCTTCTGCATCCCCTTCGGCACCAAGCTGAAGCACCGCCTGAAGGAGGAGCTTCTGCAGAAGGAGATGGTGATCGAGGGGCTGATAGCCATCCAAAACGGCGAGAACCCCCACTTCATCGAGCAGAAGCTGCGGGCCTACCTGCACGATGGCGGCGAGAAGAAGGGGAAGTAAATGGCCAGGAAACAGAAAGGGCACGAAAAGGAGCCGAATCACGAGCGCTGGCTGGTTTCTTATGCCGACTTCATCACCCTTTTGTTCGCCGTCTTCGTCACGCTCTACGCCATGAGCCAGACGGACAAGAAGAAGGCGGAAGAGGTGCTGCAGTCGATGCGGGAATCGTTCGGCTACAGCAGCACCTCGGCCGGGGCGAAGCCGACCGTGATCGACACCGGTTCCATGAGCGTAATTCCTTCGATGCACCGTTTGACCCAGGCCCCGCAGCGCGGGAAGAGCAGGGGAGGGGAGAAGGATTTCCGGGCCACCAAGGCCGCCATCGAGGCATATCTTCTGAAGGTGGGGGCGCAGGCGAAGGTAAGCGTTTCCGTCACCCCGCGCGGGTTGGTGGTGAGCCTCAAGGAAGCGGGTTTCTTCGATTCCGGCAGCGCCACGCTCAAGCAGGACTCCTACGCCCTGTTGAAGGACGTGGTCAGTTCGCTCTCCAGCTATTCCAACGGGATTCGGGTCGAGGGGCATACCGACAACATGCCGATCAGTTCCGCCTCCTTCCCTTCCAACTGGGAGCTCTCCACCGCGCGCGCCACCAACGTGCTGCAGTACCTGACCAAGCAGACCGACTTCGATCCCTACAGGATATCCGCGGCCGGTTACGGCGAATACCGACCGGTAGCCGACAACAGCGATGCCGAAGGGCGCGGCAAGAACCGCCGGGTAGACATCGTGCTTCTCTCCGAGCAGAGCGAGCGCAGCGAGCCGTAAAGGGCGCCGCCGCGACAGCCAGCCTGTTGAACCCCTCCGACCTGTCTGACCTGTCCGACCTGTCTGACCTGTCTGACCTGTCTGACCTGTCTGACCTGTCTGACCAGTCTGACCTGTCTGACCTGTCTGACCTGTCTGACCTGTCTGACCTGTCCGACCAGTCCGACCAGTCCGACCAGTCCGACCAGTCCGACCAGTCCGACCAGTCCGATGACACTCTCCGTCAAAAACATGACCCGGTCGCTGTCTCCACCACCCGAAAACCGCGATTTCAGCAGCTTAGGCCCGCCTGCCGCCTGTGGTACGGTAGTTGCTGACATGGTGTGGGTTTTTTCCATCATCAATGCGAGGTTCAGCCAATGAAAGTATCGATGCCTGCCGGGGCGATGCACGGGTGGGGGATCGCCGGCAGCTACCTGGAGCGCGAGATCTCCAAACTCCCCGTCATCGAGGGGGTGACGCTGCACTGCATGACCAACACCCTGGCGCCGCTGCGCCCGGAGAACTGGGACTCAATCAACATCGGCTACTGCTTCTTCGAGGACAGCATCGAGATCCTCAACTTCACCCGGAACGCCGCGCGCAAATGGGACTTCATCGTCGCAGGCTCCAAGTGGTGCGAGTACCAGCTGAGGATCGGCGGGGTGAAAAACACCTGCACCATCCTTCAGGGTATCGACCCCACCAACTTCCACCCGGTCCCCTACCCGGCGAACGACCGCTTCGTGGTTTTCTCGGGGGGGAAATTCGAACTCCGCAAGGGGCAGGACCTGGTGATCGCCGCCATGAAGGTGATGATGCAGCGGCACCGCGACGTCTTCCTCTCCTGCAGTTGGACCAACCAGTGGCCCTTTTCGCTCGCCACCATGAAGTCATCCCCCTACATAACCTACCAGCATGACGAGGAGGACTTCCTCGACCTGCCGGGTAGATGCGTACTCGACAACGGGCTGGACCCGGCCCGGGTGGCGGTGCATCCCCTGGTGAACAACACACTCATGCGGGAAATCTTCGCCGGGAGCCACGTCGGCCTCTTCCCCAACCGCTGCGAAGGGGGTAACAACATGGTGATGTGCGAATACATGGCCTGCGGCAGGAGCGTCATCGCCTCGGATACCAGCGGCCACGCCGACGTGATCAACTCCGACATCGCCTACCCCCTAACCCGCTACCGCCCCATGGTGGTGGCGACCCAGGGGGTGCAGACCGGGGTCTGGGAGGAGCCGCAGGTGGAAGAGATCATAGAGCTCCTGGAACTCGCCTACCTAAACCGCGGCGAGCTTCCCGACAAGGGTGCGCTGGCGGCCCGGGAGATGGAGAAGCTCAGTTGGAGCGCCGCGGCCCGTCAGTTCCACTACATCGCTACCAGACTCGCCAACCAGGCGGAGCTCGCCAGGATGCAGCTGGATGCCTGCTGATTCCCGCGCGGATAGCCCGACCGAGACGTTCGCCGCGGCCCTCGATCTGCAAAAAAGCGGTCGCAGGGACGAGGCCGAGCGGCTCTACCGCGCCCTGGCCGCATCGGGGGGGAAGTTCGCCGCCGACGCCTGCATAAACCTCGGTGCGCTCCTGGATGAGAGCGGGCGCGCCGAGGAGGCGCTGGAAAAGTACCGCGAGGCGCTTGCCCTGCGGGAGGGGGACCCGCTCGCCCTCAACAACGCCGGTTCCACGCTGTTCAAGCTGGGGCGTTTTCATGAGGCGGCGGAGCAGTTCCGCCATGCCCTGGAGCGGGCCCCGGATTCCCTGGAGGCGCAGGTGGCGCTCGGCGCGGCGCTGCAAAGGGAAGGGGATCTCCCTGCGGCGCTCGCCGTTTTCCGCGATCTGGTGGCGCGGCGTCCGGATTCCGCCGAAGCGCACTGGAACCTGGCGCTGGCGCTGCTCTTAGCCGGGGATTTCCGCGAGGGGTGGGCCGAGTACCAGTGGCGCTGGCGCAGGGACTCCTTCACCTCCCCGAGGCGCGAGCTTGCGGCGCCCGCCTGGGACGGCACGCCTCTTGAGGGGCGCCGCATCCTGGTGCACGGCGAGCAGGGTTTGGGCGACACCATCCAGTTCGCCCGCTACCTCCCCATGGTTGCCGCCGCGGGGGGCGTGGTGGTGGCGGAATGCCAGTCCTCCTCCCTGGTGCCGCTTTTAGCCGGCATCCCCGGCGTCTCCGAGACCTGCGTCATGGGGGAAGCGCATCCCCACTTCGACCTCGAGGCGGCGCTCTTGTCGCTCCCCCACCTGTTCGGCACCACGCTGGAAAGTGTCCCAAGCGGGGTCCCCTACCTGGCGCCCCCGGAGGAACGGATGGCGCCCTGGCGGGAGAAGGTGGCGGCGGACCTGGGGTTCAAGGTGGGGCTGGTCTGGGCCGGGAAGCCGGTTCCCGACCCGTTTCGCTCCTGTCCGCTCGCGGCGCTGGCGCCCTTGTTCGACATCCCGGGCGTGAGCTTCTATTCGCTCCAGGTAGGGGAGGAGGCCACGCAGGCCAAGGAGTTTCCCTCCCTCATCGATTTCACCCCCTCCATCGCGGACTTCGGCGATACCTCCGCTCTCATCGCGCAGCTCGACCTGGTCGTCTCCATCGACACCTCCGTGGCCCACTTGGCCGGTGCGCTGGCGAAGCCGGTCTGGCTGCTGCTCCCCAAGGCGGGCGACTACCGCTGGCTCACCGAGCGCGAAGATTCCCCCTGGTACCCGACCATGCGCCTTTTCCGGCAGAAGCTGCAGGGTGAGTGGGGGGAGGTGATCGAGCGCGTGAAGGGGGAACTGGAAGAGGCTGCCTGGGGCTTTTTGGAAAAAGCCGCCCTGGCGCAGCCGTTCAACGGCCGCAGACACTGCCTCTGCGGGCTCTTCCTCTCCTATAAAAAAAGAGAGCGCGAGGCGACGGTAAGGTACAGCAAGGCGGCGCAGTTGATGCCCGGAAGCTGGGAGCCGCACTACGCGCTCGCCTGCTCGCTGCAGCAGCTGACGCGACTTGCCGAGGCGAAGGAGAGTCTTCTGGCAGCACTCGCCCTGGAGCCGCGGCTTTCCCTCTTGCACGAGGCGCTCGGCATCCTGTGCCAGATGCAGGACGATCCCGAAGGGGCGGCGCGCGCCTACCGGGAGGCGCTGGCGCTCGACCCGGACGCGGTGAAGGCACGCTATAACCTGGCCACGCTCTGCAAGGAGAAAGGGCTTGCAGCCCAGGCGCTGGAAGGTTTCCGCGAGGTGGTGCGGCGCGCGCCGGAGCATGCCGACGCGCATTGGAACCTGGCCGTGATGCTCCTCATGACCGGGGAGTTCGCCGAAGGTTGGCGGGAGTTTCCCTGGCGCTTCAAAAAGAGCCTCTTTCCCCCGGCTCGCCGCTGGGAGGAACAGCCGCGCTGGGACGGCTCCCCGCTTCTCGGTGCGACCATCCTGCTCTACGGAGAGCAGGGGGCCGGCGACACGCTGCAGTTCGTGCGCTACGCCCCGCTGGTGGCGGAGCGCGGCGGAAGGGTGCTTGTCGAGGTGCAGTCGCGGGGGCTCATCGACGTGGTGGCGACCGTAGATGGCGTCAGCGGCGTCTTTGCCTGCGGCGAGCCCATCCCCGCGTTTGAGTGGCAGGCCTCGCTGATGGATCTTCCCGGCATCTTCGGCACCGAGGCCGCCACCATCCCGGCCGCCGTCCCCTATCTCGGAGTCGACCCCGGGCGCAGCGACTCGTTGCGGGATCTCTTCGCAGGCGAAGGGTTGAAGGTCGCGCTGGCATGGCGCGGCAACCCGGCCCACGGCAACGACGCCAACCGCTCGATACCGCTTGCCAAACTCGCCCCGCTGGCGGAAGTCCCCGGCGTGAGCTTCTATTCCCTGCAAGTGGGGGAGGCCGCGCGGGAGGAGCTTCCCGGCCCCTTTCCGATCGTCGACCTGGCACCGAAGATCAAGGATTTCGCCGACACGGCCGCCCTTGCCGGAGAGCTCGACCTGGTCATCTGCGTTGACACCTCGGTGGCGCATCTGTGCGGCGCGCTCGGAGTGCCGGTATGGCTCCTGGTCCCCCTGGTGCCGGACTGGCGCTGGGGCCTTGCCCGCGACGACTCCCCCTGGTACCCGACCCTGCGACTTTTCCGGCAAAAGCAGCAGGGAGATTGGGAGGAGGTGGTGGCGCGGGTCAAGGAGGCGCTGGCCCGAAAGGCGTCCCCCGCTTCCGTTTCCCCGCAGGCGTTCCCAGCAGAATCCCGGGCGCAGGCCGAGATCTGGAACAATCGGGGGTGCGCCGAGGACGGCGAGGGCTGCCATCTGGAAGCGGTGGAGAGCTACCGCAAGGCAATCGCCCTCTCCCCCGATTTCATGCCCGCCCACTACAACCTCGGCAACAGCCTCTTCGCCTTGGGAAGAAGCGGCGAGGCGGCGGAGAGCTACCGCTGGGCCCTCGCTCTCGATCCCGCCCTGCCGCAGGGGTGGCACAACTTAGCGCTTGCCCTCAAGGCGCAGGGGGCCGTCGACGAGGCGTTGCATGCGCTGAGAAGGGCGGTGCGGGTAGCACCCGATTACCTGGAGGCGCGGCATACCCTGGGCCAGCTGCACCATGAGCGGGGCGAGCTGGATGAGGCGATGGCCTCTTTCCGCGAAAACCTCTCCCGCGATCCCGGCTACCTCCCCTCCTGGAATGCAATGGGGATCTCGCTGCAGGTGCTGGGGCTCCTGGAGGAGGCGGTCGATTGCTACCAAAAGGCGCTCGCCCTGAAGCCGGACTACCTGCACGCCCTGAACAACCTGGGTACGGCGAGCAGGTCGCTCGGGCTTTTGGCGCAGGCGAAGAGCTGCTATGAGAAGGTGCTGGAGCTCGACCCGGAGTACGCCGACGCCCGCTGGAACCTGGCCCTGGTGCAGCTGCAACTGGGAGAGTACCGGGAGGGGTGGCAGGGGTACGAGTGGCGCTTCTCCAAGGTGGATCCCATCCCGAAGCTGGAATTCGCCCGGCCGCTGTGGGACGGCGGGAGCCTCGAAGGGCGCACCATACTTCTCACCAGCGAGCAGGGTTTCGGCGACACCTTCCAGTTCGTGCGTTACGCGAAGCTCCTGGCGCAGGGGGGCGCGACTGTGCTGGTGCAGGCGCAGAGCGAGGCGATCGCGCCGGTGATCGCCACCGTACCCGGTGTGGCCCGCGTGCTGGTCCGGGGGGAGCCTCTCCCCGAGTTCGACTGCCACGCCCCCCTGATGAGCCTGCCGCATCTTTGCGGGACGCTTCTTGCGAGCATTCCCGCCGAGATACCCTACCTTTTCGCCGATCCGGCGCTGGTTAAGAAGTGGAGCCCGCTCCTCACCGGTGAGAGGCTCCGGGTGGGGTTGGTCTGGGCGGGGAGGAAGAGCTACAAGGACGACCTGAAGCGCTCGCTGTCGCTGCCGCTTTTCGCGCCGCTCTCGAACGTGTCCGGGGCCGATTTCTTCGCCCTCCAGGTGGGTGACGGGGCGGAGCAGGCGGCCTCGCCGCCGCCGGGGGTTACGCTCACCGACCTCGGGCGCAACATCAGGAACTTCGCCGATACCGCCGCGGTGCTTACCCAGCTCGATCTCGTCATCACGGCGGACACCGCGGTGGCCCATCTGGCGGGAGGGCTCGGGGTGCCGGCCTGGGTCCTGCTCCCGGTGGGATGCGACTGGCGCTGGCTCACCGAAAGGGAAGATTCCCCCTGGTACCCGGGCGCGCGGCTTTTCCGGCAGACGCGCCGCTGCGACTGGAACGAGGTGCTGCAACGCGTCGCCGACTGTCTGGCTACGGTGGTCTCAAAGGGGCGGCAACGGAACAGGGAGAGCTGATGGACCGATACGCGCAACTGAACCAGGCGCTGAGCGAGAACCGGGCGGAGCTGGCACAAGATATTTGCCACGACCTTTTGCGCGCGGAGCCGGAGAACGTGGAGCTCTTGACGCTGGTGGGCCTTCTCGCCTACCGGCGGGGTGATCTGGAGGAGGCGCTGCAGGCCTTTTCCCGAGCCGCGTTCCTGCAACCGGAAAGCGCCGAGCTGCGCAACAACGTAGGGGTGGCCTACCAGGATCTCGACTGCCACGACAGCGCGGTGCTCCACTTCCGGGAGGCCCTCTCGCTCAGGGGAGAGTACCCCGAAGCCCGCTGCAACCTGGCGACCGCCCTTTTGCACCTGGGGGAGGCCGAGGAGGCGATCCGCAACTACTGCGACGCCATCGCCGCCGCCCCCGGTTATGCTGACGCCTATCACCTCCTCGGCAACGCGCTCCGCCGCCAGGGGGAGTGGGAAGGGGCGGTGCAGTGTTACCAAAAGGCGCTCGAGCTCGATCCCGCCAACCTGAAGACGCTGGTCAACCTGGGAGGCTCCCTCTTCACCCTGAACCGGTTCGACGAGGCGATCGCGGCCCAGCGCCGGGCGCTTTCGATCGACCCGGACCACGTCGACGCGCACTGGAACCTGGCCTTGGTGCTCCTGACCACCGGCAATTACCAAGAGGGGTTTGCCGAGTACCAGTGGCGCCTAAAGGACCCCGCCGCCGGTTTCCCGGAGAGCTGCGCCGGGAAGAAGCCGTGGGACGGCTCCGCGCTTTGCGGGCGCACGCTTCTTTTGCGCTGCGAGCAGGGGTTCGGCGACACCATCCAGTTCTTCCGCTACGCCCAGTGGCTTTCGCGCCGGGGGGAGCGGGTGGCGCTTGAGTGCCGCCGTGAGCTCCTGCCGCTTTTAGCAATCCAGGAGCCGGCGCTAACCTGCTTCGCCGCCGGCGACCCTCCCCCTTCTTTTGACTGCTTCGCCTACCTGATGAGCCTGCCGCACCTCTTGGGGACCTGCGTCGAGACCATACCGCCGCAAGAACCGCCGCTTCGTGCCGACCCCGAGCGGGCCGCTTGCTGGCGCGACTGGATCCCAGGGGGAAGCACGAAGGTGGGGGTGGTCTGGGCCGGGAGCGCCGGCTACCGAAACGACCGCTACCGTTCGCTGCCGGCGCGGGCGCTGGCATCCCTCGCCGGCATCCCCGGGGTCAGGCTCTACAACCTGCAGCTTCCCGCAGCCGCGGACGACCTAGCCGCCATCGGGGAGATCTGCGACCTGACCGGCCGCATCGGGGATTTCTCCGACACCGCCGCGCTCATCGAAGAGCTGGACCTGGTGGTCTCGGTGGATACCGCCGTGGCGCACCTGGCCGCGGCCATGGGAAAGCCGGTGTGGCTGCTGCTCCCCTTCTCCTGCGAATGGCGCTGGCTTTCCGGGCGCAGCGATTCCCCCTGGTATCCCTCGGTTGCCATCTACCGTCAGCCGTCCTTAGGGGACTGGGAGGGGGTTATCGCGGCGGTGGCTGCCGACCTCGCGGCCTGGCCCGCGCGCGCTCAAGCCGAAGCGCCCCGCTCCCCCGCACCGGCCCCGCTCAAGGCGGCGCCCAGGGGGGAAGACCCGAACCTGGAGTTCCGCCGGGCCAACGCCCTGCGCGCCGAAGGCGACCTTGCCGGCGCAGTCGCGCTCTACCGGTGCCTGCTGGCGCGGCTCCCCGCATGCGCCGAAATCCACAACAACCTGGGGCTCGCGCTGCAGGACCAGGGGCTCGACCCTGAAGCGGAACGGAGCTTCAGGCGGGCCCTGGAACTGAAACCGGATCTCGCCGACGCCCAAAACAACCTGGGGACCCTCCTGGTCGCGCGGGGCGAGCACGACGAGGCGCTCCCCTTTTTCGAGAGGGCGCTGGAGTTGCGCGGCGACTACCTCCCCGCCTACGTGAACCTGGGTTCCTGCCTGCAGGTGCTGGAAGAGCCGGAGCGCGCCGTCGAGCTCTACCGCCGCGCCATCGCGCTCGAACCCGGCTTTTTCAAGGCGCGCATCAACCTCGGCACCGCCTACCAGGACCTGATGCAGCCCGAAAAGGCGATCGAGACGTACCGGGAGCTCCTGGAGCTTGCCCCGGAGCACCCGGAGGCCCACTGGAACCTCGCATTGAGCCTTTTGTCGGTAGGCGATTTCAAGTGGGGGTGGGAGGAGTACGAGTGGCGCCTGGCTACCGGGGAATCCACCCTCTCCCCGCTTCCCTACTGGCGGGGGGAGGAGCTCTCCGGCCGGAGCATCCTGGTCGAGTGCGAGCAGGGGCTGGGAGACACGCTGCAGTTCGTCCGCTACCTTACCCTGCTCGCCAAGCGCGGCGGGAAGGTGCTGCTCAAGTGCCAGAACGCCGGGCTCAAACCGCTGCTGGAGCGGGTCCCCGGGGTGGCGACTGTCGTGGTTCCCGGCGAGGAGCCGCCCCGCTGCTCTTTCCGGGTAAAGCTCTTGAGCCTGCCGTACCTTTTCGGCACGACCTTGGAGGCCATGCCTGAATGGCACCCTTACCTCCTTGCCGACCCGCGCCGCGGGGCCCTTTGGGAGCTGTTGCTCGATCAGGGAAGCGACCTCAAGGTGGGGCTCGTCTGGCGGGGAGGGCCGCTTCCTAGAAACCGCGCCTGCCCCTTCGGCGAATTCGCCCCTTTGGGCGACCTGCAGGGGGTCGGCTGGTTTTCGCTGCAGTTGGGCGAGGCGCCCGACCCGGGCGTCCTGGAGGCGGCAGACCTGGCGCCGCAGATAAAGGATTTCGGGGATTCTGCGGCAATCCTCTCCGGGCTGGACCTGCTGCTGACGGTGGACACGGCGGCAGCGCACCTGGCGGGAGGGATGGGGGTGCCGGTGTGGCTTTTACTCCCCTTCTCCTGCGACTGGCGCTGGATGTCCGGGCGGGAGGACTCCCCCTGGTACCCGACGCTGCGCATCTTCAGGCAGGGGCGCCCGGGCGACTGGCCGGGGGTGATGGGGCGGGTCCGCGAGGCGCTGGAGGAGATGCTGAGGCGTCGATAATTTGACAAAAATAATCGTATGTGGTCGATTTTCCGCTAAAGTTCTGGGGCCGCGGTGTCGATATTCCTTACAAAAGCGCAGAACGCGCTCGGCGGCGAAGCTCATTTGCCAGTCGTCGTAGAGGAATGTAGAAGACACCGTCGCAGTTAACCAACCGGCAAGAATGCCGGAAACAACCCAGAAAAGGAGAATTACCATGGCAACCAACGAAATTTCGCTCACCGCAGGCATGAGGACCAACCTTCTCAACCTCCAAAGCACCAGCACCCTTCTGAACAGGACCCAGCAGAGGCTGTCGTCCGGCAAGCAGGTCAACAGCGCGCTCGACAACCCGACCAACTACTTCGCAGCGCAGAACGCTAACCAGCGCGCCAGCGACCTCGCAGACCGCAAGGACGGCATGTCCGAAGGCGTTCAGACGGTTTCGGCGGCCAACGCAGGTATCACCGCGATCACCGGCCTGATCAACGCAGCGAAAGGTATCGCACAGTCGGCACTTTCCACCAGCGACACCCTCACCAGGTCCAAGCTGGCGACCCAGTACGACACCATTCGCAGCCAGATCGACAACATCTCTTCCGATTCCGGTTACCGCGGCCTGAACCTCCTGAGCGCCACCAACACCCTGACCGTCAACTTCAACGAGAACGCCAGCTCCAGCCTCAACGTCGTCGGCTTCCTGGCCACCTCGTCCGGTCTGAGCATGGGCGCGAACAGCGGCGCCTGGGCAACCGCCTCGGACATCACCACCGACACCGCGAAGATGGATACCGCCATCTCGACCCTGAGGTCCAACACCCAGACCCTGGCTGCAAACCTGAACATCATCACCACGCGTCAGAACTTCACCGACTCGATGATCAACACGCTGCAGACCGGTGCGGATAACCTGACCCTGGCCGACATGAACCAGGAAGGCGCCAACATGCTGATGCTGCAGACTCGTCAGAGCTTGGGCACCACCTCGCTCTCCATGTCTTCCCAGGCAGCACAGACCGTCCTCAGGCTGTTCTAACGTGAGCTTCGCGGAGCGGGGTGACCCGCTCCGCACCTCCTTACAGGGGGTGACAAATGTTAGTAGATCGATTGCAACCCGAAGACGTTTCTCTCCAGACGGCTTCTCCTCCCGACTCTCCCTCGAGTACCGCCCAGAACCCCTCCAAAAACTACAAACCCGGCGCAGACCCCGTGATCGCAGACCAGGTGCAGGTTCCCAACGGCAAAGACGCCAAGCTGGGGGAAATAACCTTGCAAAAGGAGCTGCGAAACCACACGGCGGCCGCCATTCGAGCTACCGACCAGGCTGCTGAGGTTCTGGGCCAAAAAATTGACGCAGCGAAGAAGCCGCTCCTGACGATCGTGAAGAACTTCCCCCCGTTCTCCCAGGAAGACAAGGAAAGGATGGAACTTTTGAGGAGCTACACCGGGCTCCGCAAGGAGATCGACCAGCTCACCATCCCTGCACCTCCCTCCGTCGTCGAGGCCCGCAAAGAGCTCCCTCTCCCCGAACCGCTCGGCCTGAATCCGGACGACAGTCAAATTGCTGACCACGTAGCCAAACTTGACGCGGCTGCGGAGGCGATTTCGGGCCTAAGAAGCGGCCTCGCCGCCGAAACCGGCGCAATTTTGCGCGACGGGCGCTTCTCCGACATCTTTTCGGGGCCCAAAGGCAGCTCTGGCGACGTTTCCGGCGCCGGTTTGACCGAATCGGCCGCGGCGCAAAAAAGTGCCGAGATTGGCCAGCAATTTGCAGAATCGGTTAGTCAGGGGGTGACAGCACAGTACCCTCAATTCCTGAAAGGGTTGAGCTAACCGACATGTCCCTGAAAATCACCTTGAAGAACAACGAGCGGCTCGTTATCGGCGGCGCCGTCGTCAGAAATGGCGGCAAGGGATGCGTTCTCTTCATCGAGAACACGGTTCCCATCCTGCGCGAGAAGGACATCCTGGGCGAGAAAGACGCCACCACGGCGTGCAAGCGGGTCTACTTCACGATCCAGCTCATGTACATCGACGAGCCGAACGTGCCCCAGTACGTGAAGGCCTATTCCGAGCTCGCTACCGAGATCCTGAACGCCGCCCCGAGCACCAGGACCTTAATCGAGCAATTGAACGAACGGATCGAGGGCGGGAACTACTACCAGGCTCTCAAAATTGCGAAGAATCTCATCGAGTACGAAGAGGAGCTACTGAAAAATGCAAACTAACAACGCGATCAAGGAGTACGTAGGTATCCAGAAGGAAAGCATGTCGGGGAGGGAGCTGGAGGCATCGGTCCTGACCAAGGCTGGGCTCATGCTGAAAGCCGTCCAGGATAACTGGGATGCCCCCGACCGCGAAGCGAAGATGCTCGAGGCTATCAAGTACAACCAGAAAGTCTGGAGCTTCTTCCAGGCCGAACTTTCCGAGCCCGGACATCCCATGCCCAAGAAGCTGCGCGAGGACCTCCTCAACCTGAGCCTCTTCGTCGACAAGAGGTTCTTCGAGGTGATGGCCTTCCCGTCCGCGGAGAAGCTCGGCATCGTCGTCGACATCAACTTCAACATCGCCGCCGGCCTCAGGACCAACCCGGATCCCGAGCTCTGACCGTAAGCCATGGGCAGGGGATGCCTCCATCCCCTGCGTCCGCTTCACCCGGTCCCCCCGCAGGCGTCCGAGCTCCGCACAGCCCGCTACAGACGAAAGCGCCGAAACAAGGCCTTGAACCTGACTCGCTAACGTACCCCGCGCTCCTTGAGGATCCCCTCCAGCGCCGCTTCCAACTCCCGCGTCACCCCCGCCGCGTCCAGAAGCGGCGATGCCGAGAGCCTTTCCCGCGCCCCCATCCTCAACTCCAAAAGCCTTTCCCGATCCGCCGCCATCCGCCGGGCGATCTCCAGGTATTCCTCCTCGTTCTCGGCCACCAGCTCGTCGAGCCCGCAGTTGGCGAGGATGCTCGCCCCGGTCCGCGCCGCGTGCCTCGTACCCGCCAGAGTCACCACCGGGACGCCCATCCAGAGCGCCTCGCAGGTGGTAGTGGTGCCGTTGTAGGGGAAGGTGTCGAGGGCGATGTCGACCCGCCCGTACTGCGCCAGGTGCGCCGAGCTCTCCGGCTCTCCCGGGTTCAGCTCGATTCTTTCACCCCCTATCCCTCCCGTGGAGAACTGTGAGGCGATCCTCTCCCGCACCCCGCTGTCCTCGAACGGCCTCCCCTTCAAGAGCAGGCGCGATCCTGGGACGGCATGGAGCACCCGGCACCAGAGGGCGATCACCTCGGGGGTGACCTTGGCCAGGTTGTTGAACGAGCCGAAGGTGACGGCGCCTGTGGCAAGACACGGGGGAGGCGCCACTTCGGGGGCGTCTGCCGGCGGGAGGAAGCAGCTGAAGCTGCGCGGGAGCCTGAGCAGTGCTTCGGTGTGGTAGCGCTCGCTTTTCCCGGGAGGGTCGGCGTGGCGGTCGGTGATCCGGTAGTCCATCTGCTTGAGCCCCGTGGTGTCTGGGTAGCCGATCCAGGTGATCTGCAGGGGAGCGGGCTTGCGGGCGAAAAGCGGGAGCCGGTTCCCCGAGGTGTGGCCGGCTAGGTCGATCAGGACGTCGAGGGCGTCGGCGGCGATCATCAGTGCCGCGATCTGGTCCGGTATGTTGTACAGGTCGCGCCAGTGCTCGCACAACCCCTTTATCCTCTCGGTGACCCGGTCCGGGCGGGGAAGGTTCGCGTAGCAGAAGATCTCGAAGCGTTCCCGGTCGTGTTTCTTCAAGACCGGCTCGATGAAGGAGGCGACGGCGTGGCTGCGGAAGTCGGGGGAGAGGTAGCCGATCCTGATGCGCCTGCCTCGGCGCGGGACGGAAGGGGAGGAGGGGAGGCGGAGGGGGGCGCTTCTCGCGGCGCGCAGGTGCTCGGCGAAGATCTGCCGGTCGGAGAACTGCGGAGAGTAGTGCAGCGTGAACAGTAGGTTCTGCCGTGCATCCAGGTGCTGCGGGTCCAGGCGGAGCACCTCCCGGTAGGCGCCGGTCGCCTCCAGGCTTCTCCCCTGGTAATGGAGCACGTTGGCGTAGTTGTAACGAAGCCGCACCGATTCGGGCTCCAGCGCGATCCCCTGGGACAGAAGCGCCTCAGCCTCGGCAAGCCTCATCCCTTCCTTGAGGAGCAGGGCGAGGTTCACCCGCGCCTCCTGGAACCGGGAATCGATGCGGAGCGCCTCACCGTAGCATGCCGCGCCCTGGTCCCGCTCCCCCATCTGCTGCAGGGCCACCCCGAGGGCGTTCAGCGCCTTGACGTTCTCCGGCTCGGCCCTAAGCGCCTGCCTCAGTAGCTTCGCCGCCTGGTCCGGGAACCCCTGCTCCCCCACCAGCACGGCGAGGAGGTACCAGCCCCGCGCGCAGCCTGGATCTTCCTGCACCAGCTGCTGCAGTTGGGTGCGGGCTTCCTCCTGCATCCCCTTCTTGAGCAGCAGCTCCACGTACTTGAGCCGCGCCTGGTTCTCTGCGCTTTCCTGGTAACCCACGCTCAGCTCCTGTAGAGGGTCATCTGCCGGACCCGGTCCAGCCGGGCGCCAAAAAGGACGCAGCTCCCCGGCTCCCACTGCTTCATCTGGGCCACCGCCAGGGAGACGTTGGAAAAGCCGTTGCCGAGGAAAAGGTGGCAGCGCGAGGCAATCAGCGCGTCGACTAGCACTTCCTCGCCCAGCGCCCTGCGGTCCGCCTGCTCCTGGTAATGCACCCCGAGGCTGGAGCCGGTGCGGGTCGAGACGGTGTGGGAGAGTCGGTCCCCGTAGCGCTCCCTGTAGGAGGAGAGGAGCTTCTCGTCGTCGGTGAGAAGGAAAAGGCGCCCCTCCCGCTCCTCGCTAAGGAAGCGCTCGATCCGTGGGTGATAGAGGGCGTTCAGCCGGTGAAGGCCGGGATCTTCTCCCCCCTTGTCCCCGCCGCGGACGTGGAGCGCCAGCACGGGGCGGCCTGAGAACTCCCGGTTGAAGAAGGCCTCGGCGCGCTGCTCCAGCTCAGGCTTAGGCCTTAGGTAGCGCCGGTAAAGCTGCAGGCAGAGCGCGTCCTGGTCGAGCCCGTAAAGCGGGTGCTCCGGCGGGATCCAGGGGATGAGATCATTCACGCCGTAATGGAAATCCCCTACCACCACCTCCTCGCCGCGCTCCAGGGCGTAGAGGGAGGAAAAGCGGGACCAGGGCCCCTCCTCCTTGTTGAGCTCGTCCAAAAGGAGGTTCTCCCGGTTCCACTTGGGGGGATAGAAGCTCCGCGCGCGGGCGGCGAGCTCGCCGATGCCGGTGCCGTTGAAGGGGAGGAAGAAGCTCAGAAAGGCGTTTTTCCCGGGATCGTCGGAGAAAAGTGAATTTCCCCCCCAGTGCACCACCGGGACCCGCCCGGTGATCTCCGCCAAGAGGCACTGCCCCAAGAGCATGTTCACGTCGCTCCAGAAACCGTATCCCCAGGCCTTGATGAGAAGAAAGCGCTCCCCTCTCTCCGGAGGTGGGGAGAGCCGCTCCGCCTCCTGCGCCTTCACCAGCTTGATGCGGGTGGCGCGGGAGCGGTCACCTGCAGCCTGGGCGTGTTCGAATTCGCGTACCGCGACTTCAGGCTTCCCAATGGCGAGCGCCACCTCGGCCAAGGTGCGGCTCACCCGGGGGCTCAGGCAGCCGCGGTCGCCCAGGTAGCGGCAGATGAGCTCTGCCGGCGTCACAAAGCCGGCGGCAACCAGAAGTTCGGCCGTCTCGGCCAGGGTCTCGCTGCCCAAATGCTCCGGCTCCTCCTCCCGGAAGGCCAGCGGGTCGTCTAGTGCCAGCGCGCGCGCCTGGTCCGCCGCCAGCTGCAGGCGGAGCGCCTCCTGAATACCCCCGAGGGTGCTCCTCTCCCCGCCGCGCAAAGGTATCAGGAACTGCGAGAGCGCCCGGTCGAGCCTGCCGTGCTGCAGGTACTGCGCCCCCTGCACCGCGGGGTCCGGCGCCTGGGCCGGATGGCTGCGGCACCACCTCCCCCAGATGTCGCGCCAGGCCTTTTCCAGATGGCGGGTGAAGGAGGCGCCGTCGGTGAGGGGGGAGGCGGCCATGGTCTGCCGCAGCGTGGTCCGCAGGCCGGAGAGCCTCTCCCGGTCCCCGGCCAAAGCCTGGGCGAGTACCACGAACTTGCGCGCCTCGTGCGCCACCAGCCCCTCAAGCCCCAGCGCCTGCAAAATGCTGGCACCCACACGCGAGCGGTGGGCGGAGCCCGCCAGCGTCACCACCGGGACCCCCATCCAGAGCGCCTCGCAGGTGGTAGTCGTGCCGTTGTAGGGGTAGCTGTCCAGGGCGATGTCGACCCGGTCGTAGAGCGACAGGTGGTCCCGATAGGAGGGGGTGTTACCCAGAAGCTCCAGCCGTTCGCGTTCGATGCCGTGCCCGGCGAAGGTCTCCTCCAGGCGCAGCCTCGTCTCGGCGCAGGCGAGCGAATACCCCTTCAAGAGGAGTTGGGAGCCCGGGACCGCGCGCAGCACCCCGGACCAAAGGAGCACCGTCTCCGGGGTGATCTTCGCCGGGTTGTTGAAGGAGCCGAAGGTGACCCTGCCGCTGGTGATGCAGGGCGCCGGCCCCGGGGGGGGCGCATCATCGGGGGGGAGAAAGCAGGAGAAGGTTCCGGGAAGCCGCAAGAGCTCCTCGCTGTGGTAGCGCTCGGTCTCGCCCGGGGGGTCGCAGACGGCGTCGGTGATGCGGTAATCGATGGCATCGAGCCCGGTGCTGAAGGGGTAGCCGAGCCAGGTGACCTGTACCGGCGCGGGCCTGCGGGCGAAGACGGGAAGGCGGTTTCCCGCGCTGTGCCCGGAGAGGTCCACCAGGATGTCGATCCCGTCCGCGCGCACCAGCTCCTCGACCTTTTGGTCCGTCATCCCGGCTATGTTCCGGAAACAGTCGGCCATGGAGGCCAGCTTCTCGCTTCTTTGGTCCGGGACCGGGACGTTCGAGTAGCAATAGACCTGGAACAGGGCCCGGTCGTGGCGGGCCAAGACCGGCTCGATGAAGCGGGCCACGGCGTGCTCCCGGAAGTCGGCGGAGAGATAGCCGAGCTTCAGCGGGCGCTCCGGGTCCGGGTCGTTCAGGTGCCTGGGTGCTGCGAAGCGGCAGCGGGCCCCGAAGGCTGCGTGCTCGGCGAAGAGCTCCTCCTCGGGGGTGTGTGCGGGGTAAAGAAGCGCGAAGAGAAGCGAGCTTTCCGCTTCGGGGTAGTCGGGGCGAAGCCTCAGCGCCTCACGGTAGTGGGCGATCGCCTCCTGATGCCTCCCCTGGGACTTGAGGGCGTTGGCGAGGTTCAGGTGCGCCTCGGGGAATTCCGGCTTCAGCCGGAGCGCCTCAAGGGCGGCCGCTATGGCGTGCGCGCTCTCCCCGAAACGCTCGAAGAGGATGGAGAGGTTGTTGTGGGGCTCGGCGTAGAGCGGGTCGAGGCGGATCGCCTCCTCGAAGGCGTCCTTCGCCTCCTCGCCCCGGGAAAGCGCCGAGAGGGCGAGCCCCAGGTTGTTCGAGAGCCCGGGGTCGCCGGGGTCGAGCCGGACGGCTGCGGCCAATTCCGAGGCTGCCTCCCCCATGCGGCCGAGACGGGCCAGGGCGAAACCCAGGCTGCCGCGGGCCCGGCTCCACTCAGGCGACAGCTCGACGGCGCGCGCTAAGTGGGGCAGCGCCTCGGCGGGGCCGGACAGGCGGTCCAGGGTGCACCCCAGGTTGAAGCACGCCTCGGCGTAGCCGGGATCGAGCTGCAGGGCGCGCCGGTAGCACTCCGACGCGCCGGAGAGGTCCCCCGCGCCGAAAAGCGCGTTCCCCGCCAGGAAAAGCTCGCGTGCGCTCTCGGGCGCCGTCACGGGGAGGCCCCGCCGGAGATGCCGCGGGCAAGCTCCATGAGCGGGAGGGCGAGATCGGCATGCTCCCCCTTCTGGAGCCCGGCCGCGTACTCTTTCAGGAAATCGGCGCAGTCGAAGCGCATGGCGGCGAGCCTTTGCAAAAGTTTTTCCGCCTGGGCCTTCTCCCCCTGCAGCAGGAGGCAGACGCAGGAAAGCGACAGGGCCGGGGGGTAATCCGGCCATTTCTCCAGCATCTCGCGGCAGCTCTCACGCGCCTTTTCCGTGTTCCCCAAAAAGAGCTCGCACTTGGCCAGGTTGAAGGCGGCCTCCTTCATCCCGGGTGCCAACTGGGCCCCCTTGAGCGCGCTTTCCCGCGCCTTCGGGTACTCCCCGGCGTTTAGCTGCAGGTACCCCAGGTTGAGGTAGGCCTCCGCGTTCTCCGGATGCACCTGCAAAAGCCGGTGCCAGAGCCTTTGCGCCTCCTCGCCCCGGTCCAGCTCGGTCGCCTGGCGCGCCAGCTCGGTGAGCGCCTCCACCGACCCCCCGTCCTCTTCCAGCTTCTTCAGCCCCAGGAGGTAGTACGCCTCCTGCTTCTTAGCGCAGCGCTCGGCGTCGAGCTTTCCGTAGTGGTGCACCGGGACGTCGCAGGCGTGGATGGGGAGGCCGCGATGGAGCACCGACGGCTCCACCAGCTCGTGCACCGCCCCCTCGAAGCGAAGCGCCGGGTCGTTCGGGAAGAACCTCACCTTGTCGCTCGGGGTCCAGCCGCGCCCCTCCTCCTCGGCGGGGTATTCCCCCGCGTTGGCGCTCCAGTTGCGGCGGGTCACCTCGTGGGTGTAATTCCTCGTGGTGAAGGAGAAGGCGGTGGGAAGGGCCGTCCTTTGCGCCAGCTCCTTGAGCGGTGCCACGTCTTCGGCCGCTATCACCTCGTCCGCGTCGAGCACCAGGATCCACTCCCCCAGCGCCTGGGCAAGGGAGAAGTTGCGGGCGTCGGCGAAGCTGCCGTTCCAGGGGAAGCTGAAGAGCCTGGCCCCGAAGATTCGGGCGATGTCGCAGCTGCGGTCGCTGGAGCCGGTGTCGACCACTATCAGCTCGTCGGCCAACCCCCGCACCGAGTCGAGGACGGCGGGGAGGTGCCTCGCCTCGTCCTTGACGATCATGCAAAGCGAAACGCTCCCCTTGCCGCTGGCGCAGGGAAGGGGAGGCCCGGCCAGTTTCCTTATCTGCAGCGCGGCGTCGATGCTCCCGTCGTCGAGCCCGAAGCGGGCGGCGCCGCGCTCGATCTCCGTCATCGCCTCGCCGTAGCGTCCGTTGCGGATCAGGAGCTCGATCAGGCCGTAAGAGAGCCCCTTGTGGTCCCGGTGGATCTCTAAGGCTTCCCGCAACAACTCCTCCTCGCGGGGAAGCTGGCCGCAGGCGGTGGCGAATTCGTGGTAGCGGCCGAGCGCGGAGAGTTCCAAGGGTGACAGCACAAAGGCGAGTTCGGCGAGCCTCACCCCCTGTTCGCGCTCGCCTCGCTCCCAGGCTGTTTGGGCCAGGGCGCCGTAGGGGAGGGCGAACCCGGGGTCGGCGGTGATGGCGCGCCGCAAGAGTTCCTCCCCCTTCTCGGCTTCCCCCTGGGAGAGCGCCAGCACCCCATTGAGATGGAGCGTTCCCGGGGCCTCCGGGTCGATCCCCTCGGCCTGCTTGGCGGCTTCGACAGCCTGCGCCGGTTCCCCCGATTCCTTGAAGGCGCGCCCCCGCATCAGGGCCGCGTCCAGCTCGCAGCCGGCCGGGACCTGCTCCAAGACCTCCAGGGCCTCGCGCCAGTTCCCCGCCTCGCAAAGGATCCCGGCGAGCGCCAGGTAGGGGGCGGGGGAGGCGGGGGAGAAGCGGATACCCTCCTGCAGCATCAGTTCCACCGCGTCGTTCAGTTTCCCGCGGCGGGCGAGTTTCGCCCCCCTCAACATCGCGTTGTGGGTCACCACCCGCGCCGCCGTCCCCTGCTCCAGCGCTGCTAAGTCCCACTTGGCGTCGAAGGCCTTGCGGTTCTTCCACATGGCGGCCGCGTAGTCCACCCGGTTGCCGGCGAAGGAGCGGCTGCCGTAGTGGTGGATGAAGACGTCGCCGGCGATGAGGCAGCGGTACCCGGCAAGTGCAGCCCTCAGGCAGAAGTCGTCGTCCTCGAAGTTGCCGGAGCCGAAGCGCTCGTCCAATTCCCCTACCGTCTCCAGCAGCTCGCGGGTGAAGAGCATGCAGAAGCCGACCACGCGGTCGACCTCGATGCGGCGCCCGTAGTGCTCGCTTCTGAAGCGCTCCGCGAAGGCCTGCAGCTCTTCCATGCCGCGGTAGGGGACCTGGGCGAGCTTCTGCGGCCCCGCGATCTCGTTGGTCATGGGGCCGACGATTCCCGCCTTGGGGTCGCGCTGAAGCGCCTCGATCATGCCGGAAAGCCAGCCGCGGGTCACCACGGTGTCGTTGTTGAGAAGCAGGACATGCCCCCCCCGGGCTGCGCGCATGCCGATGTTGCACCCCGCGGCGAAGCCGAGGTTCTTGCCGTTCTCGATGAGGCGGTAGTTCTCTTTTCCCGCGCAGAACTCGCGCAGGAAGGGGATGGTCCCGTCGCTGGAGCCGTTGTCCACCAGGATCACCTCGTGCGGCTCGGGGGTGTACCTCTGTATGCTCTCCAGGCACTCGCGGGTGCAGGAGAGCTCGTTCCAGGTGAGGATGACGATGGAGGTGAGCCGGGAGGCCTTGGGGGCCAGGCGGAACAGGTACTGGTAGGCGGCGCTCTCCTCCGCGAGGGTCGATTCCAGCACACCTCCCTCGGCTAGCGCCTTTAAGAGCGCCTTCGGCATTCCCTCGTCGCCGGAAAGGGCTATCGGCTCCACGCTCTCCACGGCGTACCCCGTCGCTTCGAAGAGCGCGACGGCACTTTTCCGAGTGAAGAACCTGAGGTGGGTCCGGTCCAGGATCCCAGCGTCGGCGTACTCCCACGACCCCTCCAAAAGCCCCTGCACCACGCTCCAGTGCCTGACGTTGGGGAGGGAGACGATGATTTCGCCGGACGAGGTGAGCTTCCCGGACAGCTCGTGCAACACACGTTCCGGGTCGACCAGATGCTCCAGGACGTCGCCGGCGACGATGCTGTCGAAATGCCCCTGCGGCAAAGAGGAGAGCGCATCTTCGATGGTCGCCTCCAACACCCGGTCCAGTGCCCGGCTAGCTGCCGCCGCCGCCACGCCGTTGGGCTCCACCCCCCAGACCTCGGCTCCCTGTCGCTTCTTCAGGGCCTGTCCCAGTTCTCCCGCGGCGCACCCCACGTCCAGCACCCGGCGCGCGCGGCGGCTCACCAGACGCCGCACCTCGGGGCGCTTGCAGGCGTAGTAACTGCCGGGCTTTTCTTGGAGCAACTGGCGTTCCACGAAGGAGATGTTTTCCACGGCGAGAGCGTTCCCCGGGCTGATTTCCAGGGCGCGCCGGTAGTGCTCCAGGGCCGCTTGGTGGCGATCCATCAGGATGAGGGTCATCCCGGCGCAAAGGTGCGCTTCCAGGTCGTCGGGGTTCGCACTCAGCACGGCGGTCTGGTGCTGCAGCGCCTGGTACAACTCGCTTTTCATGAAGGAGATGAGGCTGTCGCGGTATGTCTTGGAAAAGGGATCAACGATGGAGGCCTTCTCGAAGTGCTTCTTGGCGTAGCCGATCTCTCCCATACGGTAGTAGATCCGGGCCAGCTCCAGGTGGGGGGCTGCGGCGCGCGGGTGGTTTGCGTTGAAGCGCTCCAGTTCGGGGAGCACCGTGGCGTCCCCAGCTTTCAGGCGCGTTGTCAGGGCGTGGAAGGCGTCCCACTCCCCGGCCGTCGGTTCCACAGGGGGAGGGGTGACTGGCGCGAAACGCGCACGGTACTCCTTCTGCACCTCCAGGTATTCGAGAGTGGGGAGATCCCCCCTCCTCGATACGGTCTCCTCCGAAAGCCAGTAAAGCCCCAGGAACTCGGGGACGTGGATGAAGTCGTACTGAAGTGCGGCGCGCAGCCAGAATTCGTAGTCTGCGGCGCTTTTGAAGCGCTCGTCGAAGTAGCCGATCTTTTCGTGCAGCGAGCGCCTCCAAAGCGGGAAGGGCCCGACGCAGCAGAGCTCCAGGAGGTTCAGCCGGTCGAACTCGGGCCAGTCCCGGAAGCCGAAGGAGGCGTGCCGGTCAAAGGTGGCGTTCTCCTGCTTCGTGATGCGCATGTCCGGGTAGGAGAGCACGCGCTCCGGGTGCTCCCTGAGCGTGCGCGCCAGGACCTCGTAGGCGTCGTTTCTGAGGCGGTCGTCCGTGTTGGCGTTGGTGACGAACTCGCCGGTCGCCATGCGGATGCCGCGGTTCCAGGCCTGGTACACCGTCTCGCGCTCCTTGGTTCGGAGGTAGCGGATGTTGTCATAGCGCTTCTGGAACTCCTCCACGATGGCGCGCTCGTTTTCGGGCGAGCCCGAATCGATGACGACTATCTCCAGCTCGCCCGCTATGGTCTGCGCCTCCAGGTCCTCAAGCTTGCCGCGCAGGAAGCGTTCCGCCTTATAGGTGGAGACGATGGCGGAGACCAGGTACTTTTTCCCGGAGCCCTTCACAGGATGACCTTGTCCCCGTCCAGGAGGATGGGGAGCGGTGCGGGGGGAGAGAAGGGGCGCGGCTCGCGCACGAAGAGCGCCTTTTCCCGCGCCAGCACCCGGTTCGCCTCGGCCGTGTAACCAGCCTTGTCCTTGGATTTCTGCAACGGGTGGTCGCGGAAACCGGCGATGAGCGCGTCTACCGAGAAGAGCCTGGCGCTTCTGAAGAAGCGGGCCCAAAGCTCCAGATCGGCCGCAAGCGGCAGCTCCCGGTCGATGCAGGCCCCGCTTCTTTCCCAGAGCCCGCGGCGCCAGAAAACCCCCTCCTGCTGGATGAACTCCTCGTCCGCCAGGTACTTGGCGCGCGAGTTGAGCGGAAGGTAGCTGTGCACGTGCTTTTGCCTCCCCGCCTCGTCAAAGCTGTTGGGCCTGCCCATGAGCCACTCCACCTCGGCGGAGGTCATGAAGATGCGGGAGACGGCGTCGAAGGCGCCGGGGTGGAACATGTCGTCGGCATTGAGCCAGGTCATGATCTCGCCGCTTGCCCGGTTCAGTCCCTCTTCGATGGCGCTGTACTGCCCGGCGTCGGGGCAGCTGCGCCAGAAGGCTAAGTGCTTGTCGTAGCGCTTGAGTATCTCGACGGTGTTGTCGCTGCTCCCGCCGTCCAGGACCAGGAGCTCCAGGTTCGGGTAGTTCTGGGACAGGATCGAATCCAGGCAGGTCTCGAGGTAGCGGCCGTAGTTGTAGGACGGGATCACCACGGAGATGCGCGGCGGCAACACGGCTTGCTGCGGCGCCACCTCTTGCTGCCGCGCCACCTCTTGCTGCGGCGCCGCACTGCCGAGGTTTTGGAGCTTCTCCCAGCGCTCGAGGTAGTGCTGCACGTGCTCCCCGGTCACCGGGTAGACCAGATCGGCGGTGCTGCCGTGGCGCAAAAGCTCGAGCGCGGTGCCGTAGTTGCGGTTGTTGGCGGCGAAGAGCGAAAGCCAGAAGTAGATGATTCCGTAGTTGCAGTTGAAGCTGTAGGAGACGATCTCGAAGTGGCGGATGAACTCCTGCACCCGCTCTTTATTCATGGTGGCGATCCGGTAGTCGGCCGCCTCGATGGCGTCTCTTTGGGCGGGGTCGCAGAAATCCCCCCGCATGGAAGTGATGAAATCCTCGAAGGTGGGACCGTCGGGCTCCTCGCCGCCCCCATGTTCGGCGATGAAGCAGCAGATCTTTTGCACCGTGTCGAGCGTTCTCAGGTCGACGTCGTAGACGATCTCCATCCCGACGCTGTTCACGGCGAAGGTGTAGGTCTCGACGAGGTTCAGGGAGTCGAGCAGCCCCGAGTCGACCAGCTCCGTCTCCGCGTCGACCTCGAGTTCCAGCCCCTTGCCGCGCAAAAGCTCCCCCACGAATCCGATCAGGCGCTCCTCTAGCCCATCCAGGTTCGCCCCGCGCCGGTGGGGGACGTCGAGCGCGTTCAGTAGCAGCGATGCGAACGATTCCGGCTCGTCGGCAGGCTCGAAAACGGGGCCTTCCCCCTGGAACCGAAGCGGCGTCCCGGTCAAGGCGGAGATCTCCTCCAGGTAGATCCGGGCCGCCTCCACGTTCAGGTGGATGCCGTCTTTTTGCAGCAGGTGCGGCAGGGGCTGGCCGTCGGCGCCGAGGATCCGCTGGTGCGGGTCGATGACCGGGATCCCCTCCTCCTGGCACCACTTTTTGATCTGGTTGTAGAAGTTACTCGCGATGCCGAGGATCTCATCGGCAGTGACGTTGGGTAAGGTGATCTCTTGCGCGGGGAAGGGGAAGATGAGCCAGCCGAAGTTCCCCGAGGCGGCGAACTCGCGGAAGAGCTTCCTGTAGAACTCGTTCAGGTTGGCGAAGGCCTCGTCCAGCCGCTGCATCGCGGCGGCGGCGCAGAGTTCGTGGATGTCGTGGGTCCCGATGCTCAGGAACTTCCACTCCTTGTTGCCGGAGAAGATGGCGCGCACCTTGTGCGCCGCCGGGTGGTCGGTGCGGAAGTCCGAGGCGGTAAGGGCGCCCACCCAGAGCACCGAGACCTTCTCGGCGTCGGTCGCGGCGACGACCCCCTGCTGTTTGAAGGTGTTCACGTTGGAGTTGCCGATGATGATCATAGAAGTTGGAAACCTTTGCCCTGGTAGAGTTCCTTGTTGCGGGAGCGGGAGATCTTGCCGCTCGAGGTCTTGACCAGCGTCATATGCTCCACCACCTCGACCCTCTTCGGCACCGTCCCCACCTCCTCCATGACCGCTTTCTGCACGGCGATCTTGATGGCGGTCGGGTTCGCAGTGCTCTCGCGTTCCACGATGACGTAGAGCTCCTCGCTCCCGATCTCGTCGTCCCAGATCCCGAAGCAGACGGTGCGCCCGGAGTATGCGCCCGGGGCCTCCGAGGCGACGTACTCGACGTCCTGCGGATAGATGTTCTTGCCGTGCACGATGATGATGTCCTTCTTGCGCCCGGTGATGTAGACCTCGCCGTCTTCCCCGATGAAGCCCAGGTCACCGGTCAGGCAGAAGCCGTCCCTGAGCGGCCGCGTCCCGTCCAGGAAGCGGTGGTAGAGAAACGGCGAGCGCAGCCCCATCTCGCCGTCGCCGTTCTCCATCGCATCGAAGATGCGCACCTCGACGCCGGGGATCGGCTTGCCGCAGGAGAGGACGTTGCGGGTGGGATGCACCTTGGTCGAATTCCCCTCCCAGGGGAGCGTCTGCGTCGCGGCGAAGGTGTTCTCGGCAAGGGCGTAGCAGACGGTGAGCGCGTCGCGCCTCACGCTTGGGAAGCGTTGGGCGAACATCTGGTGGCTCTTGGCCCGCGCCGGCTCCGAGCAGTTGATCCAGAGCCTGACGCTGGAGAGATCCCGCACCTTCCCCTTATTGGCCAGCACCTGGTAGGTGAAGTTCGGGAGGTAGCAGATGGTGGGCCTTCTCTCCTCGATCAACTGGAGCAGGAGGTCCGGCTGCATGATCCAGTCGAAGGGGTCGAGCTGATAGAAGGGGATCCCGGTCATGAGCGGCATCAGGTAGCAGGCGATGAGCCCCATGTCGTGGTAGAGGGGAAGCCAGGTGGCGATGGCGTCCCCCTTCCCGACCCTCAGGCTGGAGGCGTAGCTTTGCATGTGCTCGACCACCGCCTCGTGGGTGAGGATCACACCCTTTTGCAGCCCCGTGGAACCGGAGGAGAACTGGATCAGCGCGTTCTCGGGGTTTGCCGCCGCTGCGGGGAGGGCGCGCCCTTCGGCCGGTTCGCAGGCGGGGGTAAATACCAGCTCCGAGCCGAGGTACTTCTGCAGGTGATTTTCCTCCGCCTCGGTGAAGACCGCCCCGAACCGGGTGATCTCCCTGATGTGGTCGATCTTCTTCCGATATTCGGTTTCGTTGACTTTTGCCGACGGGAAACTGACCTGCGCCGGAAGATGCCCCGCCTTCATGGCTCCGATGTAGGCGGTCAGCAGGTGGATGTCGAGCTTCTTGGCGAAGAGGATGACGCTCTGGTGCTCTAGATCTAAGAAGAGAGTGGCATACCGGCAGACGTGGTCCCAGAATTCGAGGCGTGAGTAATCTGCCCAGGCCCCTTTGACGCGCAAGGAACAGCAGAGCGCGTCGGGGTCTTGCCGCACGAAATACTCCATATATTGGTGAACCGTGGTTCCGTGTGAGGCTGCTGCGTCCATACCGTCTCCTTTAGGCGTGAGGCAAGTTCCTTTGTCAGCTGAGGAAGCCCTCGAGTCTTCGTATAAGGGGTTGCGCGTTCGCCTCGTTCCCTGGGTTGCAAAGGAGGTCCTGGCGAGCCCAGATGAGCGCCTCATGGACTCTGCCGAGGCTCGTCAGGCAGATCGCCTTGTGGTAGTAAAGCCCTTCCACCCGCTCCAAGCGGTTCAAGTTCCGGGCCATGGCCTGGTCGAGCAGGTCCAGGGCTGTCTTGTAATCCTCGGCCTTCATAAGCGCTTGGGCCGCCTGAATGAGCCGGAACGGTTCCCGGGGGTCGCAAGCGGGCGCACTGGGCGTGTCACTGAGGAAGAGGGACTCGTAGTTGACCCGCGGGTAATGGTCGAGACATCCGCCTGCCGTCGCGTTGAAGACGTTGAAGCCCCAGATCCGGGCATAGTTGTTGAGCTGCTGGTACTGGTAGTCCATCATTGCCATGGCTCCCCGCCACTGGTTCCAGGTCAGATAGTCGACGCATTTTTTCGACTCGGGATAGAAGTGCTCCACCCGCTGGTTCTCGTACTCTGCCTCTGTGACCCGCATGAAGTCGTGGTCGCACCCGACGAAGTAGATCGGGTTGCACCCGAGGTGGAATGCGAGCATCAGGCTGACGATCACCACGTTCTGGCCGAAGGGGAGGATGCCGGTGGAAAAATCGAGGGGCGCCTCGATGCTCCGGGTTTCGTCGTAGTGGTAGAAGTGCAGGTCAATAAGCGGCCCCGGGTTGGTCTGGCACAGAAACGGGAAGGCGCCGGAGGGGAAAAAGAGCTTCGGGCTTACGCACTTGTCCTGCGCGAACTGCAGGGCGGGGTAGAAGGTCTCTTCCGGCCTCATCCAGAAGCCTGGATCGGCGATGACCCAGTAGGCGGGATCGATGAGCTTCGCGTCGGGGTGCCGGAAAAAGGACGACACCACGATGGTCACCTCGTCCTTCAGAAGGGTGAGGTCCTGGGATTTAATAGAAGGCCCGTTCCCAACGATGAAGCACCTTTTGCCGGCGTGCAGGTTTTTCAGGGGCGCGTTCTTCAGGAGGATGTCATCAAGCTGCATAGTGGCTCTTTCCCTTTGCGTTTGTAACGACGTCTCGGATGAATTGCAAAAAACGGTCGATCTCGAACTCGACTTTTAAAGACAGCAAAGGGGGTGTTTCGGTCGCTGCCGTCATCGCCTGCTCCGGAGTGCCCAGCCGGGGGACCATGCCGTGCCGGGAAAGGACCAGCGGGTCCTCGACCGCGAGGCCTGGTTGCAGTGAAAGTACCGGCTTGCCGAGCAGGTACGCCTCGATGAGCATGATGGAGGTCATGCCGTAGACCCGGTCGGCAAGCGCGATGCATTCCAGGGAGCTGAGCTCGTTGGCGATCATGAGAGGCTGCAGGTTCCTGCTGCGCAGCATCGGATCGAACAGGGACGCTTCATCCTTGGGGTGCAGTTTGATCACCGGCTTAATCCCGGTGCCGGAGTCGGCGACTAGGTCGAGAAAGAGCCCGAGTGAATCGTACTGGTCGTACCCTCGGCTGCGTCCGTAGTGCTCACGGATCGCCTCGGAAACGAAGAGTGCTACCTGCTGCGTCGCCGGTATCCCAAGCCGTCGCCTGATCTCCTCTCTCTGCAAGTTGCGGGCCTGCCGCCGCAGCTGGGAAAGCGAGGGGTGCCCGAAGCGGACCAGCATCCCCGGCTGGAACCCCTCCCGGATCATCTCGACGGCGCCCACTTCGTCGATACAGTTAATGAAATCAGGCAGGTAGGCGAGCCTCTCACCCTCTCCGGGGCCGCTGAAGCGCACAGCGTAGTTTTGCCACTGGTCGACCAGCGCCAGGCTCGGGACTCCCCG